>NZ_JDWI01000017.1:0-128615 GCF_012932765.1 Rhizobium sp. 57MFTsu3.2
CGACAGAAACTAATCGACCAAACCCACGGGCTGGCGGTCTTCGAATTGCTGATTGCGACCGCAGTTGTCGTCTACGTGATTGCACGGTTCGGTCAGTTCGCGTGGACACACTGGTGGCAAGTGCCTCGACCCGACTTGCTGGAGGTATAGTCACGGAAAGATTGCCCAGGTAAGTCGGAAGCAACCGCCACGAGTTTCTGGGATAAGTGCGGCCGGAATTGGGGCGCAAAGAGGGTTTCGCCCGCGATCGGCTCATTAGCGGACAGGTGTTATGGCCAGGAGCAGTGCGAAGAGGGCCTAAGGATATGAATCCACCCCGGCAGGAAGGTTACGTGTACTTCCAATCGGAACCTAGTGCGCAATCGATTGCTGCGGGTCCTCTGCTTTCCGCCCACGAACCTCAGTACGAAGTCAGAAAAAGCACGCGAGCCGTCAGCGGGCGAGACGAGGGTCCAAAGGGCTGGTAGGCCACCTTTAATCCCGACAACCAATGCGTGGCAAGCGTCTGGTGGCGGCCGATCATCCACTTGCCTGTTCACACGATAGCCACAGCTTAATCACTTCAATCCCTGAACGTTTCGCGCCCGCTAGATCGCTGCGACCTGGACGATGTAGGGTGAGCTAGCCCTTTTTCATCTCGGCCATGTCGTCGGGAAGTACGCGCATGCCTGCTTCATGGGCAGCATCGACGAATGCGGCCCGGACCGTATCGGCATCGGTGTAAAACTCAAGGGCTTCGACCGATCGCATTAACGCACTGTGAAATTTATCGCCGTCGCCGGGAATATGCTGGATCGGATCAAATGGGAAGCCGCCTCCGGTCGCTTACAGCGGCACCCGTAAAAATCTGGTCTGGGTCAAACCGACACTTATCGCAGAGATCGATACCGAGCCTGGACGGATGACGGGAAGCTTCGTCACGCTTCCCATAAAGGGCTTCGGGACGTGCAAGACAATGTGGCCGCCTTCGACATTTCTCTCGGTTAAGTGCTTCTTGCTGTATGCCTCGGTATCGCATGCCATCGAAGACGGCGCTCGATTACTACAAGATTCAATGAGGCGCTCGCTCAGAAGAAAAGGTCGCCCGGTTTCGTTTGCCGGGCGGCCTCCCACTGCCGCAAAATTTGATTATCGCGATTAGCGCTAATCAGTTTACCTAGTTGCTGCGGCAAGCTGCTGGGGACTTAGGCGAAGCGCTGCTGCGCGGCGGTGGCCCTCAAGCTTTTCTGTGGCACTCTGCCGAACGGCCGCGGGGGCGACTGCTGCAACACCGCGCTCATCCAGCCACTGGTGCGTGGCGATCTTTACATAGGAGCCAACCCAGAGGCCACCGGTGTAACGGCCAGCAGCCATCGTAGGCAACGTGTGGTTTGTGCCACAGCACTTGTCGGAGTAGACGACGCTGGCCAATTCGCCAATGAAGAGGGAGCCGTAGTTGCGCAGCTTCTTAGCGGTCGCTTGTGGATCACGGGTATGGACCTGAAGGTGCTCCGTCGCGATGTAATCCGAGTAGGCGATCATGGTTTCTTCATCATCGACAACGGTGACCTCACCATAATCCTTCCAGGCAACGCTGGCGACAGGAGCTGTCGAGAGAGTTTCAAGCTGCTTCTCTACTTCCTTGATTGTTTCTTCTGCCAGCTTGCGGTCGGTTGTAACAAGGCCGACGCGGGTGCGTACGTCGTGCTCTGCCTGGGCCAGCATGTCAGTTGCGAGGGTTGCAGGATTGGCCGTCTCATCGGCAACGATGAAGATTTCACTCGGGCCAGCGAGCTGATCGATTCCGACCTGACCGAATACTTGGCGCTTCGCCTCATTGACGAAGGCGTTGCCCGGGCCAACGATCTTGTCGACTGCGGGGATCGTTTCCGTACCGTATGCCATAGCCGCAATCGCTTGGGCTCCTCCGACCCGGAAGATGCGGTCTGCGCCAGCGAGATGGCAGCCTGCGATCATTGCGGGATGAGCATTCGGCGGAAGGCATGCGATCACCTGGTCACAACCAGCGACCTTGGCCGGGACAATGGTCATGACCGGTGCCGAGAGGAGGGGGTAACGACCCCCCGGAACATAGCAGCCCACGATCTCGATGGGAATGACGCGGTGGCCAAGGTGTAGGCCCGGCAGGCTTTCGATTTCGAGTGGCAGGATGGTTCCGAGTTGAGCTTCCGCGAACCGGCGGACGTTTGCAATGGCGAACTCAGTGTCTTCGCGGGTTTGCGGGTCGAGATCGGCGATGGCCTTCAGCTTCTCTTCCTCGGTAACCTCGAAGTTCGCGACGTCGGCCTTGTCGAACGCCACCGAGTATTCACGCACCGCGGCGTCGCCCCGCTCACGTACGCTAGCGATGATCTCCTTAACCGTCTTTTCAATCGAAGCAGTGTCGGAAACTGCGTCGCGCTTCGGTTCCTTGATCCGTGTAAATTTGCCTTTCAGGGCGTCGAGCCGCGATGTCATGAGGTTCTCCTATGTGCGTGCTGGAACGAAGCATCCCGTACTGAAGCCACTCAGACAATTGCCCACTAGACAGGTGTTCAGTATTTTCACCGCGGCTCGCGGACTGCACGCATTGTGGATAGGCGTGCGTGCTCACCAATGCCATGCTAGCGAAGGCGCATATTCTAAAGGGAAATCGCATGCCAAAAATTGGGGTGAAGCTCAGAGAGCTACGTCGTCGTCGCGATTTGGGTGTTAGAGAACTTGCAGCACGTTCGGGGATCTCACACTCGACGATATCCCTCATTGAGCGGGATCGGATGAGCCCCTCGATCGACACGCTGAGTGCCGTCTTGGACGCGCTGGGTACCACGCTGCCGGGTTTCTTCTCAGATTTGCAGTCTAGCCTACCGTATACCCCATTCTACACGTCCCAAGATCTCGTAGAAATTGGCAAGGTCGATACGATCTCATATCGAGTGATTGGCCTCGATCATCCCAATAGGCAGCTTCTAATGCTCCACGAGCGTTACGCGGTCGGGGCAGATTCTGGCGAAGCGTTCACCCATGCGGCCCAGGAAGCAGGCATGCTCCTGTCGGGAGCAGTTGAGGTTACCGTGGGCGGACAGCAGAAAATTTTGCGCCCGGGCGATGGTTACTATTTTGACAGCCGTCTTCCACATCGATTCAGGAATGTCCACGATGGGGAGAGTGAAATTCTGAGCGCCATCACCCCGCCCACGTATTAACCCTCTAAGCAGCGATCACCAGCGGTGAGAATAGTCACCAAGCCCCCAACGCTCACTTCCAAAAGTGGCAAAACGTGGTTTCCTGTTCGAGGTTCAAACCAACAAAAGGGAACGCCGATGAAACTCCTGAAAGTCTCGCTCATTGCGTCAACAGTATTGGTGACTGGCGTCCTCGCCGCCCAAGCTCGTGATCTCACAGTTGTGTCCTGGGGTGGAAATTTCCAAGACGCACAGCGCAAAATTTTCTTCGAACCATATGCAAAGGAGTCCGGCAAACCGGTTCTCGATGAGAGCTGGGATGGCGGGTACGGTGTTCTCCAGGCCAAGGTTAAGGCTGGAACGCCGAACTGGGACGTTGTCGAAGTAGAGTCCGAGGAATTGGCTCTTGGTTGCGCGGACGGCATCTACGAAAAGATCGACTGGCAGAAGCTTGGAGGTAAGGAGTCCTTCCTGCCAGCAGCCGTCAGTGATTGCGGTGTTGGTAACATTGTTTGGTCAACTGGTCTTTCTTACGACGCTGACAAGCTTAAGGAAGCACCTCAGACGTGGGCGGACTTTTGGGATACCAAAAAATTCCCAGGCAAGCGTGGTTTTCGCAAGGGGCCGAAATATGCGCTCGAATTCGCACTGATGGCGGACGGCGTTCCGGCTAATGAGGTCTATAAGGTCCTCAGCGCCGAAGGCGGAGTCGACCGTGCGTTCAAGAAGCTCGACGAGCTGAAGAAAGACATCGTCTGGTGGGATGCAGGTGCGCAACCCCTCCAGCTCCTGTCTTCCGGCCAAGTCGTTATGACAGCAGCCTACAATGGTCGTATCACCGGCATCAACCGCTCCGAAGGCAAGCATTTCGGCTTCGTGTTCCCAGGCAGCGTTTACGCTATCGATAGCTGGGTCATTCTGAAGGATGCTCCCAACAAGGACGCGGGCATGGACTTCATTGCCTACGCAAGCAAAGCCGAAAACCAGGCCAAGTTGCCCGAATACATTGCTTACGGCCTGCCAAATCTTGGCGCCTCCAAGCTCGTGCCGGAGAAATACCAGAAAGAATCCCCGACCTCGGAAGAAAATCTTAAGGGCGCAATTCCCTTGGATGTCGACTTCTGGACGGATAACTCTGAGGAACTGACCCAGCGATTCAACGCTTGGCTCGGTCAGTAACTATTGGTGCGGGGCCTCCTCGGAGGCCCCTTGTCGAACGGCTGTTTCAGCAGTTCGCGTTAGAGAAGAGTCGGCTTACATGACAAACGCCTTCATTCAATTCGAAAAAGTCAACAAATCGTTCGGGATCATGACTGTCGTCGACAATCTCGACCTCGCGATTGCAAAGGGCGAGTTTGTCAGCATGCTGGGCCCCTCTGGCTCGGGCAAAACGACTTTGCTCATGATGCTTGCGGGCTTCGAGAAGCCGACCAGCGGCGCGATATCTGTTGGCGGGAAGCGTGTCGACGGCCTGCCGCCTTACAAGCGCAATATGGGCGTTGTTTTTCAAAACTACGCTCTGTTTCCCCACATGACCGTTGCAGAAAATGTCTCGTTTCCCTTGAAAATGAGGGGTGTCTCCAGATCTGAGATCGTGGAGAGGGTCGGGAAGGCGCTCGATATGGTGCAGTTGGGCGCGTTTCAGGATCGGAAACCGATCCAGCTGTCCGGGGGACAGCAACAGCGTGTGGCCCTGGCACGTTCGTTGGTATTCGAACCTGAAGTCGTCTTGATGGACGAGCCCCTCGGTGCTCTTGACAAAAAGCTTCGCGAGCAAATGCAGCTCGACATCCGTGACATCCACCGAAGGCTCGGTTTGACGATCGTCTTTGTCACTCACGATCAGACGGAGGCGTTGACCATGTCCGACCGGATTGCGATCTTCAATCACGGGAAAATCGAACAGATCGGAACGCCCGCACAAATTTACGATAACCCACAGACGCAGTTCGTTGCTGAATTCATCGGGGAAACGAACCTTCTAACGGGCAAGGTCAAGAGTGCCGGAAATGGTGTCTTAGGTGTCCATCTCGAAAGCGGCGCAAATATCGAGGTCCGAACCTCGACGATTGCCGACGTGGGCAAACCGGTCAAGGTTTCGGTTCGACCTGAGCGTGTCGAGATCAATTCCGATGTGCCAGCCAGCAATCGCCTGAGCGCCACGGTCGCCGATATTGTCTATCATGGCGACCATCTGCAGGTTCGCATTCGCAACCAAGGGAAAGACTTGATCGTCAAGGCGAACCGTAAATCCTCGCCATTGAGCGTTGGCGATGAAGTTGTCGCTTCCTTCTCTCCAGAACAATGCTGGATCGTGGCATGAAGGACACTTGGCTCTGGAAACAAGCCGCATCGTTATTGTTGGTAGCGCCGCTGGCACTCTTTCTCGTCTTCTTCTTCGTCGCGCCGCTCGCGACCATGATGAAGTCGGCAGTATCCGACCCCGTCGCATCTCGTGCTCTGCCAACGGTCGCCTCTGCATTAAAGGGGTGGGACAGGGCGAGCGCTCCTCCCGCTGATGCTCAAAAGGCTTTTGCAGCCGACATCCGGGGCATCAAGGACGACGAGCTTTTTGGTGATCTCGTTCGGCGATTGAACAGCGCCAAATCAGGCTTCCGCACCCTGATGAGTAAAACAAAATCCGCCGTTTCATCCGACCCCAACATTAGCGACCTTACGACGATCGACAATCGCTGGAGTGATCCTGCATTCTGGATTGCTATCCAAGACGCAGCGAGTTCTCCAATAACGGACCGCAACCTGCTCGCCGCCGTGGATTTGACCCGGGACGTAAATGGATCGATCACGAGTGCTCCAGCAGGAACGTCCGCCAACCGGGATACCTTGATCCGGACGCTCACTACCGCCGCTACTGTCACGATTTGCTGCATTCTGCTGGGCATGCCGTTCGCAATGGTCGCATCCTCAGTCACAGGGTGGACCAGGCAGTTGTTGCTGGGCGCGGTCCTGTTGCCACTATGGACATCGCTTCTAGTTCGAACAGCGTCTTGGTTCATCCTGCTTCAGGACAACGGACTAATCAACTCCACACTTCAAGCAGTTGGTTTGACTAGCGGGCCTATCCCTTTGATCTTCAACAGGGTAGGGGTCGTGATCGCCATGACCCACGTGCTATTGCCGTTCATGGTGCTGCCAATCTTCAGTGTGCTGATCAGTATTCCCAAGAATCTGATGCCTGCGGCCGCATCGCTCGGGGCAAATCCGGTCCGCTCCTTCTACCTTGTGCTTCTTCCCCTCTCGCTTCGCGGCGTTGTTTCGGGATCGCTGCTCGTCTTCATGAGTGCACTTGGTTACTACATTACGCCCGCGCTTATCGGCGGTGCCAAGGATCAAATGATAAGTTCGGTTATTGCCTACTATGCGACGGGTGCTGCGAACTGGGGCATGGCAGGCGCACTCGGCCTAGTACTCCTGATAGCGACGATCCTGCTCTATATCGTCTATCTGCGGCTTTCTTCTGAGGAGGCTCGGACATGAAGCCGTTGACCATCGCAAAGCTAGTCTTCGGAGCAGCCGTCGTTTTCTTTCTGATGGCTCCCTTGATCGCAATCTTGCCGTTGGCCTTTACCAACAGCGTGTTCCTCAACTACCCGATCCCAAGCTTCTCTCTCCGGTGGTTTCACGAACTTCTCACGGCAGACGCCTGGCGCCGTTCGATCTTCAATAGCCTGGTAATCGGTGCTGGAACGACGGTCCTTGCTACTATTCTCGGGACAATTGGCTCTCTGGGTCTTCGCGGAAAGAAGATTTCGTTACTATTTGGGTTCATCCGTACTGTCTTCTTGCTGCCCATGGTCGTCCCAGCGGTTGTGCTGGGGGTAGGGATGCAGCTTATGTTCGCCCAGTACGGTCTCGCCAATACGTATCTCGGCGTCATCATTGCTCATTCGGTTCTCGCTATACCGTTTGTCGTGGTCAACGTGACGGCATCTCTGCAGGGGATCGATCATCGCTTGGAGCACGCTGCGGCGAGCATGGGAGCAGCGCCCCACGTGGTATTGCGAACCGTGACTCTTCCCCTGGCAATGCCGGGGATCGTTTCCGGTGCCGTTTTTGCGTTTGCAACGTCATTGGACGAGGTCGTCCTGACATTGTTCGTGGCCGGACCTAACCAACGCACCCTTGCCCGTCAGATGTTCTCTACAATCAGGGAGAATATCAGTCCGGCCATCGCTGCCGCAGCATTCGTCTTCATCGCAGGCACCGTCATCATCGCCTTGCTGGTGAACATTGGGAGGAGGGCACAGAACGCCTGAGCAGGTGCAAGCTTCTGCCTAGTCATCATTGACCAAGACACTGAGACCCACGGAGATGTCTTTCTGATCCCGCGCACCCCGGCGGAGCGGGAGAAGGCCAGAGCGACGGCTGAGACAGCAAAGAGATGGCTCATCTCGGTTCCTAAAGTTGGGAGCGACGCGCCGTCAGATCAGCAATCAGGGCATCCAGCGCAGCGCTGGTCTCCACTTGCTTCTCGAACAGGCCTTCCATCGCCTCGGGTGATCGTGAACGGCACCGGGGCCATAGTGAAGCCAGAACCTGTTGGGTTTTAGCGCGGTGGTTGCTAGTATTGCCTGAGAGACCGTCACCTGGTGGAGACCAAGCATGGCCAAAATGCCCGACCAAAAAAGTGGTGATAGTCCGGTCGGAATGCACACCGCGTCTGGCATCTCTGCTTCCTCAGCGAAGGGTGCGACCTCTCCAAACGCCCTTCATGCGATTGTCAGGTCTCTAGGACGCAATCTCACATTTGCAGTCATATTTGCCGCCTTGACCGCCGTGGTCTTAACGGTGCTGATAGCTATACTGGACTGAAATTTGTCTCCGCGCGGCCCGGAGGGACTCGAACCCCCAACCAAGCGGTTATGAGCCGCCAGCACGCTCCGCGCCAGCGGCCGGCAGTCGCCGTCAGGAACGCCGCAACTTTTTGGAACGCCTGTCGTCTGCAAGTTCTCTGCGATCATCTCCCGTCAGTCTCGTTCAGCCAGATTCCTCGTCATGCTGTCATATCTACTGACCCAGTTGGACCCACACCGCGCCGTTCCTACTGCGCCCGGAGAGACGCCAGTTGGGAAAGCTGGTCTGTCCTGCGGCCGGAAGTCGCGACCGGGTCAAGCCGTGCCCGCCCAACTTGCCGGGATAGCCCTCGGCGGATGACCACAACGGCTCAGCCGAAACCCGGCAAGTGCCCACGCCGAAATCGGAAGACGAGCGCCCCAGCGCACCGACCCTGAAAAGCGCACGCCGGATCCCCTGCAAGGAACCGTTCAATCGCGTGCAGGAGCAGTATTTAACTGTCGGGCGCACCATAACTATGTGATATTATTGACTTAATTAGAAGTAGGGGTTTCATTAGCGTTGCGGGGCGCGACCGGCAGCCGCCGGCTGCCCCGCCTTAAAGCTAGGAAAGGATGGTCCGATGGCAGGCGATCGCAGGAATAGCAGAAGGAGGCCGCCCAGAAAGACGAGCGCCGCGGAATACCGCCGAGACCCTGACGTTCCGGACCTCGAGTTGCGCATAGGCTCGAAGGGCCATCGCTCTTGGACGATGCTGGGCCGGTTCGGCGGCGCAGGGAACACCACTCGTCGAGTTGTGGGAAATGCCCACAAGATGTCGGTGAAGGAGGCCCGTGAATTAGTTCTCCATGGAAGGAGATGAATAGGGCAGGCGTCGATCCGGCCGCGGAAAAGCTCCGTGTCCGACTCGAAGCGGAAAGGCTGGGCCGAGCGACCTTCCGACAAGCCATGAGCGACTACGTGGCGTGGCCGCCTGAGCGGAAGCGCAACCGCAACGCCAAAAAGGATCAAGGGACACTCACGCGCGAGTTCCTCGATCCGCAGCGAAATCCCTGGATCGACAAGCCGCTCCGGGAGGTCACCGGTGTCGAGGTGCAGCGGGTGATCGAAGCGATCCGCGACCGCCCCGCTGCGGCCAGCGCCTACGAGGCATTCGGCTTGCTGAAGAGGTTCTTCGAGTGGGTGATCGCGCCTAAGCGCCGGGCCGAGCTTGGCGTCATGGAGTCGCCGCTGACCAAGCTCACTAACGAGGAGATGAAGCTCCAGAAGAACAAGCGGCATAGAAAACACGACGCCGATGAGGTCCGAGCCTACTGGGCCCGCGCCGAGACAACCGCCTATCCCTGGGGCGAGTACTTCAAAGCGCTCATGCTGACCGGCCAGCGTAACCGGGACGTCCGCTTGGTGCAGTGGTGTGAATTCGATCTTGAGAAGCGCACGTGGACGATCCCCGCGGTGCGCTTCAAATCCGACCGCGACGAACTCGTGATGCTCTCCGTGCCGGTGATACAACTGCTCGACCGCATCAAGAGGCGCCAGTCAGAGAATCATGGGCCCTTCGTGTTCTCTACCACGGACGGGTGGAAACCGATCCAGGGAGCCAGCAAGGCGACGGAGGTATTCAGGAAAAGGATGGGCGAGATCTATGCCGAGAAGCACGGCAAGCCAATGAAACACTGGGTCCCGGCCTGCTGGCCATGCGCGTCGGGACCGTAGTGGGGATCTCGAGGCGGTCGCGAGCCGCGTGGCCGACTGGGGCGCGGGGCGATAGCCCGACACGCAGCAGGCCGGAGGTCACCGGGAACGAGCCGCACCATTTCTCGATGCCGAGAGCGTAGATGTTTGCGATCACCAGTTCATGTCGGCCTTTTGAAGGACATGTCCTCGGATCCTTTGGTGCGACTGTTGTCGTGCATCGACCGGAGGACTCAGCAGGTCGATTTGGCGACAAACTGTTGTCACGCCTAGCGGAGGGCGCCCGACGTGCGATAGGACGTTTTCGCCATCGAAGCTGGATCGGAATCCGATGTTGTGATTTAGTCTGCAAGACTTTCAGTAGGATAGGAACCGCTGCCATTCCCAATCAGCGGGGCCATAACTCCCAATCGGCCGAGGTTTCCCGGCACCGCATCGGCTCCATCTGAATTTCCCGATCGGGAAATTTTTCCAAACACAGATCATCGGGCGCTCATGATTTTCCCGATCGGGAAAATTGTACTCGACAGGGCGGCTGATGTGCTGTTATTTTCCCGATCGGGAAATAAAGATGGCAAAACAAGTCAGAAGTCCAGCCGATATCGGCGCCCTAGTACGCAGCGCACGCAAGGAGCAAAACTTGCGACAGGACGAGCTTGCCGGGGTCTCTGGAGTTGGCCTAAGGTTCATCGTGGACCTCGAAGCCGGCAAGCCGACAGCTCAGATAGGAAAGGTTTTGCAGGTTCTGCAAACGCTGGGTTGTTCGATTGATATTCTAGCCCCCGGTGAACGTAGAAAATGACGGTTAGGGTTCTCAATGTCTGGTGGGGTGGTCGCATTGTCGGGCAATTCACCCAAGATAAGTATGGCGATATCGGCTTCGCATACGCTGAAGCTTGGCTTGATGACGAAAAGACGCCTCCACTGTCGGCCTCACTTCCGAAGCGTCCACAATGTTTTTCTCGCCGTGAATGCCGGCCATTTTTCGGCGGCCTGCTGCCAGAAGAAAGCCAGCGTCTTGTTGCGGCGCAGGCGTTGGGTGTTTCACCTGCCAACGACTTCGCGCTTCTTGATCGCTTGGGCGGCGACGTCGCCGGCGCGCTTCAGCTTTTGCCTGAAGATCAGGAACCCATCGGGGCAGAACCGATTGCGGATCAGCAAACGGCACCTCTGGATGAGGCAGGAATCGTTCGGATATTGGACGTACTTCCGACACGGCCGCTATTGGCCGGCCAGGAAGGCTTGAGGCTATCGCTTGCGGGCGCCCAATCAAAAGTTCCAGTTGTTCTAGTCGATGGCCAAGTCGCCCTACCGCTTCCAGGCCAGGCGACTACGCACATCTTGAAACCACCAATCGCGCGCTTTCCGGGGACCAGCGAGAATGAAGCCTTCGTGATGAGGCTTGCTGCCGCAATCGGGCTCGACGTTGCTCCCGTCGAACCGAGGTCCGCGAATGGTCGCCCTTTCCTTTTGGTCGAGCGATACGATCGCTACTGCGATGCCGACGGTGTGGTTCGCCGTATCCATCAGGAAGACTTTTGCCAAGCACTCGGTGTGCCACCTGAAACTAAGTATGCAAGCGAGGGCGGGCCGACCTTTAGGGATTGTTTTGAGTTATTGCGGCGGGTATCTGAGCGGCCGGGTCCGGACATCGCAAAGCTTTTGGATGCTGCGATTTTCAATCTCATTGTCGGAAATGCGGATGCCCACGGCAAGAATTTCTCGATCCTTTATGATGATCGTGGACCGCGAATGGCTCCGCTGTACGATCTGCTATCCACGGTGGCCTATCCAGACCTTTCTCCGAAGATGGCTATGCGAATCGGCAAACGCGCAACGCTTTCGGAAATGGACGCCGCTGGTTGGCAGGCTTTCTCGAAGGAGACAGGTGTCGGCTTACTCTTAGTACGCCGTCGGGTGAAAGAACTATCAGATGCCACAGGGGACGCGATTCCCCGATTGTCAGAAAAGATGTCTCCACTTGCCACAAATGCTGCGACGTTAGATCACGTAGCCGATTCGATCGCAGACCGTGCCAAACTCGTGGCCCTGAGCATCTAACTCAACAGCGCCAACCATCTCCGCAGGCATAACCCAAATATTGAGTTGTGACCCCGGTCGCAGCGCGTGCGGCCGGCTTGCGGTGAAACCTCCTAAAACCAGGCGTAGCTGCAGAGCAGCGTCGCGCGAGGGCTTTGTCAAGGTGAAAAGGGTGACGACGTCCCGAAGCTGGCCATGCTCAGAGAGGCAGCTCGCGAGCACACGGACGCGTTCCTTGTTGCCACCGACATGATTGATGCCGATCAGCGGGAGGCTACGCCGGGGATGCGCGAGCAGCCCTAGCGGACAGCGGTTCAAACGTCGGCCCCTCTTGGAGGACGTCAACGCCCGCGATAGTGTGCGAAAAAGTCTGGCTGGGGGCCGAATGGACACGCTCAACATCGCGTCGCTTGTATTCTTCATCGTGGTGTGGATTGCGATTGAGCCGCTATTGGCGCTCGGGTGGCCACGGCCCAACGATAGCTTGTCCGTGGATATGGTGCGGGTCCGAGCCGCGTGGATGCGCGAGACGCTGACCCGCGACAACAATTTCATCGGCGACGCCGCGATCCTGGGCCACACGATCAATTCCGCGTCCTTCTTCGGCTCAGCAAACCTGATCGTGATCGTGGGCCTCAGCGGCTCTTTGTTCATGGAGCCCAACTACGGAAACGGTGACGGCCTGATCGCTATGTTCGCGGCCAAGGACCCCGCATGGCTCTTCCAAACCAAGGTTTTGCTGATTATCGCCACACTCCTCAGAGGACTATCGGATTTCATCTGGGCGGTGAGGCAGCTGAACTACTGTCTGGCCGCAATCGGCGCCAGCCCGTCGCGACAAGAAGAGCGCGACATCGCGGCCTGGACCGAGGCGCTCACGCTGGTCCTGAACCCGGCGCTCCGATCATTTAGCGTCGGCGTGAGGTCGTACTACTTCACTGTAGCGGCGGCCTTCTGGTTCCTGGGTCCGCTCCCGTTTCTGATGGCGACGGTACTCGGCGTGGGCCTGCTGATTTGGCGCCAATCTTGGTCGGATACGGCGAAAGGGATCATGGCGATCCGCAAGCTGCTGGATTGACTTTGTGGCGGGTCACGGCCGACGGAGGGCAATAGTGGGAGAGCGCGAACGGAGCTTCTCTTCACCCCGCGCAGCCTGTCAAGCTTTGGGTGGAGACGATGCCGATGGGTCCGACTTCAAGGGCGACCTGGAAGCGGCGGAAAGCCTTTTCCGTTTTGGTGACCAAAACGATACCAGCCCGGGGGTTAGAGCCGCTCCGATCGGCGCCACGTCGCGAACATTACTGCTGGAGCCTTCATTCTGGACATTCATCGCCGTTTCCTCCTGCCTCACAACGTGCAGGAGGCGGGGCGGTTCACACACTGCCTATTTCCGAAGCGCTTTTCCATCGATTGAAAGATGGGCGCTTAGATCGAGCCAGGTCACCTTACGCTTTCAGGTTCCTGAGTGCTGGCGGAAGCAGTCCGGTCGAGAAATCCTGATAAGAGACAGGCCGAAAAAACGGTAGATCGCGAGAGTGCCCACGGAAGTGGATCTGCCGTCTGCTGTCGCCGGGTCGGGGCCGCCATGGACCATCGCCGGAGAAACTTCGACGCCGGTCCCGAACCCGTTCACGAACAGGCGCCCCGCGAGCATTTCAAGCTTCGGAACAAGACGACGAGCATCGGCTTCATCATCGTGATTGACGAACAGCGCGACCGTCAACTGCCCCTCCAGTGCGTCGATGACCGTCTCGATATCCGTGAAGTCCCGGCAATGCACGACGATGCCCGCGGCGCTGAATACTTCGTTTTGAAGTTCCTCATGTGCGAGGAAGCCCGACGCCGTTGTCTCGAAGAGCGCTGCCGCAATTGCGGATCGAGGGTACCGCTTTGGGAATGCGACTGTTTCGGATGTTGGTGCGGCTGTTTGCTGGAAGGGGCCGCGCGCCGTCGCACTGTACGACGACGGAATTGCTCCAACCGCTATTCCTGGCTCGATGCGCATGTTCAGATACAACCGGCAATCTCATTGCTGGTCTATGCCTGCGCGTTGTTTGTGACCTCCGTGTGTGATGTGGAGTGAGCATAGGAAATCCCGAGAGCGCTTCTGAGTTCTGACACTCCATAGGCCAGGACCAGAAGCAGCACGAGGATCGCAATCAAAAGCCAGACCCAACCGCGGTTACGATATCGGCGAGGAGTGGTGCGCAGGTCCAGATCGTTGTTCTCGCTATCCTTCGGCATACGGCTTCCCTGTAATATTTCTGGATCAACAAGCGGCGGACAAACCTGTTCCGATGATCAGACTTCAGTCCGTGCCGCGACCAAGTCACGTTCGGCTCGTAGGGTTGGTGTGGGACCTAAGTCCGGGAGCGGGTCCAGACTTCAGCCCGATGTGTCGTTGGCCATTTTCTCTATTTTCAATAGCATCGACGCAAGAATGCAATTTGGAGAAAGCAATGCGTATTTTGACTTTAGCATCTGTTGCGGCGTTTTCCGTCGCTGTTGCTGCTAGCCCCATTGGGTTTGCCGGTTTCGATACGAGCGCCTTTGCGAAGAGTGGAGGGAATGGTGGTGGAAATGGCGGCGGGAACGGCGGCGGCAATGGGGGCGGTAACGGCGGCGGCCAGGGTAACAGCGGCAACCACGGCGGCGGCAACAGCAATAGCAAAGCCGGCGGCCATAGCCAGACCGGGAACACGAAGTCGCAGGGCGGCCTCAAAGGAAAGTCAGGTGATGCCGGTAGCAAGGCGCAATCAACAAAGGGCAGCAAGGAGACTGTTGCCACGCGCGAAAAAAATACCTCGGCACAGCTAGCTGGTCTGAACTCCCTCAATCGGAGTTACAAGGCCTACATGCACACATCCGATCCCCGTATGACCGCGATCGCAGCCTACGCTATGGCCTATGCCCAATACGAGATCGACAACGGCACCGAACCCTCTGTCGACGATCCAGTTCTCGGCGACCAGGCTCTGGAGGACGCACTGGCGTCAGCAACGAAGAGCGGCGAAGTAAGCCCCGGTGTTCTCGAGCGGGCCAAGACCATCCTTGGAGTTGGCGAGGAAGACGGAAAGATCGATCAAATCCGAGCGTCGCTGGAGCAGTCTGAAGAGACAACTCCTGACGAATAAACGCCCATGAGGAAGGCGGTCGATGCCATTCAGCCTCGACCGCCCTTGATGCGGGAAAGGTCAACCCCTCCGCCGTCTACATCATTTGCTCTGTCATCGAGAGCAAAGGGCGCCATGAGAATGCCAATGACATTCCGGCTGACCACAGGATCATCGGAAGCATCACAGCGTCTGCGAACACTTTGCCCACGTCATCGGTGTCGAAGTCCCGTGCAAGAAGGACCGCGCCCCATTCCGACGTAGATTGCTCCGGGGCCGCCTGTTCGGCGGCGATACTCCCAAGCAGCGCGCTGGTAACGGCTTGCTCCGGCGTAGCGTAGTCACCTGAAATAATTGGGGTAGGGCTTATGCTCTCTTGTTTTTTGGGCATGGAAACGTACTCTGTTGACCACCGATAAAGGCCCGTGGTCGCGCGAAGTTGCATGACGGTTTTGTCAAATCCGACGCCCATTAACGCAGATCAGCCAAGCAGCCAGCTCTCAAAAAGAAGGCTCATTTGAGATGGGCCATCCAAGAGGGGGAATTAACAGGGAGTTGAGGGACTAGCGGCCCTCAGGTCGCACTATAAGGGATTCCTTGCGAAGGCTTCGTGGAATAAGATGCATTTCAACACGGGACCGGATGCTTAGACTTGCCCGAGTTGGCGCTAGTGAAGAGACGAGGCGGCCGCCCGCTGTATGCATCAGCCTGACACGCACGTGTCCTCACAAGGATGTTGCGGATGCCTGCAACACAAGTCTCGCAGACATTGAATGGCGATCTTCTTCGGCGACATCTCGCTGAAATCCTCAGCCGTAACGAATGGTCTCGAGACAAGCTTCGCGCCTTTCAACGAGAAAGACTTCAGTCGATACTACGACACGCCGTCCAAGCCTCTCCTTACTACCGTGAAACGCTCGGCGATCTCGTTGCCCGCAGGACAGCCTTCGGGGAGTACCCCATTCTCACCAAGCGCGCGTTGATGCAAAACTTTGACCGGATCGTAACCGATCCGCGATTGAGCAGGGGCGCTGTCGACGATCATCTCTCTGGCGAACACCCGGGCGCGGCGATGTTCGGAGAGTACCGTGTGGCTGCGACCGGAGGAACGAGCGGCGAGAGAGGATTCGCGGTGTTCGACCAAGAAGGATGGCTGTCGGCGATCGCAAACACGCTGCGCTTTCAAAAAATGGTTGGTATCGACGAGGATACGAACAGTATGGGAATATTCGCGTCCTCTCCCGTGCATATTTCACACCGAATAGGAGCGGAGATACGCGCCTTGCGCCCGTCAGCGCCGCGGCTCAATGTGTTAATGCCGCTGTCGGAAGTGGTTAGCGGCCTCAACACCTACCAGCCGCAAGTGATCTCGACGTATCCCTCGTATGTAAAGGTGTTGGCCAACGAGCAACTCGCGGGTCGTTTGCATATCAAACCGCGACTGATCCGGACGAGCGCCGAAACTCTGACAGAAGACGTGCGAAGACTTGCCGCCAAAGCATGGGGAGCCGTGATTGCAAACAGCTACACCTGCACCGAGGCGGGGGCCATGGGACATGAGTGTGAATTGGCCAATGGACTGCACTTGGCAGAGGACGCTTTTGTGTTTGAGGTGGTCGACGCGAATGGTCGCCCAGTTCCAAATGGAACCCGCGGCGCGAAATTGCTCGTCACAAGTTTGACCAACCGCGTTCTGCCTTTAGTGCGCTACGAAATTTCCGATGTCGTCACTCTTGCGACTGAACCGTGCCGGTGTGGGCTCCCGTTCTGGCGGATCGCTTCCATTGACGGTAGAGCGGAAGAGATGCTTCGTTTTGGGAGCGTAGACGGCGGTATGGTCGAGGTCCACGCTCATCGGCTCCGCTCACCTCTGACAGCGACCCCAGGTGTACGACAATATCAATTCGCCCAGCTGCCAGACGGACTGGAGATCACGATATCGCTTTTCCCAGAGACCGATCCTGACGTCGTTGGGGAGAGTATCCGCCGCTCCGTTGACGCAGAACTGGCAAAGGTGGGCGCGCGCGCTGGCAAGCTCCTTATCAGGACAGTGGATGTGATCATGCGCTCAGGCGCGGGCGCAAAGGAGAAGCTGGTCGTCACGCCTACCATATCAGATACGTGATCCCAGGCTGCCTCGATCCAAGGTGGCACCATGACTGCTGAGGCTAGGCATACGTGACGCCAGGGGTCATGGACCGCAAAGCGCCGAAGGCAGACGTCACGAAGTCGGCAGTAGAGTTCGCGCAGGAACCTCGTCACAATTAATTAGATGGAGTATTCTCGCCTTCTTGCAGGCACCGTGGGGATTGGATGTCGGGCGAAAGCCGTAGTGGAAAACGGTGCACGCTCGGCAGGATCATGGGGGACAGTACATTGGAGGGGTGCAACACAGAGGAAACAAGCGTCATCGCTAGGCAGCGGGTCGAAGTGTTGAAGCGCGAGCTTGCCGAGGCGCTCGAACAACAGACGGCAACAAGCGAGATACTGCGCGCCATCTCGACTTCGCCCACCGCTGTAAAGGCGGTGTTCGACACGATCGCGCAGCGTGCCGCCCGACTTTGCGGTGCTCAATATTGCCACGTGTTTCGCTATGATGGCGAATTGTTGCATTTCGTGGCGCATAACGGGCTGGAACCCGAAGCAGCTGTGCCTCCAGCCCCGCCGCATCGAGGCAGTACCGCGGGGCGTTCGATCCTCAGCCGATCGGTGGAGCAGATAGAGGACTGGCGCGTCGATCCCGAATACACGGCCCATATCGTCATGGGCGCTCAATCCTCGAACTATAGAAGCCTGGTGGCTGTACCGATCATGCGCGAGGATGCCCCGATCGGAACCATTGTCGTCGCACGGCCCGATCCTGGATTTTTTCCTGATCGCCAGATCGCACTTCTCAAGACCTTCGCAAACCAGGCAGGGATAGCGATCGAGAATGCTCGGCTGTTTACGGATTTGGAAGAGCGGAACCTCGAGCTTAAAGAATCACTGCAACAGCAAACGGCAACGGCGGATGTTCTCAAGGTCATCAGTCGGTCCGCTTTTGACCTCCAGACCGTCCTTGACACCCTTGTCGAATCCGCCGAGCGGCTGTGCGAGGCTCACGACGCGGCGATATTCCTGAAACAGGGAGACATGCTCCACCTGCAAGCACACCATGGCCCAATTCCAATCGACTTCCCTGGTTGGCCAGTATCACGGGGCTGGGCGACCGGGCGAGCCGTGGTTGATCGAAAGCCCGTCCATGTGCCTGATTTGACGGCCGTGCCCGACGAATTCCCGGACGGTTACAGCATGGCAGTCCGCATGGGCCATCGGACAATTCTGGCAGTTCCTTTGCTGCGGCAGGGCGAAGCAATTGGCGGCATCGCCATTCGTCGGACGGAAGTCAGGCCGTTTACCAAAAGGCAGATCGAGGTTGTCCAGACCTTTGCCGACCAGGCGGTCATTGCGATCGAGAACGTGCGGTTGTTCGAGGAAGTGAAGGCTCGAACGGCAGACCTATCCGAGGCGCTGGCGCAGCAGACCGCGACAGCTGACGTTCTGAAGGTCATCAGCCGCTCCGCATTCGATCTGCAGGCAGTCCTCGATACTCTGGTAGCGTCCGCTGCACGTCTTTGCGAGGCAGATATTGCTACGTTGACTCGACCGATGGGAGATGCCCACTACCCTGTCGCGGGTTTTGGATTTTCGCAGGAATTCGACCACTATTTTCGAGCCCTCCCGCTGGAACCGGGGCGCGGGAGCATCGTTGGTCGAACTCTCTCCGAGGTCCGACCGGTCCAGGTTGCCGATGTCCTTGACGATCCAGAGTACGCAATGCCCGAGGCCCAGAGGCTTGGCGGGTTTCGCACCGTCCTTGGGGTGCCGCTCTTGCGGGAAGGAAGTCCGATCGGAGTGCTCGCATTGACCCGCTCAATCGTACGGCGCTTCACCGACAAGCAGATCGAGTTGGCATCGACCTTCGCCGACCAGGCCGTTATCGCCATCGAAAACGTGCGTCTCTTCAAGGAGGTGCAGGCGAGAACGGAGGAACTGTCGCGGTCGCTCGAGGAACTCAAAACCGCGCAGGACAGGTTGATCCAGACGGAGAAGCTCGCCTCGCTCGGACAACTCACCGCCGGCATCGCGCACGAGATTAAGAACCCGCTGAACTTCGTCAACAATTTCTCGGCGCTGTCGGTCGAATTGCTCGATGAGCTTCGGCAGGTGTTCGACAGCATGGTAGCCGACGACGCGACGCGCGCCGAGATCGACGAGCGCACAGCGATGCTCAAGGGCAATCTCGAAAGGATCATCGAGCACGGCAAGCGGGCCGATTCGATCGTCAAGAACATGCTCTTGCACTCACGTCAGGGTGCAGGCGAGCGCCGACCAGCCGATATCAACACCATTGTCGAGGAGAGTCTCGGTCTCGCCTATCATGGTGCTCGAGCCGAAAAGCAGGGTTTCAACATCACACTGGAGAAATCGCTCGATCCCACAGCCGGGGAGGTTGATCTTTATCCGCAGGAGATTACGCGCGTGCTTCTCAATCTGATCTCCAACGGCTTCTATGCGACCAGCAAACGCGCCGCCTCAGAGCGCGGGGACAGCTATGAGCCGACGCTTGCCGCGACGACCAAAAATCTCGGCGACAGCGTCGAGATTACAATCCGCGACAATGGCCTTGGCATTCCGGCGGAGCTGCACGAGCGGATATTCGATCCTTTTTTCACGACCAAGCCTGCTGGCGAGGGGACGGGCCTCGGCCTTTCGCTCAGCCACGATATCATCGTCAAGCAACATGCCGGTTCGATCGAAATGGAGACGGAGCCTGGTCGATATACCGAGTTTCGCATCCGGTTGCCGCGATCGCGGCAGTGATTGCAATACCGGAGGGCAAATCATGAGCCTCCTTATACTGGTGGTCGATGACGAACCTGACATCGAATTGCTTTTCAAGCAGCAATTCCGCCATGACCTGCGCGCAGGTCGCTTCTTGATGGAGTTTGCTCGTTCGGCGGCTTCAGCACTCGAACGGATCGCAAATGCGGCCGACGTGACGCTCATTCTCATATTGTCCGATGTCAACATGCCGGGGATGAGCGGGCTCGAATTGCTGCCCAAGGCGAGGAGCTTGCGGCCTGACGTGCCGGTAATCATGATCACCGCCTACGGCGATCCCGAGACCAAGCGAAGGGCCATCCAAGACGGCGCAGAAGCGCTGTTGACCAAACCGATCGACTTTGCCGTATTACGAGAAGAAATCGACATGCGAATTGGGCGGGCCGCATGAGTACAAGCATACTCGTTGTGGATGACGAGCCGGACCTGGAGATGCTTCTCGTCCAGAAATTCCGGAAGGAGATTCTCGCCGGCACGCTGCGTTTCTTGTTTGCCCGCGACGGCATCGATGCGTTGGCCATGCTTGCGGCCAACAACGATGTGGATATCGTTCTGAGCGACATCAACATGCCGCGCATGGATGGTCTTTCCCTGCTGGCGAAGCTTCAGCAGAGGGACGAGGATTTGTCCACGATAATCGTTTCCGCCTACAGCGATATGGCCAATATCCGGATCGCGATGAACCGCGGCGCATATGATTTCGTAACGAAGCCGATCGATTTTCCCGACTTAGAGGCGACGATCGTCAAGACGATCCACCACATCGAGGCGTTGCGTGAGGCGCAGCGCAAGCAATCAGCGGCTGAGGCGGCGCGTGCATCGCTTTCCCGTTATTTTTCGCCGAATCTCGCTGAAAGCCTGGCCCGCAGCGCCGATTCTCTTGATCTTGGTGGAAGGCGGAGGGATGTTGCGTCGCTCTTTACCGATCTGACGGGGTTCACCACGCTGGTGGAAACGATCGAGCCGAACGTACTCGGGCAACTCCTCAACGATTACATCGTTGGTATGACCGACATAGTGTTCGCCCATGACGGTACCGTCGCCAAGATTATTGGCGACGCAATCCATGTGCTGTTCGGCGCACCTGTCGAACAACCGAACCATGCCAGTCGCGCGATCTCCTGCTCATTCGCTCTTGACGCCTTCGCACGGTCTTTCCGTGAACACTGGTGCAGCAAGGGAATAACCCTTGGTCATACTCGGATCGGTGCCCATTCCGGCACGGCAGTGGTCGGCAACTTCGGTGGAGGAAAGTTCTTCGAATACAGCGCCTATGGTGACACCATCAACGTTGCCGCACGCTTGGAATCGGCGAACAAGGCGCTTGGCACGCGTATCTGCGTGAGTGCTAGCCTCGCGGCAAGCATGCAGGGATTCTGCGGCCGCCCTGTTGGCGACCTCCTGCTCAGAGGCAGGGTGGAGGCGATCCGCGCGTTCGAGCCGCTTGAGGCCGAAAGTTATGCCGCCGACGCAACGCAGGCGTACATGGTTGCCTTCGAAGAATTGGAAACCGGCGATCCTCGTGCCGTAGCTTCATTCGCTGCCCTGGTTGCTCGCAACCCCGAGGACCCGCTTGCTGTCTTTCACCTGAAGCGGCTGATGAACGGCGAATTCAGCACGACCATCAACCTCAAAAATGTCCACTAATCGTCGAGCCCTTCACATGCCACCAATTTCCCCAACGGGCTCTAGCAATAGTGAATTTCCAATAGCAAGCAGGCCGCCGTCGAACTGAACGGTCCACGAAAGGCCTCGGGCAGCCGGCGGCAGTCGCATCCGCCAGATCAGGATCGGCAGCATCTACCCCGCCACCATGGGCATGCTGCCGACCTTCCTTGCCAAGATCGCCCGCAAGTATCCCGATGTCCGCATCCACATCGCGTCGGGCAATACCGGCGAGATCATCCGCGGCCTGGAGACCGGCCAACTCAATCTAGGCTTCATCCGCCCGGTGGAAAACATCGGCTCCTTGCGCTTCGTCTCGCTTGCGCATGAGCGCTATTACCTGGCGGTCGGCCATGCCAATCCGCTGGCAGCCAGGGACGAGATCACGATCGACGATCTGCGCACTCAGAAGATCATCGCCTTCAACCGGCAGAACCTGTCGTTTACATGGGTAATCGCGGCGCGATCTCCTCCTCATGTGAAGAGGACCCAACCGCTGGCCGCGATGACATCATCGACATCGCACGGTCGCTGGCAAGGGCAGGAGGACGCTCGTGACCTGCGACTACAAGACACCGTTCGACTTTGGCGAAGAGGTGATCATCTGTAGCAAAATCGTGCCATGACGGTTGGCTATTACCGCTAACGTCATTTTAGTTGCAATGTACGCTCTTGGCCGCACAGCGGACTTCATCGCCATTGCAGAGTATAGGCTCGACCGTTACGATTGCTGCGCTCAGGCTAAGCCAACCAAGAGTGGCGGCAAAACAATGCCGGCAAATGGATTCAAGAACCTGTCAGAACGAATAAGTAGCTTTCCAACGCCGGTAGCAGGGCTGGCGCTTGGCATCGCGAGCCTTGGCTTGTCGTGGGAAAATCTGCTTCCTGGCGTTGGGCTTGCCGAAACCGGTGCCGTGATTGCTGCGTTTCTGCTCATCCTGCTGAGCGTGCGGTTCGTCCTTCACCCGAAAACGCTTTCCCGCGACCTCGCCAATCCCGTGGTGGGCGGTGTAGTCGCTACCTATGCAATGGCGTGGATGCTTGTCTCGATAAGTCTCTGGCAGTCCAGTCATCTGGCCGGGGCGTTGCTATGGTTGTTCGGGCTNTGCATGCATGTTGTCTTCTTGGCNTTGTTTGCCAGAAACAGAATGGCGGTTCGGTTCGAACTGCCGCATATGGTGCCAAGTTGGTTTATTCCCCCGGTCGGCGTCATTGTCGCCGCCGTGTCCTATCGAGGCCCGCACGAAGGACCTTTGTTCTTGTTGGCGGTTACTGCATTGTACTTCGGAATGGTTATCTACGCGCTGATGCTGCCGGTAATGTTTTACCGGTTCATCTTTGCGGAGAACGTTGCGGTTACAGCGATGCCGACGCTTGCGGTCCTCGCGGCCCCGGCCAGCCTGTCGCTGACAGGATATTTGTCGTTGGTCGACGACCCACAACCATTGCCAGTTATTCTGCTGATGGGAATCTCGGTGCTGATGACTGCCATTGTGTATGTCGCGTTCGTACGATTGCTTGCGCTCCCGTTCTCGCCCGGGTTTTCGGCTTACACTTTCCCCTTGGTCATCGGGGCGACGGCGCTTTTCAAAACGGCCGATCAGCTAGAGGTCTGGCAAATCCGACAGAAACTAATCGACCAAACCCACGGGCTGGCGGTCTTCGAATTGCTGATTGCGACCGCAGTTGTCGTCTACGTGATTGCACGGTTCGGTCAATTCGCGTGGACACACTGGTGGCAAGTGCCTCAACCCGACTTGATGGAGGCATAGTCACGGAAAGATTGCCTAGGTAAGTCGGAAGCAACCGCACGAGCGTTGAGGGATAGCGAAGCCAGAACCTTGTTGGGTTTTAGCGCTGTGGTTGCTAGTATTGCCTAAGAGACCGTCAGCCGGTGGAGACCAAGCATGGCCAAAACGCCTCACCAAAAAAGTGGTGATAGTTCGGTCGGAATGCACACTGTGTCTGGCATCTCTGATCCCTCAGCGAAGGGTGCGGCCTCTCCAAACGCGCTTCACGCGATTGTCAGGTCTCTAGGACGCAATCTCACATTTGCAGTCATATTTGCCGCCTTAACCGCCGTGGTCATAACAGTGCTGATAGCTATACCGGACTGAAATTTGTCTCCGCGCGGAGTAAGTTACGCATGGTCACTCTTATGGCGTGCGCTTTCGGGGCTCTCGCCCTTGCAAGCATTCGAGTTGCTTCGTGCATAACACGCGCGAGCTCTAGGTGTCGGTCCGTGAAGGTGCACCCCGATCTTGGGTCAGCGGGAGCTGGAATTTTCCGAGGCTCAGGCTCAGTTCGGCGGGGGTGAAGGCTCAAGGAACGCAGGTGGATTGCGGTCGCGATCTCGATACCCCAAAGCTGTGTGAATCTGGCTGACTACCGCCGCGCCTTCGCCCACAGCTGCTGCTACCCGCTTGGTGGAGCCCGCTCTTACATCTCCAATGGCAAAAATGTTCGGTATGCTGGTTTCGAGGGCCAGAGCTGCGCGGCCCACCTCTTGTTCGACGAAGGGATCGAAAGCAGCTCCCGTTACGATGAATCCGGCGCGGTCCGTAGTAATGTGCGGGCATAGCCAGCCGGTGTTAGGATCAGCACCAATGAACATGAAGAGCTGGCGGACTTCGAATTCCGTCTCTCTTGCGGACTTCAAGTTTCTGATCTTCACTGCCAGAAGCGACGCATCCCCCGATAAGGAGGTTACCTCGCATCCGACGTGCATCACGACATTCGGGAGGGCGGCAATCCGCTCAATCAGGTAGGTCGACATCGTATCCGCGAGGTCCCTTCGTATCACCAGATGGAGACGGCTGACCTTGGGGGCCAAATAGGCGATTGCCTGACCAGCAGAGTTGCCCCCACCGACGACGACAATATCCCGGTTCTCACACCACTTTGCTTCGATGGGCGTTGCCCAGTACGACACCCCGGCACCCTCGAAGTCTGAGACATTCGAGATACTTGGTCTGCGATATCGTGCTCCAGATGCAACCACGACCGTTCTCGCCATTATTGCTCGCCGGTCGGTCGTGCGGAGATTGATTAGACCACCGCGCCGACTCCCGGGAACGGGCGGTGACATCTCAGAAATTCTCAAGGGCAGGGCAACTTCGGCGCCGAACTTCAGGGCCTGATTGAGTGCTCGACCGGCCAGGGCTTGGCCCGAGATACCGGTCGGAAAGCCCAGGTAGTTTTCGATGCGGGAAGAACTACCTGCTTGTCCTCCTGCAGAACGTTCGTCCAGGACGATAACGCTCAGGCCTTCAGAGGCGGCATAGACCGCCGCAGCCAGTCCTGAGGGACCCGCCCCGACGATCGCAGTGTCGTACACCATCTCCGGGTCCAGCTCCGGTGTAATCCCCAGACAGCATGCTACCTCCGCGTCGGTGGGCTTTTTCAGGACAGTCCCGTTTGGGCAGACCATGACCGGTAGATCGCTGGTCTGGATACCCAGGCGCTCCACCAGATCGTGACCCTCGCCATCGCTGGAGGCATCGACCACAACGTAGGGGTATCCGCTCCGAGAGAGGAAGATTTGAAGGGCACGCAAATCCGAGTTTCCATCGTGTCCAATCAGCACGGTGCCGGAATTCCCGGTGTCGATGAGCGCCACGCGTCGAAGAATGTAGGCCCGCATGATGATTTCGCCGACCTCGGCCGAGCCGATGATGAGCGCCTTGACGTGCGTGGCGTCAAAGGGGATGGCGACGCAACCATGGTGGCCAGCCCGTGAAGCCGCCATAGCAGGCCGCCCCGACAATTGATTGAGTTCGCCTGAGAAGTGGCCCACCCCATGCGACACGATTGCGGTCTCCGAGTGGGAGCCAATTTTCCCGAAGACATCAAGCCGCCCAGAAAGAACCAGCCAAGCCGGGACTTGCCGGTCACCAATCGATGAGACCTGTTCTCCAGGACCAAACGTCTTTGGCTCTCCGCTGGCGAATCTTTTGGCTACTTCTATCTGCAACGGGGTCAGGACGGGAAACAGCTGGGCTTGGCGAGAGTGGACGTCCATGCACTCAACCTCCTGTCTTAATAAAACTGCGGAATCGGTCCGACCTGAGGGGTCTGATCAGGAAGGTCAATCATTGTCTCATCCACGTAGCACCAACCCCAGCCTTCCGGTGGATCGTAGCCTTCGATGATGGGATGGCCCGTGCTCCGAAAATGCGCCGTCGCATGCTTGCCGATTGATTGATCGCAGCATCCAACGTGTCCGCATTCACGGCATAGTCGCAAGTGGACCCAAGCTTGCCCGGTTGCCAGGCATTCTTCACACCCCATAGTCTGGGGCCTGACGGATCGAACGGAGTTCTGATGGCTGCAACGCGTCATTTGAAATCCTATCCTATCGTTGGATCTCAGGTAACATACCTGAGAACGCTACTTTGGACAGTCATACGCAAGGGTTATGGTGACCGCTTCACTTGCCGTCCATCGAACCGAGACGGGTTAGACTGCCTCACTCGACCGTGTGCTACCCATTTGAAACGTAAGAATGCAGAAATTGCGAAAGACGAGCGCTTTTGGGTGAAGATTATGGGCAAACCCACGTTGGCTTTGCGGGTAAAGCCTTGGCCACGCGATTGGCAGTTCAGCACATGGCAAACCGGGGTAAAGTCGCGACGGAGCGCGAAGCGGTGAACGCCCCTGGTTGCCTCAGCTGCCTCATTATTGAACGCCGCCTTGACAAACGTGTGGTTGAAAGTCGTTGCTCGCGGACAGATTTTACTGTTGTTGTTTCGGCTGCCGCGTCTCGCGCGGCAGCCTTCAATATTAAAGTGCGCGGAGATCTTCAGCCGCTGTTTTACCAGAACGCCGATCCTGCTTCGGTTCGTAACTGACTTTCTGACCATCCTTAAGGCCTGAAAGCCCGGAACGCTCTACCGCCGAGATGTGCACGAACACATCGGGAGAGCCATTATCGGGGGCGATGAAACCATAGCCCTTTTCAGAGTTGAACCATTTCACTGTACCAGTAGCCAATGTAAGTCCTCGGTTGATTTGCGATTGGCAAAATAGTCACGAAGGCCCGTTTGGCAAGATGCACGGTTTAGTTTGGGGGAGTTGGCCCAACGGAAATATCCGAAGACGAGGGAACATGGACAAAACATTACGGGCGCTCAACCCGATTGGGGAGCGCCCGTATGTTTGCTAGCGACAAAAACCAACTGCGTGGCAGGCCGCTTGCTTGAGTCGTCCATCTATCGATGGAATCCGCGTCTCGCAACGCCAGTTACCGCAGCGCAGCTATGCATTGCCCGTCGTTTTCGTCCTCGCCGCCAACCACCGTCGTCAGAAGTCAACTACGACTGACCGAGCGCTGCGGTTGGCCGGTCCGTGATACACCGCCTCTATGTTGTTCCCGTCTGGGTCAAGCAGGAAGGCGGCGTAGTATCCTGGGTGATATGATCGTTCGCCCGGTTTACCGTTGTCGCTACCGCCGTTGGCGATGCCCGCGCTGTGGAATGCGTCGACAGTGGCACGATCCTTTGCCTGAAAGGCCAAATGATGCCGCCCAGTCAGCTCCCCGAGGGCAGCGTCGCTGTCTCGGGATGAAATGAAGAGTTCGTCAGCCCAGAAATAGTCATCGGCCTCACCACCAATTGGAATTTCGAGCACCTCTAACAGTGGGAGGTAAAAGGCGCGGCTTGCCGAAAGATCGGCGACGACCAATTGGATGTGATCGATTAGTCGGCCGCGATGAAGTTGGGCAGTGTCCATTTCGACGCCTCCAATTCGGCAAGATAACGAAACGGCAGGGTGCGGTTTCGGTTCCATGTTTCGCCGTGATTTCGGTGGAAGTCGACATCCCCTTATTGTCGTTGCCGCTCGAGCGCAGCGTTGCACGATTCATAAATCCCCAAGGGTGGCAGACGATCAGGGGCCGGTGGTCCAAGCGGTGAAAATCGGAAAGTGATCGGAGGTGTCGATCAGCGGCTGGTCGTCATCGAAGTTGCCGTTACTGGCCGCATCGTAGGTATTCAGGCTCCTGCCGCCGCCGCGCGTGCCGTAAGCCGTCAATTGAACCAATATCACTTGAGCGCGCTGCGTGATTATCAAGTTGGCCCCGGTTGCTTTGGAACAAACCCAACGCCAAATCCGAACACGCGGCCAATCTTTTCCAACGTTTCGAGCGTGGGGTTCGCGGAGCCGGCTTCGATCTCCGCAACTTGTCGCCTAGTAAGCGACAGCATCTTGGCAAATTCCTCCTGCGTCATGCCGAACCCTTTGCGGATCTCCGCCACAGCACCGGGCAGCCTCAGGTCCCCAGTTCGAGCACGCTTCGCAAGTGTTCTCCGGTTTTCAAGAATCTCCTCTTTCGTCGGCTTCTTCCATCGAGCCATTTAGCGGTCCTTCGCCATCATTGACACGCCGCCAGACCGCTGTCCGCCATCGCTAGACAGCTGCAGGGGCAGATCGGAAGCGCGCGAACCCCCAGCAAGGCTGAGGTGATCGGCCAGCTTTCGCCTTGCGTGCCCCTGGGGCATAAGATCCAAGAGGAAGGGTGGCCAGCTGCGGCTGTATCGATTTTCGAGGTCAACGGGATAACGGACTGACAAGGCACGATGGTCGCGGACCGTTTTGCCGGTCGCGAATTCCGCCGACGCCATCGTGACGAAATAATCGAGATCGTAATCGACGATCGACGCGCCCTGGAAGCCGGCCGCGTCGTCCTTGAATTCTAGGGTCGCGGCGTGATGCCACTCGTCATCAAAATGGGTTTGGAGCGTTAGGCGCATTAATTGACCCTTTTAATGGTTCAAATAATGCATTTCTAGAAATTATTCAACCCATCAAAGTGGGTTGAATGACTACCTCCAAAACTGCCAGCTACCTGTGCGAGGCTGTGAAACCTTTGAAACTACGCCAACTCTCCTACTTCAAAGCGGTGGCCGAGGAACTGCACTTCGGCCGGGCGGCAGCCAGGATGCACATTGCCCAGCCGGCCTTAAGCAATCATGTGATGTCGCTGGAAAGGGAGCTTGGCTGTCCGGTGTTCATCCGCTCGACGAGACGGGTGGAACTGACCAGGGCAGGGGAGACCTTTTACTATCGCTGTGTGCGGATCCTGAGCGACATCGACCTGACCACGGAACTGACCCGGGCAGCCGGCGGCAGTCGTATCCGCCAGATCAGGATCGGCAGCATCTATCCGGCCACCATGGGCATGCTGCCGACCTTCCTTGCCAAGATCGCCCGCAAGTTTCCCCATGTCCACATCTACCGCTGGCCCTGATGATATCGTCGACATCGCACGGTCGCTGGCAAGGGCAGGGCGGTAAGGCACCTTCCGCGACTTCGACGACTGTGTTCTTGCAGCTCTGAGCTGTCGCGGACAAGTCCGATTGGTCTGTTAGGACTTGAAGGTTAATTGCGGTATCAGTGGCCGCCTTATTATGGACGTGCTCAAAGATGAGACTGGAGGGAAGGTGCGGCCGAGGGAGTTTGACCGCACTGCGCGCGATCTCGTCGTCAATGGCTTCTGCTCTCCTGACGCCATAGAAAGTGCACTGCGAAGAAAGCCTTTGGCCAATCAAGGAGGGTGCAATGCAGCGAAGCGGCGAGCTCGATTTCAGAACGATGTCCAAAGCCGTTCGGGCGTGGTTTCTTTACTACGAAGAAAGCCCTGATGAGAGGGCGTCGAACGTGCTATCCAGCGCGGCGATAGAATTTTACAACGACGGCTATCGTAATGCTGAGGACATCGCAGCGATGCTGATCGGCACCTACGTCGGACTGTATTCGACGAGAGTTAACGCTCCAACCTCGCTGGCCATCCACTAGGTAATTTGGGCACTCGAAGCCGACATCGCGCGCTTTGCCAACTTCGACCGGATTGCCTCAAGTGATTTGACGCTGAGCGAAAATTGCCGGCAGAGCATCTCCTGTGTCCCGTCGTCAGGGGGCAACTTGCCTGCCAGCGCAACAAATATCTTTCCCGTCCTCCACGCGTCGAGCGAGCTCGAATGGACTGTTTTCCGCCTTAGGCCGTCTGGCATTTCTCGGTCGATGCCTAGCCATGCACTCAGACTTGTGACGCCAGGCGTCACGGGCTGGCGCGCGGGAAGGGCGTGCTTTGCCATACGGTAGGTACAAACTATCCGTCCTGGATATTCGATAATCGATGGGTCACCTTCGCCGAGCATAAGCAAGTCGCCAGTCATATCGTGGGCGACAACGAGCCTTCCGGCCAGCAAGTTCGCAATCTCCTCTTTGACTTCCGTGAATTTCGGGGCAGATCGCACCTTTCGGTCTCCTATCCCGTGCTTCACTCTCGCGAAATAGCTAATCGGGCGCTCGGGATTGATCAGCCAATGGTGCTCTCGCACGAACGCACCGTGACTAAACTCGCAAACGGAAATCTCTACGGGCCGCTGGTTTTTGTTACCGTCGCCTTCGATATCCAAAGCTAGGAAATCACCTTTGGCTAGCTCGGAGAGGCGAAGCATTCTGTATCCTGGGAAACATTTCGAGGGCGGCCAATACTTACAGAAAAAGTCTGCGGAGACCAACTGCCCTGACAGGCAGCCATGCGTCAGACAGCGCTGATCATGTTTTTGCCGTGGTCAAGATTCCACTGCGGGCCTTCGACAAGTGGCGCCGGAGAAGCGTCGACAGAGCCAGCGCCTTACGGATATGACGACACTCATTACGACATATGACGCCGCCGCCACTCGCGAGCTTCCTGGCGGCGATTGCCTAATCCGCAGCCGAGGACTAGGTGGCCTTCACGTTTCGGTGTTTTCACCATCATGTGTGTAACAAGGTCGGGCTTTCTCACGTAGTTCCGGTAAGTAGTATATTCAGTGGAATATATTGCTCCAAGCAAGCGGACCTAGTGTGTCACGTCAGGTGAGGAGAAGCGAATATGTTTACCAGACGTCTGTTGTTTCTTAGTGCGGGGCTCTCTGTCGTGGCATCGCGCTTTGGCTGGGATGAGGGAGAGGCAGTCGCAGCGCAATTCTTCCCTGTCTCACATTCCGATGCAGAGTGGAGAAAGATTCTCACGGCCGACCAGTACTCGGTGCTGAGGCAGGAGGGGACCGAGTATCCCTTCACCAGCCCACTGTTGAACGAACACCGCAAGGGCAATTTCGCCTGTGCGGGCTGCGATCAGAACGCCTTCTCCTCGACCACGAAGTTCGAAAGCGGCACCGGCTGGCCAAGCTTCTGGGCACCGCTCAAGGGGGCGGTATCGACTAGCCAGGACAGTTCAGGGAGCATTGTGCGTACCGAGGTTCACTGCAGCCGTTGTGGCGGCCATCTCGGCCACGTCTTCGACGACGGTCCAAAGCCGACCGGGCTGCGATACTGCATGAACGGCGTTGCCATGACTTTTCACCCGGCCTGATGCTTGCGAGATAGACTTATGCTCCTTTTCATCCTTGCCTATCTCGGCGGTGCGCTGACGATTGTCAGTCCCTGTATATTGCCGGTATTGCCTTTCGTTTTCGCGCGCGTAGGCCAGCCCTTCCTTCGCAGCACATCCAATGCTCGTTGGCATGGCAGCGACCTTGGCGGCCGTGGCAACACTTGCTGCGGTTGGTGGCGGTTGGGCGGTGCGGGCCAATGAGTACGGCCGCCTTACTACCGCGGCTGAATGAATGGGGCCGGACTGGAAATTGGACCGTCGGTGCAGAAGACCGGGCTGAACGATATGAACGGCAGCATCTATTACCGCTTCCACGCCCGAGACCTGCATCTGGTTCTCGGGCCGGGAGCGGACGGAAAACCAGTTCGGTTCCAGGTGATGATCGACGGCAAGCGTCCGGGTGACAGCCATGGTGTCGATATCGACTCGGAAGGAAACGGTACGGTGACAGGTCAGCGGCTCTATCGACCCGTGCGCGAAGCCGGATCGGTCGCGGACCACACGTTTAAAATTCGGTTCTTGGATCCAGGTGTCCAAGCTTATGCGTTTACATTTGGCTAGAGGAGATCGCTACGATGCACATTTCTGACAAGAAAGCAGGAAGTTCTCTGCGTCTCATTATTCTCGGCGCGGCGGTGTTTTCGAGTGTCGGCGCCTGTTTGGTACTGCCGGCGTCGGCCACGGAGGAGGCAACGGTGATCCCGGCGCCGGTCGAGGACGAGCCGGTCAGCGCCGCGTCCGAAACCGCCGTTCTCGCCGCAGGCTGCTTCTGGGGCGTCCAGGGCGTTTTCCAGCATGTGAAAGGGGTCGTGAGCGCGACCTCGGGCTACGCCGGTGGCCCGCAGTCCTCGGCACAGTACGAGACGGTCAGCACGGGCTCGACGGGGCATGCTGAATCCGTGGAGGTCGTCTTTGATCCAAGTAAGGTCAGCTACGGCCATCTGCTACAGATCTACTTTTCGGTAGCGCACGACCCAACGCAACTCAATCGCCAGGGGCCGGATACGGGCACCCAGTATCGCTCGGCGTTCTTCCCGCAGACCGACGCGCAGACCAAGGTCGCCAAAGCCTACATCGACCAGTTGAACCATGCCCGCGTCTATGATGCTGCGATCGTCACCAAGATCGAGCCAGGCAAGAGCTTCTATCCGGCAGAGGCCTATCATCAGAATTTTCTGACGAACAATCCGACCTACCCGTATATCGTGATCAACGATCTTCCAAAGATCGAGAACCTCAAGCGGCTATTTCCTGAGGACTTCCGGCGCGATCCGGTTCTGGTCGCAGCCGGTGGCAATTGACGGCGCGGGCTAGCCGAGCTTTACGGAGCGCGGATGCCGGAGGCAGTCAGCAATGGCAAAACGGCATCCACCATGAATTTCAAGGCCGCAGCGTCTTTCGCGTCGTCCAGTGATGCCTCGAACTCCGCGAGTTCTATCCCCGCGATCTGTTGTGCCGGAATCCTTTCAAAGATGCCACTCAACGGAAGAAGAAATCGATAGCTTCGTTCAGTTCGTGCGAAATATTCGACGCTTATAGGCGGCCACTCTGAAGCTGCGAGGCCGCGCGCTGAGCATCCGTGGGAATTTCAACAAATGAAAAGTACGCCGCCGAACGCAGTGCTCGGTGCCCGGATGAAACTGGTTGCGAGCTCTCGGCAACACCCAGGCCGACGAATACGAAGTTTTGTAGCATTTCCTAGGGCGTAGCCTTGGTGTAGATTTGTCCGCACAATCCAGAATCCCGATCAATCCCGCGGCAGTTTCCATAGAGGCAATCTACAGCTGAGCAGGCGACAGCGGGGAGAGAGGCTAGTTCAAGGTGGGACATGATTGTCGCTCGTCGACATATTACGCGACGATGGCCGCATTTCATCGCAATCGCTTTGTCCTTCTTTCTTGATTGCGGATTACCAAAGCTTGCGGTCGCAGATCCTGTTACTGACGATGGTCGCGCTTTGATGGCGGCAATCGGGAAGAACGATTATCTTGTCGCTCGCACGATCTTACGTCGCGGGAATGTTGACGGAAATGGATATGCTGACGGGCGGTTCAAGCGGAGCTTTTTGAAGGAAGCTTTGCTGACGCAGGCTGATGATCGTTTGATTGACCTGCTGATGGAGAATGGCGCGAACCAAGAGGGATGGGACTATTTCGCCGGTCGCTCCTCGGGTGCCTATGCTGTCGCCGTCGGAGGCGTCAAAAGACGCGGTGCAGAATCTACGCTTCGGATCATACGGGCGCTCAGGAGTAAAAAGTTCGAACATATCCGCGGGGTGAAAGAGAACGTAAGCCTCCTTTCAGTTAACGGGCTTCCACGCCCAGATTTTCTATCCATCGTTGACGAGTTGGCTGCCGATGGAGTTGACCTGAAGGGAGAGTTTCGCAACGGAACGCTCAAGATGGTTCGAGTTTTCGATACGGGCTTGGAGGCCACTTGGCCGGATCTTCTCAAGATAATTGATGTCAATGAGGCCGACGCATCCGGCAATACCATTGCGAGCGTATACGCCGGGGCCAATTGCACGGTGGAGAGTTGGCAGGAAGACAATCCAAACTGGTTTTGCAACGAGGATCCCGCCAGGTTGAGGAAGATTGAAACCGCCGTCCTTTCGCCAGCGTTTAAGGGAGACACTCTTCTCCAAAAGGCCGGAGGCTGGACGACGTTTGACCATCTGGGCTTCACATCCGGTCAAATTGGGAGGAATTGCTTCAGCATTCCACGCGACGTCAGTCCTGTTCAGGATGACATTCGGGACTTCCTGAATGCCACCTTTTCTACAGAACTGTCGCAGTGGACACCTGTGAAAGACCCGTCATGTTCGGTGCGCGTTTCTACCCTCATTTGCAAATGCCCGCGGCCGTAAGCCAGGTTTGCAAAAGATGCTTACCACGAGAGATGCCTTATCGCCCACCGGGCACCCTTGTGCCTATATTTTCAGCCCATGAGGCCAGTAACCTGGCCAGGCGTCTAGCCTACTCGGCGACCCACCACCGTTCTGAACGGTGAAGCACTGGACTCCGACGAGGAAATGCACCCCACTTCGGCAAACTGCAGAACCCACTATGTGGTCGGGGAGGGAAGCTGCATGTCGGCAATGTCTTCATGCTTGCCTTTGATCTTCTCTTCGATGGGCACGCTATCCGCAGCCCGGAACTCATCGCACGGCACAGTTGCGTGCAAACTCTTTTGGGGCACTGCACTGCGACTGACGGCAAGGGCAGTGACTGAAGCCAGGACCGCGGCCAGAAGAAACATGCGCTTCATTGGTATCGCCCCAAATTGCCAAAGACCTCAGGATACAATCGCGATGTGAAGAGCTCAAAGCGCAACATCCCGGCGCCCCGGGACACATCTGAAATGGAAAAGGCCCGACACATCATGCGCCGAGCCTTTCATTGGGCTGGTCACTAGTTGGGACTGGATTCCAGCTTGCGCTGACCGGCTGAATGGTCATCGCATTCCCAGAACTGCTGAGCCTGCTTTAGGTTCCCTGTGATGAGAAAGCGAAAGCCCGGCAGGGAGGGGTCCCGCCGGGCCTACTGTGGACCAGCATTTGGGCGATGCATTGATCCTTGTAGCGTGTTGGGATTTGCTACGGTGGGGAAAACTGATGGCGGCGGGAAAAGTTCCAGCTGGCTGCGAAAAGCTCGGTGAGCGTTATGATAATTCGAGATGAACGCAAAAGACGCAATTAAATCAATTAGATGTCGCGGATATATCAGGGCCGCGATTGCGACCATCGCCACAAGCATCCATTTGGACGCCGGCCTGCCTAGTTGAGGGCCACAGAATTGAATCTTGACCAGACGTGATCAGCGATCGGCTCCTTGATCCCCGCCACCAAGCCCTTGATACGTTGGGCATCGGTGGTTCCAAGCAAAGCGGAAGCGACTGATGAATTCGCAAGAGGAAATTGCAGGGCGGCGCTTGCCAAGCTGACGCCTGACTCCCGGGCAATTTCCTGCGCTGTCTTCGCAAAAGGCGCTAGAGGATCCGAGACGTCACGCTCTGCATTCTCCTCAAGAAGCGTTCCCCCGTTCAGAATCCCTGCAACGATCAGGGGCGTTGCTGTTCGCTGGCACAGTCCCAAGAGGCGAGTTCCGGCGGTCCGATCGATCAACGTGTAGCGGCCCGTGAGCATGATGCAGTCGAGCTTGGACCGCTGCATTATGTCAAGGCATACGCCGACATCGTTCACGCCGATGCCGAAGGCGGCAATGTCTCCATTCGCCTTTAGTTCGTCCAGCGCCTTGACACCACTTTCAAGGAACTTGGCAAGGTGCCGTCGATAGTCCGCGCGACCAAGGGTAGGGGCCTCGAGATCATCAGCCAGTAGAATGTCGATTGATGACAATCCCAACCTGGCCATGCTGAACTCGAAGGAGCGCATCACGCCTTCGTAGGAGTAATCGTACGCGATGTCGAAAGGCATCACATTCGAGGGACGCCCGCCGACCGGCGTCAGGATCTTGCCGACCTTGGTAGACAGGACGTAGGACGACCGTTCATGTGTTCTGAGGAAGTCGCCGAGCCGCCGTTCGGAAAGCCCCAGCCCGTATCCGGGAGCTGTGTCAAAATAGCGGATCCCGCAATCCCAGACCGCTTCCAGAACAGCCTCGCAATCCAGAACACTGCCGAGGTCGCCAATGCGGCTGGCGCCATACCCGATTTCTGACAGTCTGAGCGGCGAGGCGCCAAGTTGGCGAAACTTCATTGACGATTGATCCGAGGATAGCGCTGGTTGACCACCTCGGTCCCAAACTTTGGAATGTTGAAGCGGGTGTAGAGCCCGAAGTAGTAGCCGTCAAGGAATAGGCGATCTTCAACTCCGGAAAGGCGATATTGGACGTCGTCCGCTTCGTTTCCGGAAGCTGATAGTGAATGCAGTAGCGAAGACCGTCCTTGTGCAGATCCTACAATGCGTTCAAAGGGGTGTCTTTACGTGCCGTCCGCTGCATCCGGCGACCCACGGCGGCGATTGCCTTAGGTCGGGGCCATGACGACAGACTACGATCGCTGTTCGTCGAGTTGATGGCCGTATCAAGCGCGTTGAACCCACACACGCGGGGAGGCTACCTCCATCGAAGGTAGCTGCTCGTCGACCATGTTGCTTCCGGGCGCTGACCGTTGTGATAATGTCGCACCGGAGGCGCCGATGGACCACGATTTCATCGCATCGATCTACGAAGCAGCAGTCATTCCCGAGCTGTGGAAGGGTCGCGGACTGCTCGATCAACTGGCACGCCGCAGCCATGCCCACGACGGTGTTCTGATGGGCGTCCCGCCGGAAGGTGATGTCCGTTGGATCGGGAACGACTCCGCCGTTCCGAAGATGAAGGTCTACATCGCAGAGAACTGGGGCGCAAAGAATCCATATCTCCTGAGCGAGGAGCGAACCCGCAGGTTCTCGGAACCGCGATTCCTGATGGACACGGACATCATGACCTACGAGGAAATGATGGCGAGCGAGTACTATCAGGGCTTCATGCGACCGCATGGATGCTTCTGGCATGCCGGAACGGGCATAACTTCACCTTCTGGAGATATCATCAAGCTCTCGATCCATCGCAGTTTCGAGGAGGGCCCGCTCCCGAGCAAGGTCACCGCATCGCTGACGGAGATAAGGCCACACCTTGCTCGCGCCGCTCTCCTGGCGTCGCGGCTGAAGTTCGAGCAGATCAAGTCGACAGTCGACGCAATGGAAGCGCTTGGCATTTGGGCTGGTGCCCTCAAGAACGGTCGGCTGGTCGTAGCCAATCAGAGTTTCCAACGCCTGATCCCGAGTACCATGCGCGACTGTCGACATCGGCTGGTCATCGACCAGAAGACAGCCGACGCCCGCTGGGAGTCGCTGCTCGAAGCGGGCGTCACCAAATACGGCGGCTCCTTCCCGATCGCCGAACAGGAGGATCAGCTTGCAATGGTCGTCCACGCGCTTCCGATAGCCGGAGCCGCGAACGACATCTTCAATGCAGCCGATCTGCTGATGGCCATCACGCCCCTGTCGAAGGAGGCAACGGTCGACGAAGGCATTCTTGCTGGGCTCTACGACCTCACTCCTGCTGAAGCGTCCGTCGCCCGCGAGATCGGCCTCGGCAAGAGCGTCGACGAAGTGGCGAAGGCCCGCGCAGTCTCCGTGGGCACGATACGAACCCAGCTTCACTCGGTCTTCGACAAGACGGGTTCGAAGCGGCAGGCTGAGCTCGCTCGGCTGATTTTCGGACTCGCCAAGTGCGGCGACTGAAGCGTTCGTCTATCAAATGATATATGCGCGCCAACCCAGCTTTTGATAGCCTGCGCTGTGGTGGCTGGAGGGGTGCCCTTGCGGCGTTGACGAGGGATTTCGCCGGAAGGTGTCCGGCCACCGATTTGGACAGGAATGCCCGTGCTGGCCCGTTCGAGCTGTGGCCGTTCCGCGCGCCTCGTGGCGCCGTTTGTCGGTCCAGGTCGAACGCGGTTTTGCTTCTGCTGACAACTGGAGGTTATCATGAGACCGATCATTGCCTTGGCAGTGCTTGCTGCCGTCCCCACCATGGCCCTCGCTCAGGCTGCGCCCAAAGGCGCCGCGCCAATTCCGGCGGCCGAGATCAGGGAAATGTTCTCCGGGAAGACATATAATTTCACCGAGAAAGGCCACAAGGGCGAGAAAGAACCGATCTCCTGGTACCTTGGCGCCGACGGCAAGATGCTGGGTTATACCGGAAACGGACCATCCCATGCCGCAGGCACTTGGTCGACAGCGGACGGGAAGCTTTGTGTCTCGGATCAGTGGGCCGGAGCATGGGGAACGAACCATTCCGACGAATGTCAGCTCTGGGCGCGCGATACCGCGAAGCCGAAGGTTCTATACCGCGCGGAGCCGAGCAAGGGCGGAAGCTGGACGAAGTTCACGCCGAAGCTGTCCAGCGGCGACACGATCACCCCGAAGATCGAGGCCTTGAAGGTAAAGCTGGCAAAGCAGTAGTAAACCGGACCTTCGCTCCCTGTCTTTTTCGGACGCGTGCGCTGGACTCCCGAAAACAAGGGAGTCTGGCGAATGTCCTAAGTCTCCTCATTCCGCTCCATGAATGGGTAACGCAGCTTCCCGGAACTGGGTCATCTACCGGTCGTGATCACCATCCGGAAGCGTGCCGCTCCACTCATCATCCGCTCATAAGCCTCTGCCGCCCGCTCCAGCGGCATCGTTTCGATCATCGGACGAACGTTGGCGAGAGCGCTGAATGCCAGGGTGTCTTCCGAGTCGCTCGACGTCCCGGATGGCCATCCCTGAATTCCGCGACGTCCGCCAATTAACAGGAATGGCGAGACTTCGATTGGCTCGGATGACGCGCCAAGCACGATCATCTTGCCATTGACCGCCAGCCCACCAAGCACCTCGCTCATCGCCTTCGAATTGGTGACGGTCGACAGGATCACGCGGGCTCCGCCCAGCTTTCCCAATTCGGCCGCAACGTCTTGGGTGGTGCTGTCGAGATAGCGATGAGCACCGAGCTCACGCGCCAATGGCTCCTTGTCGGCTCCCCGCGCGATAGCGACCGTGCGGCAACCCATTTTCGCGGCGAATTGTACGCCGAGATGACCGAGTCCGCCGATGCCGAGCACGGCAACCGTGTCGCCTGCCCGAACACCGCTGTTGCGCAACGCGTTGTAGGTCGTGATCCCGGCGCATAGCAGTGGAGCGGCCTCGGCTGCATCGAGCTCATCAGGGATTGCGGCTAGGGCTTCAAATGGTGCGATCATATACTCTGCATAGCCGCCGTCGTAACTGATGCCGGGAATTTGTGCGTTCTGGCAGGTTACGAAATCGCCGCGCCGACAGGACGGGCAATGCCCACAATGGCCGCCGTGCCAACCAACACCCACCCGTTGACCGGGCTTCCAGTTGGGCACGCGCTCACCGACCTTATCGATCACGCCGACCACCTCGTGACCAGGCACGCGTGGGTAGGCGATGCCGGGAAACGCTCCCATCACGGTGAAACTGTCACTGTGGCATACTCCGCATGCCTGAACCCTGATCAAGACCTGGCCAGCGGTCGGGGTCGGAATCTCGCGTTCGACCATTTGCAATGATTGATTTGCGGCTTTTACTTCAACACAGCGCATGCTCGGCATTGAACCCTCCTCAGATTTCGTTTTGCCAAGTTCCACGTGTCGCGACGTCGCCACAGCAACAGGCCTTGGTCCGCGTGGCGGCATCTAGCGCGATCGACAGCCTCTTCAATCTGGTGACTGGCGCAAAGTATAAGGACGAGGGAGCAACGAGGTGACGGTGACCAATGAACGCTGTCGTTCCTAGCCGAGACAATGCAACTATTGCAGGTCAGCAATACGCGCCTGTCCAGGACTAATCAACGCTACCTTCACCTGCGCCGTCGGCCAATGGAACCTGTTTCGCCGAACATCACTTGCAGGGTATCTTGCCTGTAAGCATAAGGGTTTTCATCGTAATTGTTCTCGAGACATAATGAAGATGGACGCTCCTGCCGATGTGCCATCATCCCGTAGCAAACCGGCTGCCTTCACTGGTGGGGCGGCAATCGGCGCACTTGGCGGTCTAATTGGACTCGGAGGCGCGGAGTTCAGGCTTCCTCTTCTGATCGGAGCTTTCAACTTTGCGGCCCTGGAGGCCGTCATCCTCAACAAGGCGATGAGCCTGGTTGTCGTGGCGTCGGCGCTTCCGTTCCGCGCGGCGACGGTACCGTTCAGCGAAATCGGTTCCCACTGGCCGATCGTGGTAAATCTGCTGGCCGGAAGCTTGGCGGGCGCATGGTTCGGGGCCGGATGGGCGACGCGCCTCAAGTCCGAGACCCTCTACAAGATCATCGCCGCGCTTCTGGTCGCCATCGCTCTGGTCCTGATCGTCGGTCACAATGCCACTGCAGGCGAGCCGCTTCTAACGGGTGGTGCCCAGCTAGTCGCGGGCGTCGTTGCAGGCTTCGTGATTGGTCTCGTGGCGTCCCTTCTCGGAGTAGCGGGCGGCGAACTGCTGATCCCGACGCTCGTGCTTTTGTTCGGTGCGGACATCAAGCTGGCCGGATCGCTGTCGCTCTCCGTCAGCCTGCCGACAATGCTCGTTGGCTTCACGCGATACAGCCGTGATCAGAGCTTTTCGGTACTGGGACGCAACAAAATGTTCGTGATGGTCATGGCGGCGGGATCGATCGTCGGCACGTTCATCGGCGGCTTGCTGCTGGGGATCGTTCCGAACGCGGTTCTTCTGCCCGCGCTCGCTGTCATCCTGCTTCTCTCCGCCGTCAAGGTCTGGCGGCACAGGTAGCCGTCAGATCGACTTCAACTGCACTCTCTGTTCGAGCTTGGCAGCGTCTTCCTTCGCTCGCTGTAGCGATCCGTGAGGTAGGACGAGGCGTCGCGGGTGAGCAAGGTGAACTTTACGAGTTCCTCGCAGACGTCGACAACACGGTCGTAGTAGGACGACGGCTTCATCCGTCCGTCGGCGTCGAACTCCTGATAGGCCTTGGCGACCGAGGACTGGTTGGGGATCGTGATCATCCGCATCCAGCGGCCGAGGATGCGAAGCTGGCCGACGGCATTGAATGACTGCGAGCCGCCAGATACCTGCATTACCGCGAGCGTCTTTCCCTGCGTTGGCCGCACCGACCCGACGGCAAGGGGAATCAAGTCGATCTGGGACTTCATGACGCCAGTCATCGCGCCATGGCGCTCGGGGCTGACCCATACCTGGCCTTCGGACCATTCGGAAAGTTCACGAAGTTCCTGCACCTTGGGATGGCTGACGGGAGCTTCATCTGGCAGGGGGAGGCCCTTGGGATCGAACACCCGAACCTCGCAACCCAGTCGCTCCAGCAGACGGCGCGCCTCGTGAGCGAGAAACCTGCTGTAGGAAACCTCACGGAGCGATCCATAGAGGATCAGGATGCGCGGCTTGTGTGTCGAGAACCGCGGGCGGAGCGCTTCGAGGTCAGGCTGGGGGAGATGCCGCTCCTCGAGAGCGGGGAATTCCTCAGACAACGCGCTTTCCCTTCTCGTCGAGAACCTTCTCGCCGTCTTCCTTGGTGAAGGCACCTTTGTGAGTGTCCGGCAGGATATCGAGCACAGCTTCAGACGGCCGGCTCAACCTCGTGCCGAGCGGCGTGACGACGAACGGACGGTTGATCAAGATCGGGTCCTTGAGCATGGCGTCGAGCAATTGGTCGTTGGTCAACGAAGGATTGTCGAGACCAAGTTCTTCGTAGGGCGTTCCTTTCTCGCGGATCGCCTGACGCACGGTGAGGCCCGCGTCTGCGATCATTTTCACCAGTTCGGCTCGTGACGGCGGCGTCTTGAGGTATTCGACTACACGCGGCTCGATGCCCGCATTGCGGATCATCTCAAGCGTGTTCCGCGACGTCCCGCATGCGGGATTGTGGTAGATCGTGACGTCCATGGTCATGTCCTTTCTGTGATGGTGTTTCGGGATACGGCGGGTGCGGCCTCGTACCAGCCCTTGGTGCGGTTCACGATCCAGACCACCGACAACATCACGGGGACCTCGATGAGGACCCCGACAACAGTCGCGAGCGCGGCTCCGGACTGGAAGCCGAACAGGCTGATGGCGGCCGCGACCGCAAGCTCGAAGAAATTGCTGGCTCCGATGAGCGCAGACGGACCGGCGACGCAATGCTGTTCGCCCGATATCCGGTTCAGCAGGTAGGCCAGTCCCGAGTTGAAGTAGACCTGGATCAGGATCGGCACCGCGAGCAAGCCGATGACGGCGGGCTGCGCTATGATTTGCTCGCCCTGGAACCCGAAGAGCAGGATCAAGGTGGCAAGGAGGGAGAGAAGCGAAAGGGGTTGCAGCCTTGCCAGCAAACTGTCCAGGGATCGCGTCGTGCCATCAGCAGTCAGGCGCTTACGAACGATCTGGGAGATGGCGACCGGGATGAGGATATAGAGGACCACCGATATCGCCAGAGTATCCCAGGGGACCGTGATCGCCGAAAGGCCCAATAGCAGTCCGACGATCGGTGCGAAAGCGACGATCATGATGGCGTCATTGAGGGCTACCTGTGACAGGGTGAAGTGGGGTTCGCCCTTCGTGAGGTTCGACCACACGAACACCATGGCGGTGCACGGCGCAGCCGCCAGAATGATCAGACCAGCAATGTATGAGTCAATCTGGTCGGCCGGGAGCAGTGGGCGGAAAAGCCATCCGACGAACAGCCAACCGAGAAGTGCCATCGAGAATGGCTTGACGGCCCAGTTGACGAAGAGGGTGACCCCGATCCCGCGCCAATAGCTGCCGACCTTCGCCAGAGAACCGAAATCGATCTTCAGCAGCATCGGGATGACCATCAGCCAGATTAATATCGCGACCGGGATGTTTACCTTGGCGACTTCGGCCGCACCGATGCCATGGAACACGCCAGGCATGACATGGCCGAGCGCGATTCCAACCACGATGCAGAGGAAGACCCAGACGGTCAGATATCGTTCGAACGTGGACATATCACTCGGCCTTTGCGGGTTTGACGGACGCGCCTTCGAGCGAACCGATCTGCCGGACATGCTGTTCGAGCGCCATGCGGTCGATGGAAGCCAGCGGCAGGTTGATGAAGGCGGTAATGCGGTTCTTGAGGAAGCGCGCGGCCTGCGCGAAGGCGCGTTGGATGTCGACCTCGCTTCCGACCACGGCGGCAGGGTCCGCGACGCCCCAGTGCGCGGTCATCGGGTGACCGATCCAGACCGGGCAGGCTTCTCCAGCGGCGCTGTCGCAGACCGTGAAGATGAAATCCATCTCGGGTGCTCCGGGTTTAGCGAAGACGTCCCAGCTTTTCGATGAGAAACCCGTCGAGGGATAGCCGAGGGCGTCCAGCTCCTTGAGCGCATGCGGGTTGACTTCGCCCTTGGGCTGGCTGCCGGCGGAGAATGCCCTGAAGCGACCAGCGCCTTCCTTGTTGAGTATGGACTCAGCGAGGATCGAGCGTGCGGAATTGCCCGTGCACAGGAAGAGCACGTTGTAAGTCTTGTCGGTCATGGTCGTGTTCCGTGGTTAGGTCGCAGGCCGCCTGGTCAGTTTCATGATCGTCGCCGACGCGGGACAGAGCCCCGAGAGCTGGCGGGTGGAAAGGATCGCTTGGGGAACTTGATCGCGGCCAATAGCCGTAAAGCCGAGGTGCTCGAAAAACCGTGCAGCGTTGGTGGTCGCGAGATAGACGGCGGATCCGTTTGGCGTTCGCGTGATCGTCATTGCCGCGAGGCGGCGGCCATATCCCTGTGACCTGAACGCCGGTAGGATCACCATAGACCGCAGGAGAACAGCATCGTGCGAGGCCGCTTCGATCCCGGAGTAGCCAATGATCTGGTTCTCGGTGTCAGCGAGCCGGAAGAATGATCGCCCCGGTTCGCCGATGTCGTCGATCGGTAGCCCAGCTGCCGCAAGACCGGTCGTCAGCTCGTCAGAAACACTGATCGGATCGAGTTTCAGTTCACGCACGGCCCGGTCTCCGGCAAACAGCAGGGTGTGAGGTCGGCGATCAGCGGAGCGCACAGCTCTGCATTTCCGCCGCAGCAGTCCTTGAGCAGAAAGAGCGTGAGTTCGCGGAAACCTTCCAGATCCGCCCGGTAGATGATGGACCTGCTGCGTCGCTCGCTCTTGACGATGCCCGCCCTCGAAAGGGTCGCAAGATGGGCAGACATGGTGTTCTGGGGGACATCCACCATTCGCGCCAATTCCCCGGCCGGAATGCCGTCCGGCTCGGACTTCACAAGCAAGCGGAAGGTTTCTAGTCTTGTCGTCTGCGCCAGGGCGGCAAGCGCCGCAATTGCCAATTTCGATTCCATATATCCAGAATAACGGATGTATTTTTAGTGTCAACTGCTACCTGCGGACACGCGGCGTACCGATACGTTCATCGACGAAATGGCGTCGCAACTAGTGTCTCGCCAAGCGTGATCTGCCGAGCTCTGCCACCGAGTTTGAGGGCCTTAAAGCGCCTTGGTCATTGACGGGTTAGACGATCAGCACTATGCGGTCCAGGCGTCTGAGAAAAGGATCCGAGCAGGCGTCACCGTCCGGTGAATAGCGCGGCGCCGGCAACGGCAACGCCCAACACTCCAGTCCGCACGTCAATGGGAACCGCGCCTGGACGGCACATTCCTTTCAATTACTCGTTCATCAGGCAGAAGAGAAAGAATGTTATCGTACAATCCGCTCGAAACCCAATCCTTTGACGCGTTCCTGTTCGACATGGACGGAACGATCCTCGATTCCAGTGCTGCGTCAGAGCGCGTCTGGGGAGGCTGGGCAAGGGACAACGGAATTCCGACACCGCCCTATCATGGTCGGCGGGTGGAGGACACGATGGTTGACCTGAGGGCTTCGGGAATTGATCCGAAAAGGGCCGCCGCCGAAATCACAGAACGCGAGCTCGCGGATCTCGACGGCGTTGTTCCAATCCCCGGAGCGCTCGAGTTCCTGACATCGCTTCCAAGTGGGAAATGGGCGGTAGTGACCTCTGCTCCGAAGGAGCTCGCATTGAGGCGTATTGCAGCCGCCGGCTTGCCGCAACCGATGGCCATCATTGCCGCGGAGAATGTAATTCGAGGAAAACCGAAGCCCGACCCGTTTCTTGCCGGCGCCGAACTTCTTTCCGTTTCTCCCACGCGATGCCTGGTCTTCGAGGATGCTGACGCGGGGATACATGCCGCGGAGGCTGCTGGTGCCTCTGTTGTTGTTATTACCCACACCAACAGTGCGACCCTCCAGAACCGGCCGGCCGTGCCTGACTACTTGGGTCTGCGTGCCCTGGTGGTGGGAGCGTCACTGGCAGTTGCGCGGACCCAGCGCTGAGTGCAATGACCGCGGGGAGCGCGGACCATAGGCTGTTACCGGGTTCGGCCAGCGATCACTTAGACAAACGTTGGCTCGGGATCTGGGTCGATCTTAAGGCGTTTCGCTCCCCGGGAGCGACCTTCAGGCCATTGGACGCCGAAACGCGTTGATCGCAGATTCTTTAGCTGTCAAATATTGGCTCCGGTGAAGATTTCGAACGGCAGCATATGCTGTGAGACGACTGGCGTGCGGTGCGTGTCCAGCGATCGGCGGCGAGGTCCAGGATGCAAAGCTGACAATCGGCGTCGACGTAGCCTTGGAGCGGGCTGGTACATATGACGGGTACGAAGACGGAGGGGACAAACGTTGATCTGGCTATGCCCTGCCAAGATGCTTCGGCCAGAATTCCTGATGTACTTTTGCGGCTTCGTCTTGAAGGTTCGTCGGACCAACCACGGTGACGACGCGCGCGCCGGTTTGCAAAATCGACCGGCTCGGCACGTTCAACCCGATCCCAGCGATCTCGCCAAGCCGCGTTTCCGAGCACGCAAACACCATGCGCCCGATACCCGACCAATAAATTGCCCCCGAGCACATCGCGCAAGGCTCCGTGCTGGTGTAAATCGTGCAGTGATCGAGAAAAGCAGTATCGTAGTGCTTCGCCGCCAGCTTAACCAAATTCATCTCGGCGTGGTTGGTCATGTCGTGGCCGGTATAGACACTGTTTTCAGCGCGCAGGATTATGTCGCCGTCCTTGACCAGCAGCGACCCAAACGGTTCGTCGCCGTGTTCCACCGCGGATTTCGAAAGTGCAATTGCCTCGTGCAAAAATGGCTCGTGGTTTTCCATCGAAACCTCCCCAAACACTAGAGCGGCTTGAATTTGACTTGAATCGAAGGGATTTCCAAGATGCTGCTAATGATCCTGGCGGATAATTTGGCGTTCCGCGCTTGGATGGGCGACACCGTGGGCGGGTAACGAGTGCCGATAGCCACCATGCTCTCCTTGAGAGGTTGCCTAGGCCGCATGTTGTCGATGATTTTGGTTTCCGCTCCCGCCCCGATAGTCAAAGACATGCCGACGTGATGCCCCATCACGTCAAGCTCTCTTCAACCGCGTATTCCTTTGCCCATTGTCATATCGGGTTGAATTGTTTTCTTGAGCTTTCACTTTAATCGCCTGATGGCAAAGTCACCGCCATCCAAGGCACACCTTGCAGAGGAAAATGACGACGGTTTAGGTGAAATCAAGGTCTCGAGCATACTGCCACGATGGTTCCAAGCGGCCATCCCATCGTCGCGCCGTTACGGCTGAGTACCGGTTGACGGATTTGCCGGAGCGGCGGCCGGCGGGGTTACGGGAATCACTGGCTTCGGAAAAGATCGAGAAATCGGGGGCGTTGTGGATGCTGTTGAAGTTGGGTCGGTTGCAGTGCCACCCCTCTGGATCCATGCAAATGCAGCTACCAAAATGATGGCGGCCAGAGCAATCCAGGGACCCCAGGCTCCGCCTCACGGCGAGGCAAACTCATCGGTTTTCCGCCAAGCGATCACGTCTACCCGGATATCGCACAAGCGCGGCAGTGTCCTATCTTCAAAAGTGGTTCTCCGAGGTGTCGTGCCGGCAGCTACCCATCCTTCCCAAACGGCATTCATTTCGTCAAAACCCATGAGATCCCGAAGCCAGATATTTGCTTGAATCAGTTCGTCCCTATCGGTGCCCGCCTCTTTGAGAAGGGCATCAATGCGATGAAGAATTTCGGTCGTCTGCGCACTTACGCTGTCCCCCGCGGCGGAGCTGGCGATCTGGCCGATAATATGGACTGTTTGGAGTGGCGACTCCTCGTCCACGGACGAGTGCTCGATAGCCATCGGCCGGTATCCTTGTTTCACTTGGCATGCCGGTTGCTGCCGAAGGTCAGATTGCAGCCATCGCGCCAGTTGAACAGGCTGTTTTATTTTTCGCGGCTATAACGGGTCGTTATGGGCGGTCCGCCATGGCGGTGTGCCGTGACACGAACTCGACAAGATAACGGACGCCCTCGGATGCCTCGGACTGGGCATAGAATCCAATCTCGATCCGCACTGCGCCAGGTAGGTCGGCGGCCTTGTCCAGCGCACGGCATCCCTCGGGGATAGTGGCTTCAAGCATAGGACCGACACCAATGCCGACCCTTACCGCCGTTGCCATCGCGACCAACGTTGAAGCAACGCATGCCGTCTTCCATTTTATGTTCCGCTGCGACAACGTCGCGATGGTGCGGACATTCCAGGGGCAGCTCTCATCAAACATGATCACCGGGAGCGGCCTGCTTGCGTCGACCACGAAATCCGATCTGACGACCCAGGTGAGATACTCGGTCCAGATCAGGATGGGTTTCCGATTGAGGACGGTGATATCGCAAACAACGATATCGAGTTTCCCTTCTTCAAACATCTCTGCCAGACGCCGGTTGGGCTCGACGATTATGTCGATGTCGACCTTGGGGTTCTGAGCCCTGAAGTCACGAAGGATATTTATCAGTCGACTGGCGGCGAAGTCCTCGACGACTCCGAGACGGATGCGCCCTTGAAGTATCTTTCCGGTGAGCCGACGGCCGACCTCGTCGGAAAGGACCACGATCTCTCGGGCGTAGGCCACCATGATCTGGCCGTGAGCGGTGAGCTCAAGTCCCTTGGACGACCGGGAAAAGAGCGTTACTCCGACGAGCTCCTCGAGCTTGCGGATCTGCATGCTCACTGCCGCTTGAGTTCGGTGCAATTTGGCAGCAGCGCCGTTGACCGTGCCGATTTCGGCGACCGTCAGGAACGCCCGCAACAAATATGAATCGAGATCAAGCATTAGGCGGGTTCTTCGTCTGCGTTAAACCAGCCGTGCGACGGTCTCCGTCTTCGGCTAAGCGTGGACATTGTACGATCTGAAGTTCATGCGCAACGGCCAGAAGCTTTGCCGTCGTCTGTAATGTCATAATCGCCCCCCACGTCCAGCTTATAAGGTTTTCTGAACGGACACGCTGCTGAATGCTGCAATGGGAGCGACTTGAGTATCAGAAATCGTTATAGGCCCTCACGAAATATCAAGGTTGTAAAGCCTTTTGGCTCGGCGAATGATGGCATCTCGGATCAAACGGGGGAGCTTATCTTGACGATTGACCAGGATTTTCTGGAGGACCTACGCCGTCGCTTCGGCAATGCCGCCGGCGGTGAAATGCAGGATCCACATTTTCGCGAAGTTGCTGCAAGCGTCTTCAAGGATGGCGACAGCCGCAAATGGCCGTTTGCCGATCCGGCGACCTTCCTTGGCGCGTCCTTCATCGAGAACGGCATCAGGCCGGAGGTTTTGGAGGCCCTCGATGTAGCTCTTATCGGCGTGCCAATGGACCTTGGCGTAACCAATCGAGCCGGATCACGGTTGGGCCCGAGGGCTGTCCGGGCGATCGAACGTGTCGGACCCTACGAGCATGTTCTTCGGGTCGCGCCGATGGGCAAGCTCAAGGTCGCTGATGTCGGTGACGTTCCGATGAGAAGCCGCTTTGATCTCGCCGGTTGCCACGCGGACATCGAGGCCTGCTACCGCATGGTCGCCAATACCGGAGTGATCCCCTTGTCCGTGGGGGGTGACCATTCCATTTCCGGCGCGATCCTCAAGGGATTTGCAAGCCGTACTCCCGTTGGAATGATCCACATCGATGCCCATTGTGATACGGCCGGGCCATATGAGGGCTCGAAGTTCCATCACGGCGCCCCGTTCCGGGAGGCTGTCCTCGCCGGTGTCCTCGATCCCAAGAGAACGATCCAGATCGGCATTCGAGGAGGAGCCGAATACCTCTGGGAATTCTCTTTCGCTTCGGGCATGACGGTTATACACGCCGAGGAAGTCGCGGAGATGGGCATCAAGGCCGTCATCGCGCGCGCCCTCGAGGTTGTCGGTTCCGGCCCGACATATATCAGTTTTGATGTCGACAGCCTGGATCCCGCCTTTGCGCCGGGAACTGGAACACCGGAGGTTGGTGGACTGCTTCCGAGAGAAGTTCTCGCCATGCTGCGCGGGTTCCGAGGCGTTAATCTCGTCGGCGGCGACGTGGTGGAGGTCGCACCGCAGTATGACGCGACTACCAATACTGCCCAGATAGCCGCACAGGTGCTGTTCGAACTGCTTTGCCTTGCCATGTTCAGTCCGTCCGCACGCAAGCGGGCCGCCTGAAACAGTCGGACCTGTCTTCAAAATCCAGAACCAAGAAAAAGGGAACATAAAATGAATATGAGCAAACTAGGAAGAGCCATCGCTGCTGCTGCCGCATTCACTCTGGTCGGACTGTCGGCACATGCCGACGACCTCGCCGACATCAAGGCCGCCGGCCAAATCAGTGTCGGCATTTTCTCTGATTTCCCTCCATTCTCGTCGGCCAGCGCCGACATGAGCCTCAAGGGATATGATGTCGATGTCGCCCAGAGCATTGCCGACAATCTTGGTGTGAAGCTCAACCTCGTAAGCGTCACCGGACAAAACCGAATTGCCTATCTGAACGACAAGCGCGTCGATATTCTGATGAGCGTCGGCTTTTCCAAGGAGCGTGCCGAGGTCATCGATTTTGCTGCTGCCTACGCCCCGTACTACATCGCGGTCATAGGCCCGGCAGCTGTCTCGATCAAAGGCAAGGATGACCTCGCCGACAAGACAATTGCGGTTAACCGCGGCACGCTCGAAGACACCTCGTTGACGGCTGCAGCACCGGCATCGGCAACGATCCAGCGCTTCGAAAACTACAATTCCGTCATACAGGCCTTCATTTCTGGTCAGACCGAGTTGATGGTGGTCGGAAACGATGTTGGAGCGCAGGTCCTGGCACGCCAGGACGCGTTGAAACCCGAGCAAAAGTTCCAGCTCTTGACGTCGCCTTCGCACATCGCCCTCCGCAAGGGCGAGGAGGGTCTCAAGAGCTCCGTCAATGACGTCGTTGCCAAGATGATCTCCGAGGGGAAACTCGACGCAAGCTCGAAGGCCTGGTTGAAGACGCCACTCAACCCTGAAAATCTCAAGGATTGATCGAAATGAGTGCTCTCCGCCGTGAAAGGATTGGCGATGTCCTATAGCCTTGGGTTCGACTGGCTCTGGGGCGGTGCGGGAGCGCTCGCATATGGTGCGGGCATGACGCTTTTCCTGATTGCCTGCACCACCGTCTTCGGGACGGTGCTCAGTGTCTTCGGTGCTGCTGCGCGAAGAGGTCGGTTCGGCTGGTTGCGACGGGCAGTTGGCATCTATGTTGAAGTGATCCGAAACACGCCGTTTCTTGTCCAGCTGTTCTTCATCTTCTTTGGCCTTCCAAGCATTGGAATCCATCTCGATCCTGTAACAGCGGCAATACTCGCCATGACCCTCAACATGGCGGCCTATACGACCGAGGTCATAGGCGCGGGCCTCGATGCGATCCCGAAAGGGCAAAGCGAAGCGGCCCTGGCGCTGGGGCTGAAGCCGAGACACGTGTTTTTCAAAGTCGTCCTGCCCCAGGCGCTAAAGGTAATCTTCCCGGCCCTGACAAGCCAGATCGTCATCATGATGCTGGAATCAGCCGTGGTCTCACAGATTTCCGTTCGGGAACTGGCGCAGGAGGCCGATCTTTTGCAGGCCCGCACGTTTCGTTCATTTGAGACTTATCTGGTCGTAACGATGATCTATCTTGCCATGTCGGCAAGCCTCAGGCGGTTGCTGATCGCTGGCGGTCGTCGGTTTCTTGGGGCGGGAATATCATGATCGAGTTCACGTTCTGGGATATTTTGCGCAATCTTGCCTTCGCGACTCGTTGGACGGTTCTCTTGTCGATCGCCGCCTTTGTCGGCGGGGCAACGGTCGGCATGGCAATCCTCTTTGCTCGGATATCGCAATCCTTTTGGCCACGGCGGTTCGCGTCAGGCTACATAGCGCTTTTCCAGGGAACACCTCTGCTCATGCAGCTTTTCCTGATGTTCTTTGGATTGCCCATGTTGGGATTCCGGATTGAGCCTTGGACGGCTGCCGTGTGCGGGCTGACGCTTTATGCCAGTGCCTATCTGGCCGAGATATGGCGCAGCGGTGTTGAGGCACTTCCGCGTGGCCAGTGGGACGCGGGCGCAAGCCTTGGTCTGCACCGCCTGCAGGAACTTCGGCTTATCATCCTGCCACAGGCTTTCCGGATAACTCGCGCGCCGACCGTCGGGTTTCTGGTGCAGCTGATCAAGAGCACCGCCTTGACGTCCATTCTCGGCTTTGAGGAACTGATGAGGACAGCAAATGCGATCAACAACGCCACGTTCGAGCCCTTCAAGGTTTACGGCCTCGTTGCTGCAATCTTCTTTGCCCTGTGCTATCCGTTGACCGAGTACGCGCGAAAGCTCGAGAGAGACGCCCCAATTCGTTGATAACGGCTTAGGGAGAGACCTTACGGATTTCCTGTATCGCACCAGCCATAGATTGGGACCATCCGTTAGCTGGGCTTCCTGCCGGCCTCTATTTTGCCGGCCTTGACTTTGCCTCCGCGCTCAACTCAGGCAGCATTTTGGCGATCGCGGCTCCTCGCCTAATCGAACGCATCGCAAGACATTTATGACGGCGTCCAACATGGGCGGAGGCGTCGCCGTCAGCCAATTTCTGGTACACGCCATCTGCGTCCGTTTCATCCCCTTGGCGACATTGCCGTTGAGCGACGCAAAGGGCTCCCGTGATGGCAGCCGCGACAATCGGATCTCCGTCATCTTCTCCGCTTCAGGTTACTGTCAGCAACCCTCTCCAAAACGCGCGCTTGCAGTGGAGTGGTGAAGCTGATGAAAATGCCCGGACATATGAGCTCGCTGCGGCCGAGGATCGGAAGCGTCCCGCTCTGCATACTGGCAAGCGGCTACATCCTCCTATTCTGCAACAACACGTTCTGGCGGAAGGCAACCGACTATCTCGGAAGCGGAAGCGGTTCGCTATGGGCGTTGTACCTCGCGATGCTGGCCCTGTTCGTCGCCGTAATTACTCCATTTTCGACCAAGTACCTCGTCAAGCCGGTTTTGATCTTCCTGATCCTCGTCGCCGCCTTGGCGTCCCATTTCACTGACACGTTTGGGGCGCTTTTCGACAGTGACATGATCCGCAACGCGATGGAGACAACGCCTGCGGAAGCGCAACACCTGATCACGTCCGAATTCATTGTTCACGTTGCCATCTTCGGGATCCTGCCATCTCTTGTGATCGTCTGGGCGAAGGTTGATCACCGCCCGTTCATGAGAAAGGTTTTCTGGAACCTGACAGCAATCCTCGCCTCACTCGCGATCTTCGGAATCTGTGGCGTGACCTACTCGCGGGAGTATACCGCTGCCGTCAGACAACGGCGAGACATCGCAAAGAGCGTCAATCCCGTCGCGCCGATTGTCAGCACCGCCCGCTACTTCATGAGCGCCGGGAAAGAGGCAGCACTCGTTGTTCAGACCGTCGGAGCAGACGCCACAGTCAAACCGTCAGAACCGCCGATCAACAAGCCGCGGGTTACGATAATTGTCGCCGGCGAGACTGCGCGCGCGGAGAATTTTTCGCTTGGTGGATATCCCCGCGAAACCAATCCGCGCCTCAAGGCCGCAAATGTCATCTATTTTCCAAATACAACCAGCTGCGGCACGGCTACCGCGACCTCTATTCCCTGCATGTTTTCGCGGTTCACTCGTGCGGATTTCACCCACGCAAAGGCTATGGCGAATGAATCACTTCTAGACGTGCTGGCTCATGCAGGAATTGGCGTTGCCTGGTTCGACAACAATACGGGCAGTAAGGGCGTTGCTGATCGTGTCCAATACCTCGACTTGGCGAATTCGAAAGATCCGCGATTCTGCCAGGGAGGCGAGTGCCTGGACGGCATCTTCCTGGACAAGCTTGATGGCTGGTTGGACCATGTCAAAGGCGATAGCGTTCTGGTACTCCATCAGCTGGGCAGCCACGGACCCGCTTACTATCTACGATATCCCGAACATCAAGGTAGGTTCGTTCCCGACTGCCGTACCCCTGAGCTTGGCAAGTGTTCGACCGGGAAGATCGTCAATGCCTATGACAATTCGATCCTCTATACGGACGACTTCATCGCGACCGTCATCGACCGCCTCAAGTCCCGTTCGGGCAAGATGGCGACGGGCCTGATCTACATGTCCGATCATGGGGAGTCCCTCGGCGAGAAGGGGCTCTACCTTCATGGAACACCGTACATGTTTGCTCCCTCGCAGCAGACGCACGTGCCGTTCCTAACGTGGTTTGACAACGACTTCAGTAAGTCGATGGATCTGGACACGGATTGCCTCCGAAGAGAGGCACTTGGCACGACGTCTCACGACAACCTGTTCCACAGCGTGCTCGGTATGATGAACGTGGAGACGTCGGTTTACGACAAGCGGCTCGACGTATTCGCAAAGTGCAGAAGTCGAAATTCGTGAACATCGTTTCCACGCGACAGCAACACAACAGATAGGAGCGCGATCGGGTGAATGTGCTTGTCGTCGAGGACAACATCGACATCGGGGACGCGGTATCGTCTCATATCGTGGCTGATGGGCATTGCGTTGACTGGTGTGTGAACCTGAAGGACGCTGCCTGTCGACTGACATCGAAGAAGTATGACCTGGTGCTTCTGGACCTGTGGCTGCCGGACGGCAATGGCCTATCCCTCCTGCGAGCTATCCGAAGGGAAGGTGACAAGACCCCGGTTATCATCATGACGGCGCAGGACCAATACAGCGATCGACTGGCGGGAATTGAGGGTGGGGCGGACGATTTCCTCGTCAAACCTTTCGACCTAGACGAACTCTCCGCACGAATGAAGAAGATCAGGCGATGAGGCGGGCGTATCACGCAATGAAATGGCCGTTTGGCAAAGCGCGCGCGAGTGAACTCGGCAGTTGCCGATCGGTCAATGTCCTTTGCTTTGCCGCTGTTGGCTACCGCAGGTCTCTTCCATTTCTTGCTTGAAGTCGGTGAGGACGACAGCGGGCTTGGGATCAGACTTTCCTCCTTTCGTCGAAACGCGCGGAGGATGTTGGCCTGCCTCTCGGACCTTCCTGGATCACGACGGCGATGGGGACGCCTCTGTGGAGTGGCGGTTGTTCAGTGCATTACCATGGGCACGGTCGGTCTTTCTGTGGTTTCACGCCGACCGGTCGAAGCCCTGTCCCTTCCTGTTTTGCTTGCAGGCGACTGGCTATCCAGCAACAGCCTGACGTTATAGGCCCGTGGCGACGTTGTGACCGGTCTTTGGCGGTCGGCAATGCAAGTTTTGCGAGCGGTCACGCCATGGTTTCGGGGGCAACCTATCTGGCACAGGCAATTGTCGCCTCCCGATTCCTAGGTGTGCCAGCTTAGTACGTGTGGTGCTCGCGGCTCTTTGGGCGTTCGCGTGCTTGCTCGCCTTCAGGCGTTGCATTCCGCCAGCGGTGTCAATGGCGTCGCTTTCAGGTAGCCGTCAGAATACCGTGACAAATTCGCGGCGCGCCGGGTGTGCAGGGGAAAAGCACGCCCTTTTGACATTGCTATACATTTGGAGCGGACATGACCGATAAGTCTAGCCGTCTTGTGCTGCATACAAATTCGCGTGACGAGGTGTTTGCCGACGAACGCAATGCTGTTGAGGATTTCTCATTCAACTCCACCGTCGCGAATGTCTTCGATGACATGGTGAGCCGCTCGGTCCCGTTCTACGGAGAGATGCAGCGGATGGTTTGCGAGTTGGCCCGGGACTTTGCTCAGCCTCAGTCCAACCTCTACGACATTGGTTGCTCGACGGCCACGACGCTCCTCGCACTCGACCATGTCGTCGACAACCACGTGGACTTCGTCGGTATCGACAATGCCCCGGAGATGCTCAAAAAAGCTGCCGAGAAGATCGAGGAGTCGGGAACAAACCGATCTATCGAGCTCGTCACAGGCGACCTTCACCGCGGCTTCTCCGTGGAAAACGCCAGCGTCGTGACGATGTTGTTAACTTTGCAATTTGTACGTCCGCTCTTCCGCGAGCGGGTCATGAAAACGATCTACGACGGTCTTAACGAACACGGATGCTTGCTGCTGATCGAGAAGTTGACCAGCGAGGACACGACCTTCAACAGGCTCTTCATCGACCACTATTACGACTTCAAGCGGCGTAACGGGTATTCCTCGATCGAAATATCAAAGAAGCGGGAGGCGTTGGAAAACGTTCTCATCCCTTACCGCCTCGAGGAGAACACCCAATTGCTCAAGGAGGTGGGCTTCAAGAGCACGGAAGTGTTCTTCCGTTGGTATAATTTCTGCGGCATCGTCGCGGTTAAGTGAGACAAGAAGCCATGAAGGATCTCATGCTGTCGATCGGGAATTTCTTTTTCAAGTATCGAAACCAGGCGTTTCCACTCATCATCGTCGCATTGTTTGTCGCTGTGCCGCCGGCCGCAACGGTTCTGGGCAGCGCGACGCTCGAACAGTGGAAAGACGCCGCCGCACTGCTCATCATATCCGCCGGTTTGATACTGCGCGCAACCGTGATCGGTTATGCCTATATCAAGCGTGGCGGCCTGAATAAGCGGGTCTATGCCAAGGACCTGGTCACGGAAGGCATGTTCGGTGTTTGCCGCAACCCGTTGTACGTTGGGAACATGCTCATCTACTCCGGGCTCTTCCTGTTCCACGGCAATCCAGTGGTCGTTGCCGTCGGATGCTTGTTGTTCGGGTTTATCTACCAGTGCATCATTTACGCGGAAGAGGAGTTCTTGGCCGACAAGTTCGGGGAGGCCTACAGCGCGTACTGCCGGGACGTCCCCAGGTGGGGGCTCAAGCTGAGTGCATTCTCGGCATCCACGGAAGGAATGGCATTCAATATCAGGCGCGTTATTGCCAAGGACTACTCGACGATGTCGTCAACGCTGATCGCGCTGTTGGCTACCGAGTTCTACAGGGTGGCGGCAGATTCCATATCGGATCAGGAGCTCTCTTATGCGATGGTACTTGTCGGGCTTTTCGTTGCGGTGATTGTGCTTACTGGTCTGGTGAGCTCGATGAAGAAAATGGGTGTCTTTGACGAACTGAAAGCCGCACGCTGAAATCTTCTTCGTGTGAGTTTCCTCGGGCCGAACTGCAGGGCTGGCTAAGGTTCTGGAGTTCGGTTTTGAGTTTTGGAGGCGCGCGAGAGTGTCCTCGCACTGGGCGATCTTGAAGACCGTATCGACTGGCCGGCTGCCGGTTTTCACCGACGAGCCGACGACGCCGAGCATTGTCTGCCTGCCAGGCGTTCTGTCGTGAACGGCTTCCACATATGGTACCCCCCGGGTGACGGTAACTGAGCGCTTAGGGGCAGCCGGAATGCGAAGGAACGTTAAAGTGCCCGGTGTGGTGCTACTAACCTGGTACTTTGAACAGCGCGCGTGCACGATCGACCAGCTTGCGCCCGACGGAGCGTCTCGGCATTTCAAAAATGATGTTGAAGAGGCGGCGGTAGCTGTCGTCGGGAGAGGTAAGTGCTGTAGCGCCGTGCCAGGCCGACGACGTGTTCTTGAAGAGAAAGCTGTGGTTGTCGGTGATACGAGCCGCAGTGCTCGTCTCGAAGTCCGCGAAATCGGGATTCATAGCTTCGATCTTCTTGCCGCCGAGTACCAGCGTGGCGCCCCCCCACTCGGGATTCCAATCATCGCTCGTATTGAAATAGAGAATATGCGTCCCGATCTTTGGTGGGGTGTCGAGATGCGGCGAGACCTCGGATCCCCGCGAGCCAACGTGCCAGGCATAGCGCGGGATGAATGTGGAAACTCCGAGCGCACGGCGAATGAAACGTTGGTATTCTTTGCTCGTCTCTAGTTCGTCCAAGAAACCCTGCCAGGCCGTGGGCAGTTGTTCGCGACCGACAACGCCACCCGCTTCCGCTGGCCTGTCTCTATGATAGATCGAGTCCTCGTAGGCCAGATAGTGGCGGTTGTGTGGGCGCTGACCATGAGATCGACGTATATTGTTGTGGTGTTCGAACAGCTCAAGCGATGGGAAGTTGGTATAGAGGGACTGAAATCCCTCCTGGGTCAAAAAGCCTCCAATGTTCTCCCAAGGAAAGGGTGCCCTTTTCCTGAACGCGTCAAGGTCGAACTGCCGCAGCAGTTCGTAGTCAATAAAAGTCCCCTTCATAAAATGCCCCTCCGCTGCCTCTTTCCCCAAACCAGTATTTCAAAAATTGCGTAAATTGCTGACCCGAACCTGAAGGGGGCGTCGTAGGATGTTGATTTGCTCGCGCTGATTCAGAATTGCTGCTGTTGCGGGCGAGGCTTCGGCTCATTCACTGGCGGATCAGCATATGCAGCATCGACTCCAGTGCGCGAACCTCGCCCTGAGGGCCCTGACGAGGTGAAGGTTGTTGGGGACATTCTTCCGATTCGGCTACGATCGCGATTTCGCTCGGCCCCTTGTCCGGAATGGACGGCCCAGGCGGAGAGTCCAAAGTCACTATATGCGGCGACCTGGCCTGCCCCTTGGCGGCCGCCAAGTAGAATTAACGATCATGGCGCGTCGCTTCTGGTGTGATGCCGTTCTGTGCGGTCGGCGTGTCTTCTGCGTGCAGTTCGAAATGTCGGCCATTTCCCGGAAAGTGACGTTCCTGAAACGGTTATATGGGTCAGGCGGTTGGTGGGCGTCATCTCGATGCGAACGGAGTCCCTCGGAAGCGATGGCGGGTGCCACGACAGGCGACCGTGTTTCGACCGGCCAAAGGCCTTTCGGCTTCTAGTTCTAAGAGATCGCCACCGCCGGGGCAGAGTTCGCCGATCTTCGAGGACGGCACCCCGTCGTACTGTGCAAGACGGATGGATTGGCGAGTCGGCCGAAAAATCCAGCCTAACCCCTTAGCCCGAAATGAACTTCCAGATTTTCCCAGCTCTTATCCATGGCATATGCTGCCGAAAGACGAGGGATACCCACATGGCCAAAATAGTAAGATAGCTGCCGCTCGGCGGCTTCTTCGTCGCGCCCAGCTATCCGACTGACGTACAGTGCTGAAGCAAGTCCCGTACGATCTGCACCTGCCTGGCAGTGAATCAGGATAGGCTTCGGAAGGCTTGCCATGAGCGCTACAAGACGGTCGGCCTGCTCAGGTGTGAGAACCTGGGAGGCCGACATCGGGTAGTCAACATGCTCGACGCCAAGTTTGCCCGCGGTCGCGAGTTCCGCGGAATACCATGTTCCCTTGTCGCCACTCGCACGCAAGTTGATGATCGATTTGATATCGTGGCTGGAGACATATCTCTCAAGTTGCCGGGGAGTTGGTTGAGCCGAGCGATACAATTGCCCTTCAATCACTGTGTGGAAATTGCCGGAAAGTTGAAGATAAAGCGGATAGCAACCGACCGCCGTTCCCACAGCAATCAGGCAAGCGAAAATCACCGAAGTACGTTTTGACATCAATGTTCCGCAGGTTTTGACAACTCACGGCCAAATGCCAGCCGAAGCTGACGGAGGCCTGAAGGACCGGGACTAGAGTGCTGGAAGCTGCACCGAAATCTTGACGCCAGGACTATTATCCTCAATCTCGATCCGCGCCCCGTGCAGATCGGCTATCGCCTTCACAAGGCTTAGTCCGAGACCGCTTCCCGGCCTCGTCCGGCTTTTGTCGAGGCGGTAGAGCCGTCGGAATACCTTGTCGCGCTCGGGGGCGGGTATACCGGGACCAGTGTCGGCTACCGTGATGACCGCGATCGGACCATCGCGCCGCAGGGAAACGTTGATAACGGTGTCCGGAGGGCAATGCGCAATGGCGTTCTCAACCAGATTTACGACCATTTGAACCAGCAGTTCGCGGTCTCCATTGATGTATGTCTCTCGGCACGGCTCGACGATCAGCCGTTGGTGATTGTCCTGCGCGACATCGGTGTAGACGTCCTCCACGAGATCAAGGAGTTCGCCGAGTCCTACCAAGCTGAAGCTCAGGCGGCGCGCGCCTGCTTCAATCTGTGAAATGCGCAACAGCGCTTCAAACGTCGCGTTTATCTGATCGCACTCGTCATGCGCCTCGTCGAGAAACCTCGCGACGTCATCTTGTTCGCCGTGTGCTTGGCGTGCCTCCTCCAGGGTCAGCCGCAGGCGGTTGAGTGGTGTCTTCAGTTCGTGTGCGATGTCCGCGCTAACCTGGCGCATGCCTTCGACCAGTCCTGCAAGCCGAACGAGTGCGTCATTGATCTGCTTGAAGACGTGGTCGAGATCATCATCTGCGTTTCGCAGCGGTATCCGGCTTTCCAGCTGCCCATTTGACACTTCCAGCATCGTCCGGGCAACGCCATCCAGGCGCTTTTGCGCCCGGCTTGCAAGGAATATGCCTCCGCCGACCGCCGCAAGGACAGCGAGGACCGCAGCCCAGATCAGGCTGACGAGCACCGTCCTCAGCATGGAGTCCATCTGCGCGAAGCTCCTGCCGACAACGAGCGTATTCTGGCCCAGTTTGGCTCCCTGCAGCCGGTAGACGGTGCTACCCTTCAAGCCGAGATCGGCCGATGTCACGGTAAAGACGCCCTCCGGAAGTATCGGCGCCTTGAAATTGCCAGCCAGTTTCTTCCCGGACCCATCAATCAAGGAGTAGACACCGTCGTCAGCCGGTTTGAGATTAGCATAGCTGTCGAGGGTGGTGACCAAGTCCTCAATGTCGTCAGGCGCATAGGTCGAGGAAACGACCTGGAACGTGTCGTTTAGCGCGGTGTCGAGCTGGGCGTTGAGGCCGTTGCGGAGCAGGTGATACATGATGCCACCAGTTGCTACCACTGTCAGGATGAACAGCAGCGCGAACGATAGCGCCAGGCGAAACGGCGTGCTTCGTCTGAGGTTAGTTAGGCGCATGCAGGCTATATCCGGTATGACGGACCGTGTGCAGCAACTGCGCTTGAAACGGCTTATCAATTTTGGCGCGAAGGCGGCTGATGTGCGTTTCAACGACGCTGGTTTTGGGATCGAAGTGGAAATCCCAGACCTTTTCGAGCAGCATGGTCTTCGTAAGCACGCGACCTTCTCCTCGCATCAGGACTTCGAGCAGTGTGAATTCCCTTGGTTGAAGCTCGATTGCCTGTCCAGCGCGCCTTGCCTGCCGTCGGATCAGGTCGAGTTCAAGGTCGGCCACCTTTAGGACCGTCTTCTGCTCTTGCACGGGAGGGCGTCGCAAGAGCGCATTGACCCTTGCGAGCAACTCCGAGAAGGCGAACGGCTTCACCAGATAGTCGTCGCCGCCCGCGTCGAGCCCCTCGACCCGATCATCCACGCCGCCGACCGACGTGAGAAACAGGGCAGGGGTGCTGACCCTGGCAGCGCGCAGCGACCGGACGATCGACAAACCGTCCAATCCCGGAAGCATGCGGTCGACGATGACGACATCGTACTCTTCCCGTTGTGCCTGGAAGAGGCCGTCTCGCCCATCCTTCATGACATCGCAAACATGTCCCGCCTCTCCGAAGCCCTTGGCAAGGAAGTCAGCTGTCTTGCGATCGTCTTCGATAACTAAAATCCGCATCAGATTCGCGTGCCATAGTTACCTGACCGCTGTCTGAACCATTGGCTTTTCGCCAATCTTTCGGAAAGCACACGGATCCGAAACGTGACGGATCTCGCGACCTTACGAAACCGTATGGTTGTGGCAAGGCGCCTGTATACGACGACGCATAGTGTCCCGCTACTGCCGCTCTGGGCAGCGGAGAAATCCTCAAAGGACACTCATCATGAAAACGATTGTTGCCGCCGCTGTTCTCAACGGGGTCGCTGCGCTTGGCTTCCTCGCTCTCTCCATTCCTGCGCATTCGGCCGTTCCCTGTGAAGAAATGCTGAAGGACATGCGCGCTGCCAAGGCCGGGGCGAAGCTCAGTGACGCAGACGTGCAAAAGGTCAACGACCTCGAAACGAAAGCGGTTGAACGCTGCAATGCAGACGATGACATCCGTTCGGACAAGTTCCTTGCCGACGCAATGAAGATCATGGGCAAGTAAAGGAGCGGGCAGATGAAAGCGCTGGCACAGACCGCCCCCGTAAACCGGGTCCCCGAGGTCACCATTGATTTCTGGTTGATCAAACTCATGGCCGTAACAATGGGCGAGACGGCAGCGGACTATCTCGCAGTCAACCTCGGCCTGGGCCTGACGGTGACGTCGGTCATCATGACAGTGGTCCTCGTCGCGGTCGTGGCAATGCAATTCGCACAGAAGCGCTATGTGCCTGCGAGTTATTGGGCGGCGGTTGTGCTGATCAGTATTGTCGGTACGCTTATCACGGACAATCTGGTTGATAATTTCGGGGTTCCGCTCGAGGCAACCACCATTGGATTTTCAATCGCACTCGCTGTGACGTTTTCGGTCTGGCTTGCGGTCGAACGCACACTGTCGATCCACACGATCTATACGATGCGACGCGAGGCGTTCTATTGGCTGGCTATCCTCTTCACATTTGCATTGGGCACGGCGGCGGGGGACCTGATCGCGGAAACGTTTGACTTCGGCTACCTGACCACAGCCCTCCTCTTTGTGGTGGTCATTTGCGTTATTACTGCGGGCTATGCCCTCGCGGGCCTTAATTCAATCGTGGCGTTCTGGCTTGCCTACATATTTACCCGCCCGTTGGGTGCCTCTTTGGGTGATCTGCTGTCACAACCACTTGAATACGGCGGGTTGGGCTTCGGAACGACCTACACGAGCCTGCTCTTCCTCGGGCTGATCGTCGGTATCGTGATCTATATGACGCTGTCCCAAAGCTCGAGCGAGCCGACAGAAGCAACCCGTTAACTGTCGCAAAAGGTAATCGTCGGTATGATTTGCCGGTTCAGGTGTTTGTCAGGCTGATGATGGATACGCGACAATCTCAGGCTTCATTCGTTGAGATTTGAATATGGCGCACATGGGCCAGTCCTCTTATACGCCAGCCCCTCCGGCTACGGCAGTACTCGCACTAATCGGCGCATGGTTCGCGTTGCTGGCCACGTTTTATCTCCATCCTTCCCTTGACGTCGAGGTGTCCTCGTTCTTCTTCACCGGCCCACTTTGTGAGGCAGCTCTTCCAGATTTTGTCTGCGGGTACTTCCCACTTCGTCGACTGCAGGTCGTCGAACACGTAAGGCAGATCCTGTACGTGCTTCCATACGCAGCAGCAGCGCTGATTGTCGTGGTCGGTGCGAGTGGCATTCTTTCAAGGGAAATTCGCAATCGCATTCCGATGGGCAGGCTGGTGGTTGCGATCGTAAGCCTTTGCTTGGGGCCGGGGCTAATTGTAAACGGGTTTCTGAAATCCTATTCGGGCAGACCTCGGCCTGTACAGACGAGCCTCTTCGGCGGCCCCTTCGATTTTGCAGCAGCCGGGACGTTCGTTGGCGAGTGTGCGAAGAACTGTTCCTTTGTCTCTGGCGAAGCCTCCGGGGCAGGGTGGCTGCTCTGTCTTCTCTTCCTGCTGCCGTCCCGTATTCGCCTGTGGGTTGGACCGCCATTGGTCGCAGGCTCGTTGATAATGGCAGGTTTGCGTGTCGCAGTGGGTGCACACTACGCGTCTGATGCCTTGCTTGGCTGGCTCTTGGCGATCATTCTCTTCATGGCATTGCTGATTGTCGAAGCCCGGATTGCCGACAAGCTGAAAGTCGGCTGGCCGCGGTGAACGCCCAGCCTATACGGCGCGGCGTGTTAATCCGGGAGTTCTGGCGGGTTCGCTCGAAAGCCTGTCGTAGCCGCTGCCGACAATCGATGGTCATATCGAGCTATCTCGCACACATGGGGTTTGTGCACACATGGGGTTTGTATTGAAGCACTCTCGCATTCAACAAACGGCTCGCATGTGCTAGGGACAGACTATGAAAATCCTGATCGTTGAAGACAATAAGGAACTTGCCGACTGGCTCGGCAAGGCGCTTCGGCAAGCCCAGTATGCAGTGGACATCGCCTTCGACGGCGAAGATGCCGAGTTGATGCTCAAGGTCGCGAGCTATTCGGTCGTCATTCTTGACCTCTCCCTTCCCAAGATCGATGGCATGACGCTGTTGAAACGCATTCGTCAAAATGGCGAGAAGGTGCCCGTGATTATTCTGACGGCCAATGCCAGCCTTGACGGTCGGGTGGCCGGGCTTGATGGCGGCGCGGACGACTACCTCGCAAAGCCCTTCGAAATCGCGGAACTGGAAGCCAGGATCAGAGCGGTCGTACGACGCGGGCAAGACAGGGCCGCGCCTGAAATCATGGTGGGCGATCTGAGATTTGCTGGCTCAACGCGTCAGTTCTTCATCGGCGGTGAACCGCTAGCCCTTACTCCGCGCGAACACGCGGTGCTGGAATACTTGGTTATGAAGGTGGGAACCACGGTGTCAAAGGCCACGCTGTCCGAAAGCGTATTCGGTTTCGATGACGAGGCCGACCCGACTGCAATCGAGATTTATGTTCACCGTCTGCGCAAGAAGCTTGAGAGAAGCTCAGCGCAGATCGCGACGTTGCGTGGTCTAGGCTATCTGCTCCGAGATGCACAGTGATATGCAGCTGGCGTGGTACAACTATCCGCGGTCGGTTTTCAGGCGGCTTCGCGAAAGCCTGCGAGCGCAACTGCTTGCGTGGGTGATCCTGACGCTCTTCGGCGCGATCTGTTTCAATCTTTACGACAGCTTCCGAACCGCAGACGCCGCATCGAAGCTTGTTACAGACCATACGTTGCTTGCCTCGGCCCGCGTCATCGCGGAAGCAGTGCGCGTTGACGCAGGAGGTACAGTTGAGGTTGATATCCCGCCTGCGGCAATCGAAATGTTCGATACCGGATACGGGGATCAAGTCTTCTACCAAGTCATTACGGCCTGGGGAAATCTCGTCGCGGGCTTCCCCGAACTACCGTTGCCGACCGTCGAGCGGGTAGGGCAGGATCGTGCCTTTCGTAACGCCGGGATACGAGCGCTGACGTTGAATCACCCGGTCGTTGGCCTCCCCAAAGACGGCGAAATCGCCGTGACGGTTGCGGTCACCCACAACGCTCAGTATGCGTTGCGGCGCCGTCTGTGGTTCTCGGATTTCACGAAGCAGGTTGTCCTCGTACTCCTCGCGGGCGTTGTCACGATTATTGGTCTCCAGCGTGGGCTCGCTCCCGTGCTTAGGTTGCGCGATGCGGTTCGTGAGAGGGGTCGAGATCGGCTCGACCCCTTGTCACCGTCGATGGTACAATCCGAGCTGCGCCCACTGGTTCTCGCGCTCAACGACCATATGGAGCGGGTCCAGAACCAAATGGCCGCTCAAAGGCGATTTGTCTCGAACGCAGCACATCAACTCCGCACGCCCCTTGCGCTCATTTCAACGCAGGCCAGCGTTGCGGCAAGGGAGAAAAATACAGAGCGCCGCGATGAGGCCCTGCAGGCGCTTCGCAACAGCACGCACCAGATATCGCGGCTTGCCAGTCAGCTCCTGACCCTGTCGCGGGCAGAGCCTGGAAGCAGACGGCCACGGACAGACGTTGTCGATCTCGTCGCCGTTGCAAGGGAGGTACTCGGCACGCAAGCCGAGGAAGCGCTTCGCCGTGGCATCGACATCGGGCTGGAGGAAAATGGTTCAGTCGATGTTGAGGGCGACGGCACCATGTTGCGGGAGATGCTGGTAAACCTCGTTGACAACGCCATCCGCTACACGCCTGCGCCTGGCCGGGTCACTGTGGGTGTAACGCGACAAAATGGGACAGCCGTGCTTCGTGTCGAGGACAACGGGCCGGGAATTCACCCAATGGAGCGCGAGCACGTCCTCGAGCGCTTCTATCGCATTATCGGCACCGAAGGGGAGGGAAGCGGCTTGGGGCTAGCCATCGTTCTTGAGGTTGCGACGGGTGCTGGTGGAACCGTTTGGCTGGATGGTGCCAAGGGTGGCGGACTGGTGGTAACGGTTAGGCTGCCTGCAAGAGCCAAACACTGAGCGTGTTAGCAGGCCCCAACATGCTCAGCCTCGCAGGAGACCAGGCTGACAGGGCAAGGTCGTCAAGTTGAAGGCCCTTCAGCCACCCGGAGGCTGGACTGTCCAACAGATGGTTGGCTAGGACCAAAAAAATAGGGCCATCGACAGTCGAGGCCCAAGGTGTGGAGGTTTGAAACCTCCAGAGGGGAACGGTCGGCGCATGGGATGGGAGGTATTACCCACGTTAACCACCGACTACACAACATATACGGGCATTCTGTCGATAAAGCAATGGACCGGATCCATCCCTGGGGAACTCTGCGCAGCTGAATAACACGCATAGGTAAGCATCGATCCGTCCTGGTTATCGATGCTGGCGCTGCATTGACGATAAGCGACGACACACTGCGCTTGTCTACGTCAGCAGGTGGCCCTTGCGGAGGGTTTATCAGAAAGGGTCCTACAAGGGGCTGGCTGCCCACGAGGAAAGATGCTGCCCCAGTTGCAGCGCTGGATCAGTGGGCGGGTCGGAGACCTCGTAGCTTTGATTCTTCAGACATGCCGTCGCCTGGCACCGAATTTGAACGACGACTCTCTGCGAAGGAGGAATCTCTAAGCGTTTACAGGTGTCTGATGATCGCCATCTATTGCTCTAAATCAACAGGTTATTGCGGTTGACGTAAGAAATAGATGAGGCCGGGCCCGTACGAACCCAGCCCCATGGTCCTTGGGAGGACTAGCTGCTTATTGCGTGTCGATGTGCTGTTGCGGCCGCCATTTCGCGAGCCTGTTTTCGATCAACGTCATGATGAATTCGGCGAAAAGCGTAACGACCATCACAAGCAGGATCGCGGCATACATTCCAGCAGCATCGAATGTTCCTTTTGCGATTGAAATCAGCTGGCCGATGCCGAACCGAGCTCCGACGAACTCGCCAACAATCGCACCGATAATCGCGAAGCCGAAGGATACGTGCAGGCTGGCGAAGATCCAGCTCATGGCGGAAGGAATCACGACTGTGCGCGTTACTTGCCAGTCAGATGCTCCCAGGATGCGAGCATTGGCAATCATGTTGCGATCTGCCTCGCGGACGCCCTGGAAGGCGTTGGCGAACACCACGAAGAACACCATGATGAAGGCGAGGGCAACCTTGGACGGTAGCCCAAGGCCCATGATCATGATGAAGATTGGCGCGAGAACAACACGCGGGATCGAGTTGATCGCCTTGATATAGACCGAGAAAATGTCCGACAGGAACTTGTTGCGGCCAAGGCCGATGCCGACGAATACGCCGGTGATCGATCCCGCGAAGAACCCGATCAGGGCTTCTTCCATTGTGACCCAGAGATTGTACCAGAGCGAGCCTTCGGTGGTCCCCTGGGTCGCCCATTCGTAGAGCCGCTGCATCACCTCGCTGGGGCTCGAATAGAAGAACGGATCTATCCAGTGCATGTTGGAGGAGAGCTCCCACATGCCGACGACGGCTACCAGGATAAATACCTGCCAGAAGAGAACGAGGTTCTTCCGGCGCTTTATGGCTTTCAGCGCAGTAGCTTCAATTTCGGCATCAGAGGTGCCGGCGGAGAAGATTGGCGCGGTTCGGGCCTCGAAAGTCGTGTATGCCATGTCTGATTTCCTCCCTTAGGCTGCTTCGCTTGCGCGCCTATAGCTGGTCTCGACCTCTTGCCGCAGGTCGTCCCAGATCGTCTTGCAGTAGTCGATGAAGGTCTGGTCATAACGGATCTCAGACACAACGCGCGGGCGGGGCAGGTCGATCGTGTAAACCGACTTCACGGTCGCCGGACCTGCGGTCAGCACGTAGACCTTGTCGGCGAGCGCGACGGCCTCTTCGAGGTCGTGGGTGACGAAAATGACCGACGCCTTGCGGTCCGCCCAAAGCTTCAGGAGTTCTTCGTGCATTACAGTGCGGGTCTGGACGTCCAAGGCCGAGAACGGCTCGTCCATCAGCAGGATTTCAGGTTCGTTGATGAACGTCTGCGCGAGCGAAACGCGCTTGCGCATTCCACCGGACAACTGATGGGGATAGTGATGGATGAACTTGGATAGCCCGACGCGTGCGAGCCAATCCTTTGCACCCTTCTCGGCTTCAGTCCGCGACTTGCCACGGAAGAGCGGGCCGGACATGACGTTGTCGAGGACATTCTTCCAGGGAAAGAGAGCGTCGGTCTGGAACACGAAGCCAACACGCGGGTCTATGCCGTTGATTGGGCCGCCCATCAAGCGAACTTCACCTGCACTAGGCTTCGCAAGACCTGTGACCAGATTGAGAGTGGTCGACTTGCCGCAACCCGTTGGGCCGACGACCGCAACGAACTCTCCGCGGCCAACCGTCATGTTGAAATCGCGCAGTGCCGTCAATGACTTTCCGGTCGGGGAAACAAAGCGACGGCTGACATTGATCAGCTCGATCGCGGGGATCTGCTTGTTGTCCTGATTCATGGTGATACCTGTGCGTGGTTTTGGGGGCGCACACGCGATGCCCAGGGTGGGAGCCACTTCCGACTGGACGGAAGTGGCGCAACGTGACTTACTTTACGTTCTTTACGAACTCAGTCGTGTAAGTCTTTGACAAGTCGATCTGCTTGCCTTTGACGTTCTTCGAGAATTCCGAAAGGACCGCCAGGACTGTCTTGGGGCCGTCTTCCGGCATCACGCCGTCTGGCGTGAACATTCCCTTGCCCTGGTCGAGTGCCTTGACGTACCCGTCCTTGTCGCCGACGTAGAAGTCCTTAGGCATCTTTTCAGCGATCTCGGCCGCCGAGTGCGTGTTGATGTAGCGGAGTGTCTTCACGAACGCATTGGCCAGCTTCTGGGCCTCGTCCTTGTGAGCATCCGCCCAAGAGGTTTCGACGTAGAACGATGCCGCCGGATAGGTGCCGCCAAGCGCCTGTCGCGTAGCCTCGACGGTTCGCATGTCGACGAGGACAGTTGCTTCTCCTGTCTTCAACATGCGCGAGATCGTCGGCTCGGTCGTCATCCCACCCTGGATCTGATCCTGCTGCATGGCGGCGATGAATGTCGCGCCTGCGCCTACCGGGATGGTGACGACGTCGCCGGGCTGCAACCCAGCCTTCGAGGCCATGTAGAGGGTCAAGAAATTGGTGGACGAGCCAAGGCCCGTTACGCCAAGGCTCTTACCTTTGAAGTCTGCCGGCGACTTGATGTCCGGTTGCTTCGTGGAGACGAGCTCAACTTCGCCTGGTGCCTGGCTGAACTGGACGATGGACTCGACGAACTTGCCCTTGGCCTGAAGGTCGACGCAGTGGTCGTAGAAACCAACAACGCCCTGGACGGCACCGGCTAGCAATTGGTTCTCGGCGTCGACGCCTGCGGCTTCATTCAGAAGCTCGACGTCCAGGCCTTCATCCTTGAAGTATCCGAGGGACTCGGCGAGCTTTGCGGGCAGGTAGATCTGCTTCTCGTAACCGCCAACCATGATGGTGATCTTGTCAGCGGCGCGGGCCGTGGATGCACCAAACGACGCGGCGGCGATCATTGCGGAAACAGCGATGCTATTAAAAAGACTGCGTGACGAACGCATTAAGGTCTCCTCCAGTATGAGTTACGCATCGCCTGTCATCACGATACAAGTGCTTCCTCCACGATGCAGCTCGTTGGTAGCCGCTCGAAGCTTTCAACTAGCTTTCAGTGGTTCGGCTAGCGCGATAGGGCCTTCGTAGAAAGGCACAATCTTACGAAAGCGTATAATCGTGGACAGAGTGCGGAGATTTTAAGGGCCGGTGTTATTTGCGATTGCCACGACCCCCGAGGCCTCGATGAGTTTTCGTTCCCGCCCAGAAAACATCACACGCCCGGCACGTGCCGGCCCAGGCCCCACACCTTTCTGATCAATCTCGATCGGTCAACGGATCGGGGAAAACGCATGGCGTTTCTTCTCAGCCGCATCGGACTCGCTTTCGAAAGGGTATCGGCGATAGATGGGCCAAGTTCCAGCATCCGATCGACTTCGACGAACGCGGCCCGCGACACCGACGCAGACCAAATCCCTACGAGATTGGCTGTTTTCTCGGCCACGTCGAGTGGTAATCCACTCGTTTTCAACGGAGCTCCGCGGTAGAATTCACGCGGCCATTTCAGTTCGGTGCGGGCTTGATGCCGCCGATGCCCATACTGGGCCGTTCGTTGTTGTAGGTTGATAGCCACTGCGTGGCAAATTTCGGTGCCCCCTCAATGCCTTCGATGATGTGTTGGTCGAGCCATTCATGTCGGACGGTTCGGTTATAGCGTTCGACATAGGCATTCTGCTTCGGCTTGCCCGGTTTGGATGCGGCTCAATGCAATCCCCCGTTTCTCCACCCATTCCATGAGCTTGCCGCGCCAGTCGATATCGATTTCAGCAGGACGACCGTGGGCGCTTTGGTTGCCTTCTAGCGACGGCAACATCAACGACTTTAAGACTGCTTTGTCTCGCGGTGACATGAGCCTCGTCGGCTGTAGCCGGCTGCCGACGGTTTGACGACGCTATCCCGCTCGTCGCCTTTGGCAACACTATCTCGAAGATCGCTCCCCGACCTTGATGGTTCTTGCCAGAAAGCTCCCCTCCAGCACGCTCTACGATACGGCGAGAAAGAGAAAGGCCCAAACCCATACCCGAAACTTTAGTCGTCGAGAATGGGACAAAGAGGTTCTGCAGCATAATCTCCTCGATACCAGGTCCCCGATCCCGTACTCGGATAGAAATACGATTGTCAGTACGCCGAGCGCTGATCGCGACAATCCGGTCTTCGGCGTCAAGATGCTCGCCCACCTCCAACGCATTGCGAACGAGATTGTAAACGACCTGTTCGAATTCAACTCTGCCGATTTTGCAAAGCAGCGGTTCCTCGTCGAAATCGAGTGCGAGTTCGAAACCACACTCTGCGAATAAAGCTTCCATGAGGGTGGCAACCTCACGTATCGCCGCAATTATGTCGGTGCAGGCGGTGTCTGTTGGCTTCGGGCTTACGAAGCTTCGAACATTTCTGATGATTTCGCTCGCTCTCTGCGCGTCTTTCACGTTCGAGGAAAGAATACTCGTCACGTTCGTCTGGGGTGTCGACATGGCATCCATCAACTTCACACCAGTTTGGCTGTTAATGAGAATGGCTGTCAGTGGCTGAATCAGCTCGTGAGCAATTGCCGCCGCCATTTCCCCAATCGCGTAGACTCGCGACGCATGTTCGTGCCGCTTTTCCAGTTCAAGGCGGTTTATATTCGCTTTTGCGAGTCGCTCGGCCTCTCGCAGGCGCCGCGTGACCTGGCCTTGGTGGAGAGCATAGGAAGACAGACCCGCTATAAGTATGGAGAATGTGGAGAAGACGTACAGCATGCTGTTGTCGAAAATCGCGTCCAAGGCGATTGGTTTTTCGACATTGATGCTCGTTTTCAAGAAATTGTCGTTTGGTTTTTGATATATATCGCCGATATAAACCTCAATACGGCGTTCTATTGTTGATAGTATAAGCGAATTGTTCCTTTTTGTGGATACATTGGAGAACAAAGTCAATTCTCCTGACGTCCAGGTAACCTTTGGGCAATTATCTACTAAAGATGGCTTGAGCATTTCTCGAGAATCGATCGTTATTATGACAGAGAAATGATTTTTGTAGTTACGGACGTGCTCAATAATGTAGTATTTGTTCTGTAATTTACTATCAACAACAACTTGCACTTGACCATGGTGGCCTCCTAAAGCCTCAAGCAGCTTTGCAGATTTCAGTATCGGGCTCTCCCTTTCGGTGGGCACTTGCACGATAGGTTTCAGTCGCACCTTCTCGTCCGGCTCCATTTCATACCACGCTATGCCAGATATTTGCGGGTACCGGGCGTGGAGGTTCTCCGCGAGATTCGTAAAAGACGCGATAGAACGGCTACGTGGAGCGTCCGCTACCATCGTAAGTGATTGCATGAAGCCAAAGTTCTGGCTGTTCCGACTAACTGCCAGACGCTCAAGGCTTTGGGCGTAGGAAGCAATGTTGTTCTCAACTTTGTCTATATGGAAAAATATCAATACTACTGTAACTAGAAACTGCAGAGCGACCCAAATCAGGATGGCGGGCAATGCCAAATTAACTGCGGTTCTCAATCGCTGGGAAGCAAACAAGCTTGCAATCTCTGAAGTTAGAATAAAGTTACAGGTCGTCGGGAGCGAAGGTGGCGCTGACGACGAATGCACGCATCGGTATATTTACCTAGATACAACCTCTAACAATTGCTGACTTAAGAATTTATTCTCGATGCGGCAGATGATGATGGAATGAAATGGCTCAGCGAAATCCTCGATCGTGAAGGGTCGGGGAAGGAGACTGTCCTTCATTGGTTTAAGAAGGTCGAGCAGGATATAGCCCGGCTTCAAAGGTCAGTCCGTCGACCTGCATACTCGGTAGTATCGCATCCCTCACCGATTCATCGTCCTCATTGAGATGCAGCGGATTTCGGCGGCGTCTCGGTGTCTTTCTTCCTCACCCAAGTCAGCTACCTATACGGATGCTAACATCTGAATATGGACGAACTCAGCAACGGACCGTGTGCCCAGTTTGGTGGAAATGTTGGCGCGATGTGCATCGACGGTTCGGGTGGAAATAGCAAGCACCTTCGCAATCTCTTTGGTGCCGAATCCGCGACACAACAAGTCGAATACCTCCCGCTCTCTCAGCGTGAGCTGATGCACCAGAAGGCTCGCTTCGTCGCGTTCCAGGAGTGTTTCCAGTTGTGCAAATGCTGGCTTGAGCGCTTCCCGTAGCTCGTCGCCACCAATGGGCTTGCATAGGAAATCGACCGCGCCGGCGCGAAATGCCGCTCGGCAACTCTCAAGATCTCTGGTTCCGGTGACGACAATGATGGGCCAGTAAATGCACGCCTTGGTCAACTCCGTTTGCAGTTCCAACCCACCCTTCGTCGGCATATGTAGATCAAGCAAGATACAGCCCGGCTTCAAATTCGGCAGACTGGAAAGAAAAGCGTTGCAGTCGGGAAAACCCATGGCGATCAACCCGTCGACGTGCAAATTCAGCAGTATCGCATCCCTGATCGATTCATCATCATCGATGAGATAGACCGGATTTCGCTGAACCATTTACGAATACCATCACAACTGCATTAAAAATGAAATCTCAGGAAGATACCGCGTTTCCATCTGCAATTGGTAGAGGCGCCGGGTAGGTAAACATACCGATGCGCATGTTGCTGAGCTGCTAAAGCCGTCTATTTGAGGGGACCGATCTCGGCGCGCCCAGCGTTGCGGCGCTTGCCTTTAGTCTTCGCGCATTGCTGAAGTTGGGTGGTAGCGTTGCAAGGGGACAGCAGCGTCACAAGACTTTCTGTTTGTAAGCTTGCACGACCGCCTGAACCCTGTTGTATGCATTCAACTTGCGCATAGCCGATTTTAGGTACGCGTTAATTGTTGATCCGGACAGGGACAGGATGATCGCAGTTTCTTCACTGGTCTTACCCGCCGCCGCCCAGCGCAGGCACTCGATCTCGCGTTGAGATAACGGCGATCTTTGTCTTGAGGCAACGGATTGCCTGAAGTAACTGTTAATTGCAGCAAGGCACTTCATCAGTACAGAATTGCTATTATGGTATTGATGCGGGTTTGACGTAAATATTAATAGATATTTACTGTCTTCCGGGTCGTATATGCAGAAAGCGTAAAGTTTGTTTCCCAAATTGGACATGATGAATACTGAATCGTTGCAATTTTCTATTCTGGTTTCTAGCTCCATTTCCATCGGCAACGTCGAAAACTTGACAAGATCCAGGAGTTTCGTTTGGAAAACGCTTTCCTTGCATATTTGAAGAATGGCGTCCTTTGACCAATCTGTGCCAATAAGCATGTCAGAAAAATTGGCAGTGCCAGCGTCGGGAAATTTGAGGACGGCATACGATCTGAAATGCTCCTCGTCGCATATCTTTTTTAGATCGGCGCAGAGCGTAGCAGTGCAAGGGTGCTTAACGAACAGCGTCATACGGAAATGCACCTAGTTACTTGGCCGGAATCCGCACCACACCCGCCATTCGGCTGTAGTCTGCAAAGGCGGCCCGCGTCTGAAGTAGCCCATCAAAAACCGCTTGGAAATGTTCTCTAAATTCGCATTTGAAATCTCCTTGCCGGTGGATGTGGCACAGCATTCTTACATCCCGCTTTCCCACTTGTATGTTCGTAGCTTTACCTACGTGGATCGGCGCGGCTTAGCGCGAACCTCTGCTGCTGTCTCAGCGCTCATCGGCGCGTTTGGAGCTGCTGGCGTCTTCTCTCATTGGCAGCCCCGGTGCAGTGGACTCGCCAAGACACCTCGGTTCCAGTCGATAAGGCCATGCACCGAAGTCTGTTCTACCAGGCGCTTAACCCCAATGGGTAAGGCCTTGCTGTCAGTTGCTCATCGGAGTGGCATTGAATTTCTCCTTGGTGAGCGGATCTGCGGTCTGAGCCCATAGCAGCCGGATCCGGACAGCTCGCCGTGCTTCAGAAGGAACTTCGCATACCCGCCACGCAAGATGCCCTCGCTTCTCGACTGATGACAATTCCGGGTGTCGGCGCAATTTGCGCCACAGCGCTGGAAGCATGAGCGCCGCCGCGGAGCAGGCTGTAGACTGCCGCGTCAATCACTCGGTGAGACCGGCTTTGCGCAGGCCGTCCACAACGCGCTCGAAATCGGCAGGGTTCTTGTAGGGCAGCACTTTGCGCCTGTGCTCCAGTGAATAATCAGGATTGATGCGGAACACTCCGTCCCACTCCTCGCGCGCCTCCGCGAAGCGGCCCAAGTGACCATAGCTCGCCGCTAGCAACACGCGTGAGATGTCGGTGCCGGGATTGCGCACAAGCCGACGCTTCAGGAAGGCAACGGCTTCCTCGTACCTGCCCAACTGAAACATCGCCTGCGCGTGGAAGTGCAGGAAGATGTCGGGATAATATGGATTCAGCGCAACTGCGCGCTCGAAACAGACGAGGGCCTCGTCGGACCGGCCCGCATAATGCAGAGCGTTGCCGAGGCTTTCATGGCCCTCGGCAAGATTGGGGGCAAGCGCGATCACGCGTTCAGCCTCGCGGATGGCCACGTCAAGTCGTCGCAGGTACAAGTTGGTGACGCCCAGCGCCCAATGCGCGTAGGGATATCGATCGTCGAGCGCGACCGCCTGCGTCGCAGAAACGATCGCCTGTTGCAGTGACTTCGAGGGCGATTGGCTCCACGGGTTGACGTAGGCCAGTGCCTGCGCCACGGCGAGGAACGCGTGGGCCGGGGCAAAGTTGGGGTCCAGATCGATGGCGCGCTGCAACAATTGCTGGCCCTCAACATTCTGCTCTCTCGTGAGCCGCCACATGTGTTCACGACCCCGCAGGAAGCAGTCATAGGCCTCCAGATTTTGTGTCTGCTCGGCCGCGAGGCGCTGCTGGTCTCCCGCCGTCAGCTTGAGTTCCAAAGCACCGACGATCTGCTGCGTGACGTCATCCTGCACCGCGAAGATATCGCTCAGGTCGCGATCGAAACGCTCAGCCCACTGATGCCCGCCAGTGGTCGCATCGATGAGCTGCGCGGTGATCCTTACCTTATTGCCTGATTTGCGAACGCTTCCCTCCAGCACGTAACGCACGTTGAGATTGCGCCCCACCTCCTGCACGTTCACGCTCCGGCCCTTGAAAGTAAATGATGAGTTGCGAGCAATGACAAACAGCTGCGACAGCTTCGATAGCGCAGTAATGATATCTTCGGAGATGCCGTCGGCGAAGTACTCCTGCTCGGCATCGCCGCTCATGTTGACGAAGGGCAGCACGGCAATCGAAAGCTCAGGCGGCGATTCGGCCGGAGCATGAGCCACGGCGCCTGCGCTTACTGCTGGCTTTGCCTCCGCAGCGGCACTGACCTGAAGCGAATAGACCCGGATGGGCTCGGCGATGTTCTTGAGCTGCATCACTCCAAGATCGCTGACGGAGAGATCGAGCCTCGCCTTGACCTGGCGATAGGCATCCTCGGACAGGCAAATGGCGCTGGGGGTCGCGATACCCTCGAGACGGGAGGCAATGTTGACGCCATCACCCATCAGGTCGCCATCGCTTTCCTCTACTACGTCCCCCAGATGGATGCCGATCCGGAACTCGATGCGCCGATCCTGCTGAACGCCGGCATTGCGCTCGGCCATGCCATTCTGTACCTCGATGGCGCAGCGCACGGCATCGACAACGCTGCGGAATTCGACCAGCGCTCCATCTCCGGTGCGCTTGATAACGCGGCCATTGTGCACGGCGATGGTTGGATCGATCAGGTCGCTGCGCAGTGCCCGCAACCTTGCAAGGGTGCGATCTTCGTCCTCGCTGGCGAGCCGGCTATATCCGACTACATCAGCGGCCAGAATTGCAGCCAGCTTGCGATTCTCGCTCATAGGGTCATCCCCCATCTCCACGATAGCAGGAAGACAGAGACAGGAGAACGTCCGCTCGGAGCGATCTCTTCTGAGATCAGGTTCTCTGGTGCATCTGCGACCTACAACCTGTTCGCCGACGATGTCTGCTTTGGAGCAACGGCAAAGCTTGCAGCAACGGACGCGTCAATCGTGGCAGGAGGCCGCAATTTTCCTGGCGGCAGCCTGGACAAGCCCGAGCCGTTTCAGCTCGAGGCGTGCGTCGGGAAGGGCGCGATGAGCCGGATTGACAGGTTCCGACTGGGCGATGACATCGGCGACGAAACCCGGAATATCGACGTTTGCGCTATCGGCGCCAAGGATGGCAGACGCCACCTCGATGAAGAGATCGTCTGATTTCCGAAGCCGCAATGCATGGCGTGGCTTTCCTCCACCCCGAAGCAGTGCGCTGAGCCACTTCCCGTCCCAGGAGGGCGAACTCGCATAAAGCTCGTGCCCCGAAAGCTCTGCCATCAATTCCCCCACGACGAGTTCGATGTCGCTTCCATCTTCCTGCAGGCGGTCGCGCGAAATACCGTGAATCTTTTCTGCATCTGCGGACCAGTCCGTCCATCCGGACTTCGGTTTGATCAGGAATGACCGCGAGCGCCCATCCTCGAAGACCCAGGCGATCTCGACGGGGTAGCTGTGCTTGCTGAGGGAGGAGGCTTCGAAGTCGAGGAATACGATCATCGCCAGTAGGTAGGGCGTGATGGAAATGGTCGCAATCCCGAGTCCGCTGTCGGAGCCCTTTCTCTTCGATCGGCAGATGGCTCGCCCTGCTCGAAGGCGTGCACGTCACTCACGACCATAGTTGGGGCACGTTAGCTCACCAGCAGTGTTTTTCGGTTTGCTGGTAGGGATGGGCAGCATTCTTGCGTGTCGCGTCCAGTGCCGGACTACCTATAGCCGAGTCGAAGCGGTTGGGCCCTGGCTGTCGCGGGGTTTGCCTAGCTGCTTGAGTTTGATGAGCTAGCATCGCACGATTTGAGCACAAGGCATCGATGGGTGCTTCGACCATCTCGGCGGTGCCGAAATCAAAACATCGTTTCTTGGCAACTCGCGATGCAGTTGAGTGTATTGCTGATTGTTAATAAAAGTATAAAGTGTATTGACTTCAAGTTGAATTTTCCGTTGCAAATCAATGCGCGATGAGCAACCCGTCAGACGTTATGCTCATTGGATAGACGGGCCTTTTCCACTTCCTCTAGCGGCAGAATGCCAAACGTGTGATGGACGGCCGGTTCATATTGGTTGTGAACTGCATCAACGCCCGCCGTGATCGCACTCCTCCATGACGGCCCTCGACCCCACGCCTCACGCAAAGCGGCAGCCAGTTCCCGACCATAGGCAGTTTCTTGCAGTGCCTCGAAAAGCATTCCGGCCTGGCGCAAGTCTTTGTCCTTCTTTGCCCGCCCACCGGCATCATTGAGGCGACGACCAGCGACAATCAGCTTATGGACCGCGAACCGCGACGGATCGGGCACAACGACTGAGACACCGGCACCATGCAGCAGGATCGTTCGGACCGGATCACGGATCAGGAAATCCATGTATCGGAGCGGTTCCGCCGCAGCTCCGCCGAGCGCGGGCATGTTCGCCGGTTGATCAGCGTATTCCTCCGATCCCCGGTTTGTCGTCAGGAACTCGACGCGGTAGCCGCTATCATTCCGGAAAGCATTAGAGCGGGGCGATCCGGATATGTGCGGGAGCGCCCGGAATGACGGATCGATCCCTTGCAGCAGTTCCACAACTGGCGGCATGGAATCTGCCACTTCTCCCGAGATCGCGTAATCTTGGGCAATGTCGGCATCACCCGTCAGGATCGCGGCCATTGGTAGGCGCACGCCAAGGTATGCCGCATAGCATTGAAAGGCGACCGTTCCCACCAAGACGCCACGAAGCCGGAAAAGACCGGCTGCAGCCAGCGCCTCGACGACCGCGCCCGTGAAACGATCCGGCGCGATCATACCGGCTTCGCGCGTCAGGGCTGATACCATTTTTCGCCGGTTCTGGTAATCGTCCTTTTCAGCCCTGAACGTTGCGACCCGAGCGGAGATTTCGGTATCGTCAGCAGGTCCGACATAACGCCGCTTTTGACCGCCCGCGCCGTCTGGTTCATCGAAATACCAGTATTTGCGATTATCGACTGTTACCGGGACGAAGCGACCCGTCGGAGGAAAGTCGGCCGACCATTGAGCATCGAACGTCCGCTGTTGGAGTTCCGCTACCATCGTGCGAAACATGAGGTCAATTTGCTTCATGAGATCGGCTCCTATACCAGTTCCACAAATCTAGTATAGCCAACTCGTTTGGGCAACCTGCATCGCCCAGCTGGCGGTCTATACTGTTTCCGCAAATCTAGTATAGTCGCCGTTTGGCCGCGCTGATGGACCTCGATCGGGTACTCAAGGATCGTGGCCGAACTCGCGGGTGCCGTCAAAGGCGATGTAGTCCTCATGGCCTACTCCCGGCCATGTCTCACGCCATTTGTATCGCGGCGCTGGGCCATTCTCCCCTTGGCCAAAGTGTCAACATTTGTCGTTCTTGTTCGTCGGCGGATTAGCGCTTCTTTCGGCGGCGTCCCCAAACAATTCGCCGTCAGTTCAAGAAAAATTCGTTGACCGTTTCAGCGAAATCAAGGGTTCCCTATTCTGTCAACTTATTAGCCCAAGATAACCGGTATCAAGTCCTCGGAGCTATGGATCCCAATGGGTTCGCGGCCCTTGGCGCACGAATTAATTGATGCAAATTAGCAACCTCTAATTTATAATCGTGCCTTGCGATGTTTGCGGCAGGGGGGGCGTCATGAAAATTGGCCGGAGCATGCTTGCGGGTGCGGGCTTCCTAGCCCTTGGTTGTGTCCCAGGATGGGCTTGGGCTCAACAGGTAACGGGTACGCCAGGGTCTCCCGGAGCCACCACCACCATTACCGGAAAACAACTTCCCTCGCCCGATCCGAATTTTGGCGGCGCAATAAAGCAGAAGGCGTCGGAATCGACACCATGGTGGGCCCCGCGCATCGTGCCACCAAAAGGGGCGCCCAACGTGCTGCTCATCATGACGGACGATCAGGGGTTCGGTGCACCGAGCACCTTTGGTGGGGTGATCCCTACGCCCGCGATGGATCGCATCGCGAAGGAAGGGCTGCGCTTCACGAATTTCCACTCCACGTCGCTCTGTTCGCCGACGAGGGCTGCGCTGATCACCGGACGCAACCATCATTCGGTCGGCTTCGGGGTCGTGGGTGAAATCGCGACGGGGTATCCCGGCTACGATTCCATTATCCCGATCGAGAAGGGCACCATCGGCACCATCCTGAAGGAAAACGGTTATGCCACGTCGTGGTTCGGCAAGAACCACAATACGCCGTCCTATCAGTCGAGCCAGGCGGGACCCTTCAACCAGTGGCCGAACGGCATGGGCTTCGACTACTTCTACGGCTTCGTCGGTGGCGATGCTAGCCAGTGGCAACCGAACCTGTATCGCAACACCACAGCCATCTACCCTTTCGAAGGCAATCCGGGCTGGAACCTCGAGACGGCAATGGCCGATGAAGCGATCGGATACATCAAGCAATTGAAGGAGATTGCCCCCGGTAAGCCATGGCTCGTCTACTACGTGCCGGGCGCAACCCACGCGCCTCATCATCCGACGCCAGAATGGATCAAGAAGATCAGTGACATGCATTTGTTCGACGACGGCTGGAACAAGGTGCGGGAGACGATCTTCGCCAACCAGAAGCGGCTCGGCATCATGCCTCAGGATGCCAGGCTGACCCCTTGGCCGGACGGCCTGCCGCAATGGGATTCCTTGAGTTTCGATGAGAAGAAGCTGTTCATCCGTCAAGCGGATATCTACGGCGCCTATCTTGCCTATGCCGACCACGAGATTGGGCGCGTCGTCCAGGCGGTCGATGACCTCGGCGAACTCGACAACACGTTGATCATCTATATCGGCGGCGACAATGGGGCGAGCGCGGAGGGCATGGTCAACGGCACTCCGAACGAGTTCACGACCTTCAACGGTGTCTCGGTGCCGGTCAAGGACCAGTTCCTCTGGTATCCCTTCTGGGGCTCGGAGCGAACCTTCCCGCACTATGCGGCCGGGTGGGCCTGGGCGATGGATACACCGTTCAAGTGGGTCAAGCAGGTGCCCTCGCATTTCGGGGGAACCTCGCAGGGCGTCGTCATGTCGTGGCCCGGCCATATCACCGACGCCGGCGGCGTGCGCCGTCAGTTCCACCACGTGATCGATATCGTGCCGACCATACTCGAGGCATCAGGCATTTCGGCGCCGGACATGATCAATGGCATTCCACAGAGTCCGATCGAGGGTGTCAGCATGGTCTACACCTGGGACAAGGCCAACGCGAATACTCCGACACGGCACGAGACCCAATATTTCGAGATGCTCGGCAACCGCGCCATCTATCACGACGGCTGGGTGGCGGCGACGACGCCGGCCACGCTGCCATGGGAACTCAGCACCAAGACGCCGCCTGATGTGATTACCGGCTACAACTGGGAACTCTACAATGTCGTCGATGATCCGACAGAGGCCAACGATCTGGCGTCAGCCTCGCCCGACAAGCTGAAACAGATGCAGGACCTCTTCTACTCCGAGGCAAAGAAGTACAACGTGCTGCCGCTCGACAACTCGACGCTTACCCGCTGGAATACGCCACGCCCGAACCTCACGGCCGGTCGAACGGAATTCAGCTATTCCGGAGAACTGAGCGGCGTGCCAGCGAGTGCGGCCCCCGACATCATGAACAAATCCTACACAATCACCGCCGATGTCGATATTCCCGAGGGCGGTGCGGAGGGCATGATCGTCACGGAAGGCGGCCGCTTCGGCGGCTACGGCCTGTTCCTGAGCAAGGGCGATTTCGGCGTTGGCCGGGGCAGGGTGGTCTTCCTCTACAACTTGCTCGACCTCAAGCGGACCATGTGGGAAGGCCCCGAACTGGAAGTAGGCAAACACCGGGTCACCTTTGACTACAAGGCGGACGGCACCAATCTCGGTACAGGCGGCATGGGCGTCCTCTCCGTCGACGGAAAGGAGGTGGCCCGCAACTCCCTGGAACATGGCATTCCGGTGACTTTTCCCGAGGACGAGACCTTCGACGTCGGCCTTGATACGCGCACAGGCGTGGCGCTCTTGGAATATCGCTACGACACACCATTCAAGTTCACCGGCAAGATCGACAAGCTGACCTTTGAGCTCGGGAGAAGCAACCAATGAGCCTCAAGCACACGATCATCACCCTTGGCATCACCCTTGGTGTAGCCGCGAACCTCGGCATTCTGACGTCGTCGACGTCGATCGCCGAGGATGCCATCACCGCGCCAGCGACGAAGTCCATTGGCACCTCGAGCACGCAGAAGACGGAACTGGTTCCGTCGCTTATCGTAATGAACTCCGATGGTGCGACCTTAAAGGGCGACACGCTGACGCTGACGAGCATTTCCAACAACTCGATCCTGTTCGCCGACCGACCGGTGCGCTCCGCCGGACATGCGCTGACCACGCACTTGCTGGAAGAGTGGGCTCAGGGCGGAAGCTTCGAGAAGGATCCGCCAAACGCCACCGTCTCGGTGCTGAACAAGGACGCGTCGAGCGTTGAGGACGCCGTCGTCGTCTTGAAGGAACCGAAGCTCGAGGGCGCGAACCTGACGTTCAAAGTGGATATACTGGAGGGCAGCCTCGCCAAGGCAGATGGCCCGGCATCGATTTTCATCGACATTATTGGCATGCCGAGGACCCCGCGATCGTTTGCGGGTGTGGCACGACGAACTGCTTATCGGGGAGCATGGTACGGAGCGGCTGCCGCTGGTGCGGCCGCGGCCGCCTACGACCGTCCCTATTACCGGCCCTACTACCCGCCGCCAGCCTGCGGATACTATCCGCTGCCACCGTGCTAGTGTTGCCACGTCCTCGTGACCCAGCTGTCCGAGAGGAGGATCGGCGTGATGAACAGGGCACTGGCTGTCGCGGCCATCGGTGAAATTGTGACTGGCCTGGCGCTGGTCGCCATTCCCGCGCTCGTCGGTGAACTTCTGCTTGGGGAGGCCCTGGTCGGCGTGGCGGCGGCCGCCGCGCGTGTCGCCGGCATCGCGCTGATCGGACTGGGGATCGCCTGTTGGCGGAGCAAACCCCTTGAGGGCATGCTCTCTTACAGTATCCTTGTGACCTTCTATCTCGCCTATCTCGGTTTAGCTCACGGAATGACCGGTATTCTGCTTTGGCCAGCTGTGGTCCTGCATGCTGTCCTTTCGCTTTTGCTGGCACGTATCTGGTGGGGCGGTGCGATCAAGTGAGTTTCGCCGCGACAGTCTGGCCAAGCGGTATTTGAATGCGACCATCTCGACCCACGGTCGTGGCGGGTTCGGCTCAGTCGGCATGTTTACAGTCGCATATGTCCGTTTCTTCAAGCAAATTCTCGACCGGCTACTCAAGGATTGATCGAGCGAGCGGACACCAGTACGCCCGTGTTATTGTAGATAAACTCGGCCCTTCGGTTATTGTCCCGCTCCAACATGAACCAATCCAATGTTTCGACCTGGAAGGTCAGTATTCCGAAAACCGCTTTCCCGGTGGTGTCGCCTGATGCAGCCATGGGCACTTGTGTGTCATTGCCCAATGCGTCTCCGGGCGGTCCACCTGTATAGGTTCTACGGGTCCACTCCGACAGCTTTGTCCAAGCCTCCTCTGCCTGCTCACTGAAAGGTCCATGAAGCGTCGCCGTCCCCTTTAGACGAAGCTGCAATCTGGTTCGGCTGCAGAATCCAAGAACCGTGACACAGGCATTTGATTTTATCTCGCTCCACTTTCGGCTTCGAATGTCGGTATGGAACTCCAAGAGGCGGCCACGTCTGTCTGCCTTTCGCAGCACGACCATGCGTGCTTGCGGCCGCAACGATGTGTCGACCGAACACAGGCTCACCTGCCTGAAACTTGACTCTGGACTGAGGGCACCTTTCTCAAGTTCGCTCCACGCCGATGCTTCCACCTCGAGCAGGCTTGCTTCTTCTTCGATATCCAAATTATTGGCTCCTGCCAGAACCTTGGGGGCTCATGCTCGCTCTATCCTTTAATAGCGCGCCTGTGATCCGAGAAGAAAACAGTTCTTCGCGTGATTGTCGGTAGAAAAATTATGTCTTCGAAGACGCGCCTCAATGGCTTTTGAGATCGTGGCCGGCAGACAGTTCGTAATGGAACTGTCATAAATGGCGCGAGCTGATTCGACATGACCGAGATCACCGGCGCTCTTTTTGTCAGGACGCAACATATTGATGACAACTCCACTCCGACCGGCGCTTGGCAGCTCCCCTGAAGATACGGTCGAACAGGCAGGCGCACTGTGCTTTCGCCAGGTTGAGTCTGGTGGCGAGCCTGAGGTCTTGCTTATTTCCAGCCGTCGTACCGGAGACTGGGGTATTCCCAAAGGGCACATGGAATCTGGGGAGACTGCATCCGAGGGTGCCGTGCGCGAAGCTTTTGAGGAGGCAGGCGTTCGTGGCATCGTGACGAGAGATCCGGTTGGATCCTTCAGTTACCAAAAATCCGGAACCTCTTCGATCTTTCGTGTTCGCTTGTATCGCATTCGCGTTACCACGACCTTCGACGATTTTCCCGAGAAGGGTCAACGCATCCTACGTTGGCTACCCGCATCGATTGCGGCGAATGAGGTTGCCCATCCGGACTTGCGCCGTCTGATTTCGATCGCCCTTTCTGTCACTGACTGCCACACCAAAGTTTAGGAGCCTTGTTTCGGCGGGTAATGCAAAGCTGTTCAAAGCCCCCAGATGACAGCCTCTTCATGGCGCTTGATGAGGTGGCGGAGATCCTGAAAGCCGGTTCGGATGAAGGAGGCGAATTGTTCGACGGCGGGCGTCCTTGGGGCGTCCGTCCTCTTCAGGATCGCCAGCGCCCGCTCCGGGTGGGGAATGTTCACGGGCAGGGCAGTGATCGTCTTTTCCTTGCGTTGCGCGAAAACGACGCTGTGCGGCATCACGGTCAGCGCATCTGCCGATTTCAGATAGTTGATCACTGCCATAAGCGACCCGCCTGAATAGCGGATCTTGATCTCGGTCGCGCCGAAGGAGAGCAGCAGCGCGCGAAGGTCCGTCATCAGTGGACTTCCGGGCGGCGGGGCGACCCAGGGATAATCAAGCAGATGGCTCGGCTGCGGCCGGCGTTTCAAGAGCAGCGGATGCGTCACGCGGCAGGCAATGACGTTGCGGCCGGGCAGGATTTGCTGGAATTCCAGCCCGGAGCCCTCGTCGAGAATGTCGATCGGGCAGATGGCAAGGTCGATCTGGTCGGCTTTCAATGCGGCGCGCAGATCTGGGAAATAGCCGTAGCTTTGATCTATGCGCACATCGGGATGGTGTGCCTGGAATTCTGCGCAGAGCCCGGCGATCAGGGCATCCATGAAGAACGGCGTACCGCCGACGCGCACGACGCCGCTCTTGCCAACTCGGAAGCTTTCAAGGAGATCGGAAGCCTTGCGGGAGGCGGCCAGCATGACGAAGCCATGCTCTGCCAGTGCCAGGCCGAAGGGCGTCGGCTGCAGCGGTCGCCGGCCTTTGATGAACAGCGGTTCGCCGACGCGTTTTTCCAGCATGGAAAGTGTGCGCGATACGGCTGGCTGGGCGAGCCCGAGCAGGGCCGCGCCCTCCGTCACGCCGCCAGTCTTGACGACGGCAGCAAGCTGGATCAGGTGACGTTCATCGATCTTCATAACGATCTGTTATATTGAGCTGAAGCAAAATCATCAATCCATCCGCTTCCGGTTGTTATGATGGATTTATCAGACGGCGGAATGGGGAGGTGGAGCATGTCGTTGGGTGCCAAAGCGCTCACATTCAGCGAAGCGACATCGTCGGAAGCCTTCGCCGAGCGTTTTTCTACTGGTCCAGACAGCAATCTGCCGCGGCTGATCGCTGCCGCCGTAACCCATGTGCACGATCTCATCAAACAGTTCCGCCCGACCCAGGACGAGTGGCGCAAGGTCATCACCTTCCTGACGGAGGTCGGGCACGCGTCGGATGAGCGCCGCCAGGAATGGGTGCTGCTCTCCGACCTCATCGGCGCCTCCGCGCTGGTGGAAGAGATCAACACCCGCCGGCCGAAAGGCGCAACGCCGAACACCATTCGCGGCCCATTCTTTCGCAACGACACACCGGAGCGCGCCTGCGGATCCTCCATCTCGCTCGATGGCATCGGGGAGCCGCTCGCCGTCTCGGTACGGGTGAATGATCTCGATGGGCTGCCGATCGGCGGCGCCGAGGTCGTGACCTGGCAGGCCAATTCCGAGGGATTTTACGAGAACCAGCAGCCCGACCTTCAGCCCGAACACAATCTACGCGGCCTGTTCCACACGGATGCGCAGGGCCACTTTGACTACCGTTCTGTCGTGCCCTCGGGCTACGGTGTACCGGATGATGGTCCGGTCGGGAGACTTTTTGCCGATACCGGCTATCCGCTGCGCCGCCCGGCGCACCTGCATTTTGTCATCCGCGCCAAGGGATTCGAGACGATCACCACCCATATTTATGATGCCAGCGACCCGCATCTTTCCGAGGATGCGCTGTTCGGCGTGCGGCCGGAACTTGTTTCCCGTTTCGAGCCCGCCGACGTCGATGGTAGGCACGGCAAGGCCGCAGACCTCACCTTTGTCATGGTTCGCGCCAAGCCGGGGAGGGTGTCATGACCCAACCCTTTTCCTATGCCGGCAGCCCGGCCCGCATCATCTTTGGTGAAGGCGCGAGAAGCCAGGTGGGCCAGTGGATCGAGAAAACCGGCTGCAGGCGGGCACTCATTCTCTCGACCCCGCAACAGAGGGCGGATGCCGAGGCTCTGGCCCGTGAGATCGGCAACCTTGCCTGCGGCGTGTTTTCGGGTGCCACCATGCACACTCCGGTCGATGTGACGGAAGCAGCGGTGAAGGTGGCGGCTGAGACGCTGGCGGATTGTGTCGTCTCTCTCGGTGGCGGATCCACCACCGGCCTCGGCAAGGCGATCGCCTATCGAACCGACCTTCCGCAGATCGTCGTACCGACCACCTACGCCGGTTCGGAGGTCACGCCGATCCTCGGCCAGACGGAAGCCGGCCGCAAGACGACGATACGCGATGCGAAAATCCTGCCGGAGGTCGTCATTTACGATCCGGCACTGACCCTCGGCCTGCCGGTCGCCATGAGCATCACCAGCGGGCTCAATGCCATGGCCCATGCAATGGAAGGACTTTATGCGCAGGACCGCAATCCGATCTCGACGCTGATGGCGCTGGAGGGCCTGCGCGCCCTTGCCCGCAGCTTGCCGGAGATCGTCAACGCACCTCGCGATGTAAAAGCCCGCAGCGACGCGCTCTATGGTGCCTGGCTCTGCGGCACGGTGCTTGGCACGGTCGGCATGGCGCTGCACCACAAGATCTGCCACACGCTCGGCGGCTCGTTCGATACGCCGCATGCAGAAACCCACGCGGTCATGCTGCCACATACAGTCGCCTTCAACGCCACTGCAGCCGCTTTGGAACTTGCCCCAGCTGCGGAGATTTTCGGCGGATCGATCGGTGGCGGGCTCTGGGATTTCGCAAAGGCGATCGGTGCGCCGTTGTCCTTGAAGGAACTCGGGTTGAGCGCGGCCGATCTTGATCGCGCCGCGTCAATTGCGGTCGAAAATCCCTACTGGAATCCACGGCCGATCGACAAGACGTCGATCCGGGCCTTGTTGCAGGACGCCTTCGAGGGGAGGCGGCCGACAGAGTGATATTTGCATGCCGCTTTGCGCGCTCTTTGGGAGGAGAGGACAATGGGAGGAAGCATGTTTACCAGACGCGATTTTCTGAAGACGACGGCCGCCGGCGGGGCCGTTCTCGCCACATCGGGCCTTGCCGCCCCGGCGATCGCCCAGAACGTTGCGATCAAGCTCGGCTATGTCAGCCCGCAGACCGGCCCGCTCGCCGCCTTCGGCGAAGCCGACAAGTTCGTCATAGATGCCTTCCTGGCAACGACCAAGGGTATGGGCCTCAATTACGAGGTGGTGGTAAAGGACAGCCAGTCCAACCCCAACCGTGCGGCGGAAGTGGCAAAGGAACTGATCGTCGACACCGAGATCAACCTCATGCTGGTCTCCTCGACCCCGGAAACGACAAACCCGGTCTCGACCACTTGCGAGGCCGAGGAGATGCCCTGCATCTCGACCGTCGCGCCCTGGCAGCCCTGGTTCATCGGCCAGCAGGGCAATCCCGGCGACCCGGCCTCATGGAAGCCGTTCAACTATGCCTACCACTTCTTCTGGGGGCTCGAGGATATCATCGCCGTCTTCACCGGCATGTGGGGCCAGATAGAGACCAACAAGAAGGTCGGCGGCCTCTTCCCGAACGATGGCGACGGCAATGCCTGGGGCGACAAGGTGGTAGGCTTCCCGCCCGTCTTGGAAAAGCTCGGCTATGGGCTGACCGATACCGGCCGCTACCAGAACCTAACGGACGATTTTTCCGCACAGATCAATGCCTTCAAGCAGGCCGGAACCGATATCCTGACCGGCGTGATGATCCCGCCTGATCTCACCACTTTCTGGAACCAGGCCAAGCAGCAGGGCCTGAAGCCGAAGATCGCTTCGATCGGCAAGGCGCTTCTCTTCCCGCAAACGGTGGAGGCGCTGGGCGATGCCGGTCACAACCTGTCGACCGAAGTCTGGTGGACGCCGAGCCATCCGTTCAAGTCGTCGCTGACGGGCGAAACGGCTGCGACCGTTGCAGAGGCCTTCACCAAGGCGACGGGACGTCCCTGGACGCAGCCGATCGGCTTTGCCCACGCCCTGTTCGAGCTAGCGGTCGATGTGATGAAGCGCGCCGAGGACGTGGGCGATGGCGGTGCGGTGGCCAAGGCCATCGGCGAGACCAAGCTCGATACACTCGTTGGTCCAGTTGCCTGGGGCAGCGACAAGCTGCCGCCTTTTGTCCAGAAGAATATTGCCAAGACGCCGCTGGTCGGCGGCCAGTGGCGACTGAAATCGGGCGGCGGGTATGATCTCGTGGTTGTCGAAAACAGCCTGGCGCCGAATGTGCCGCTGGGCGGCAAGCTGGAGGCATTGGCCTAGGCTCTTCTCGGGGAGGAGGGGAACCGGAATTTTTGGATTTGCTCTTGCCTCTCCCCGCGCGGGGAGAGGTGGCCCGTCAGGCCGGATAAGGGGTTTTCCCGGAAAGCCACATAAAGAACCGAGAACGTGATGCCCATACTCGAACTCAACGCTGTATCAAAATCCTTCGGCGCGCTCGTCGTTGCCGAAAACATCGGCTTTTGCGTGGAGCCGGGCGAGGCGCTCGGCGTCATTGGGCCGAATGGCGCCGGCAAATCGACCCTCTTCAATCTGATCAGCGGCAATCTTTCCGTCGCGACCGGCTCCATCCACTTCGATGGCCGTGACGTCACCCGTCAGCCCCCGATGCAGCGCTGCCTGGCCGGCATGGGCCGTACTTTCCAGATCCCGCAGCCTTTCGATCAGTTGACTGTTTATGAAAACCTTCTTGTCGCTGGCGCTTTTGGTGCGCAGGCGAGGGAAAGCGAGGTCGCCGGTCTTTGCGCTGATATTCTCGTGGAAACGGGTCTGATTGCCAAGGCCAACATGCCCGCGGGCTCGCTTACCCTCCTTGAACGCAAGCGGCTTGAGCTTGCCCGCGCGCTCGCCACAAAGCCGAAGCTTTTGCTGCTCGATGAAATCGCCGGCGGGCTGACCGAGGGCGAATGCCGCCAGCTGGTTGCCACCATCAAGCGCGTGCATCAGCGCGGCATCGCCGTCATCTGGATCGAGCATGTGCTGCACGCCTTGACCGCAGTCGCCGAGCGCATCCTCGTGTTGAATTTTGGCCGGGTGATCGGGGTCGGCGATCCGGAGACGATCATGGCCTCCAGCGAAGTACGCGAAATCTATCTGGGAATGGAGGTCTGATGCCAAGCCTCGTCGAAACCCGAGCCCTCACTGCCTTCTATGGCGATTTCCAGGCAATCTTCGGCGTCGATATCAGGCTCGACGCCGGTGAGACCGTCGCCGTGATCGGCGCAAACGGCGCCGGTAAATCGACCCTGATGCGCTCGATCGCGGGCATCATCACAAATCGCGCCGAGATGATCCTGCATCGCGGCGAACCGATCGGCGCGCTTGCCGCCCCCGATATCGTGCGCCGCGGCATCGCGCTGGTGCCGGAAGGGCGAAAGCTGTTTTCCTCTCTCACCGTCGAGGAAAACCTGCAGGTCGGCGCTTACGGCCGCTCGGTGGACGGTCCCTGGACCCTCGACAGCATCTACCGGCTTTTTCCAATCCTGAAAGAGCGCCGCCGCAATCCCGCGACCGCGTTGTCTGGCGGCCAGCAGCAGATGGTGGCAATCGGCCGGGCGCTGATGTCGAACCCGGATATCCTGCTTTGCGACGAGCTGAGCCTCGGTCTTGCGCCCGTCGTCATCAAGGATATCTACGCCGCCTTCTCCAAGATTAGTGCCGCGGGCGCTGCCATCATCATCGTCGAGCAGGATATCGCCCAGGCGTTGAAGGTTGCCGACCGCGTCTATTGCATGATGGAGGGCCGCGTTACGCTGTGCGGTCAACCTGCGGAGTTCGATCGCGCCGATATCCATGCGGCCTATTTCGGAGCAGAGCCCAATGAGCTTCATTGATACGCTTCTGCAGGGTGTGCTGCTCGGTGGCCTCTATGCCCTTTTTGCCGCGGGCCTGAGCCTTGTCTTCGGCATTATGCGCCTTGTCAATCTGGCCCACGGCGACCTTATCGTGCTCGCGGCCTTCCTCATCCTTGTGATCGTCTCCACGCTCGGGCTCGATCCCTTCGTCGCCGCCGTTGTTGCAGCCCCGCTGATGTTCGCCCTTGGCTGGGTGCTGCAATATCACCTGCTGAACCGCACGCTGGGCAAGGATATCCTGCCGCCGCTGCTCGTCACCTTCGGCCTGTCGATCGTCATCCAGAACGGCCTCCTGGAAGGGTTCACCGCCGATAGCCGCCGCATCTCGGCCGGTGCGCTGGAAACGGCGTCTGTCAGTCTCGGCAACATCAGTGCCGGTGTGATGCCGCTGATCACCTTCGCGTCCGCGATATTGGTTATTGTCGCGCTCAACCAGCTGATCTATCGCACAGCGCTTGGCCGCGCTTTCCGCGCCACCTCCGATGACGTAGTGACCGCAAGTCTCATGGGTATCCGGCCGAACTCGATCTTCGCCATCGCCACCGGGCTTGCGATGGTGATCGTTACGATCGCGGCGCTCTATCTCGGCACGCGCGCGAATTTTGACCCGACGGCGGGGCCGGCGCGGCTAATCTACGCCTTCGAGGCTGTCATCATCGGCGGGCTTGGGTCACTCTGGGGCACGCTTGCCGGTGGCATCATCCTCGGTGTCGCTCAGACCGTCGGCGCGGCTATCAATCCGGAATGGCAGATCCTTGTCGGGCATATCGCCTTCCTTCTCGTGCTTCTCTTCCGGCCGCGCGGCCTGTTTCCCCGAGCAGCGGACTGAGACGCCATGACCCCAGGTCTTGAAACGATGACGACCGAGATCGAAGCGCCCGCGGGCTGGCGGGTGGAAACGCGCACGCGGCTTTCCACCATATTCGCCGCCATTTCCCTCGTCGCGGTCCTGGCGCTGACGGCGGCTCCCTTCCTTGTCTCGCGCGGGGTGATTCAGGATCTGTTCTTCATTCTCACCATGCTGGCGCTGGCGCAGAATTGGAACCTGCTTGCCGGCTATGCGGGTCTGATCTCCGTCGGTCAGCAGCTCTTTGTCGGGTGTGGTGCCTATGCTCTGTTCGGCCTGGTGATCCTTGCGGGTCTCGATCCCATCCTCGCCATCCCGCTTGCCGGTCTCTTCGCCATGATCATCGCCGTACCCACGGCCTTCTTCGCCTTTCGGCTTTATGGTCCCTATTTTGCGATAGGCACCTGGGTCATCGCAGAAGTCGGGCGGCTGCTTTTTGCGCAGTGGAAGATGCTCGGCGGCGGCACTGGCACCTCGCTGCCACGCGAAGCGACACGGGAGATGCTCGGCATCTCGCTGCTTCAGGACTGGTTCGGCATGCGCGCTTCCGCGGCTGCCGACGCGCTAGCATACTGGTTGGCGTTGGCGCTCGCGGCGCTGACGATCGCCTTCGTTTACAAGTTGCTGCGCTCCAAGCAGGGCCTCGGGCTCGCGGCCGTGCGCGACAACGAAACGGCGGCCCGAGCGCTCGGCGTCGATGCGCGGAAGCTCAAGACTGCGATCTACCTGCTGACGGCGTTTCTCACCGGCATCGTCGGCGCGCTCATCTACCTGCAGAAGGCGCGGATTTCGCCCGATGCCGCCTTCTCGCTCACCGATTGGACGGCCTATGTCGTCTTCATCGTTGTTATCGGCGGCATCGGCACGATCGAAGGTCCGATCCTCGGCGTCATCATCTTCTTTCTGCTGCAGAATGCCTTTTCGAACTACGGCTCCTGGTATCTGATGGCGCTTGGTGGGCTGGCCATCGTCACCATGCTTTTTGCGCCCAGGGGGCTCTGGGGGCTGATCTGCGACCGCACCGGTTGGGAACTCTTTCCGGTCCGCCGCCTGCTGAAGGGCGGACCACTCAGACAGGATGACAAGGGAGGGCCGAATGGCTGACATCACCACCGACGTTTTGATCATTGGAACGGGACCCGCGGGCTCGGCGACAGCCGCGCTGCTTGCTAGCTATGGGCTCGAGCCGCTGGTGATCAACCGCTACCGCTGGCTGGCAAACACGCCGCGCGCGCACATCACCAACCAGCGCACCATGGAGGTTCTCCGTGATCTCGGCCGCGACGTGGAAGACGAGGCCTACATGTTCGCGACCGAGCAGGATCTGATGGGCCAGAACGTGTTCTGCACCGCCGTTGCGGGGGAGGAGATTGGCCGCATGCAGAGCTGGGGCAACCATCCGCTCTCGCGTGCCGAGCATATCCTGTCCTCGCCCGGGCGCATGAACGACCTGCCGCAGACCTATATGGAGCCGCTGCTCTTCAAGACGGCCTGTTCGCGTGGCGCGCAGTCGCGCATGTCAACCCAGTATCTGAACCATGTGCAGGATACCGAGGGCGTCACCACCACCTGTCTCGACCGGTTGACCGGCAAGGAAATCACCATCCGCTCAAAATTCCTGATCGGTGCCGATGGCGGCAACTCCAAGGTCGCCGAACATGCGGGTCTTTCATTCGAAGGAAAGATGGGGGTCGCCGGCTCGATGAACATCCTGTTCGAGGCCGATCTTTCCCGCCATGTCGCCCATCGTCCCTCGGTACTTTACTGGGTGCTGCAGCCGGGCGCGGATGTCGGCGGCATCGGCATGGGGCTCGTGCGCATGGTGCGGCCGTGGAACGAATGGCTGATCGTCTGGGGTTATGACATCAACCAGCCGGCGCCTGAGGTCGACGAGGCCTTCGCGACCAAAGTTGTGCGCGAGCTGACGGGCGTTGCCGACCTCCAGCCTAAGATCAAGTCGGTCTCCACCTGGACGGTCAACAACATGTATGCGACGACGCTTTCGAATGGCCGTGTCTTCTGCATGGGCGATGCCGCCCATCGCCATCCGCCGTCGAATGGTCTCGGTTCCAACACCTCGATCCAGGATGGTTTCAACCTCGCCTGGAAGCTCGCCATGGTGATCAAGGGGCAGGCCGGAATGGGACTGCTCGACAGCTATCAGGCGGAGCGTGCGCCGGTCGCCAGGCAGATCGTCACCCGCGCCAACAAGTCGATTGAGGAATTCGGTCCAATCTTCAAGGCGCTCGGCCTGCTCGATTCCGTCGATCCGGTGAAGATGCAGCAAAACATGGATGCGCGCTGCGACGATACCGCCGATGCCGAGCGCCAGCGCGCCGCAATCCGCGAGGCAATCGCCTACAAGGTCTATGAATTCGATGCCCATGGTGTCGAGATGAACCACCGCTATGACTCGACTGCTGTCGTCAAGGATGGCCAACCGGAACCGGCCTTCGGGAGGGACGCCGAGTTGCATTTCCAGCAGACGACATGGCCCGGCGCCCGGTTGCCACATGCCTGGCTGTTTGGTGCCGATGGTGGCAAGGTGTCGAGCCTTGATCTCACCGGCCACGGCGTCTTCACCATCCTGACCGGCATCGGCGGCGATGGCTGGGTGGCGGCGGCAAAGGCATTGTCGAAGGAATTCGGCCTGCCGATCACCGTTCACAAGATAGGCCCACGGCAGGCATGGCAGGATCTGACTGGTGACTGGGCCCGCATCCGCGAGGTCCGCGATTCCGGTGCTGTGTTCGTGCGGCCGGATCACCATGTTGCCTGGCGCGCAGATGCGGCGGTCGCCGATCCCGAAGGCGCCCTGCGCCGCGTGTTGAAGACCATCCTGGATCGGTGAGGTGATCATGAACGCCAAGGAAAAGGGCTATTTCACCGAGGAAAATTCCGTCGAGGTGGTCACAAGCCGAAACGCCGATGCGAAGAGCGCGCGCTTGAAGGAGGTGATGGAGGTCGTCACCCGCAAGCTGCACGAGGCGGTAAAGGAACTGGAGCCGACGCAGGAGGAGTGGATGGAGGCGATCCTCTTCCTCACCCGCACCGGCCATATGTGCAACGAATGGCGGCAGGAGTTCATCCTCCTGTCAGATGTGCTCGGCGTCTCGATGCTGGTCGATGCGATCAACAACAGAAAGCCCTCGGGCGCCTCCGAGAGTACCGTCCTTGGACCATTCCATGTCGCGGATGCGCCGGAACTACCGATGGGTGCCAATATCTGCCTCGACGAGAAGGGCGAGGACATGGTGATCAGCGGCCGCATCCTCGATACCGCGGGCCGGCCGATTGAAAATGCGGTCATCGATGTTTGGCAGGCGAATGACGAGGGGTTCTACGACGTGCAGCAGAAGGGAATTCAGCCGGATTTCAACCTGCGCGGCATTTTCCGCACCGGTGCTGATGGACATTACTGGTTTCGCGCGGTGAAGCCGAAATACTATCCGATCCCGGACGACGGCCCGGTCGGCCAACTGCTTGGCCATCTCGGTCGCCATCCCTACCGGCCGGCGCACTTGCACTATATTGTCAAGGCAGACGGGTTCGAAACACTCACCACCCACATCTTCGACCCGGATGATCCCTATATCCATTCGGATGCGGTCTTCGGCGTCAAGGAAAGCCTGCTCGCAAAATTCTGCCTGATGAACGATCCTGTTCGGGCACACGAACTCGGGTTCCGGGATAAGTTCTGGCAGGTGGAACACGATTTCGTACTGGCTCCAAATCCGCGTCTATGAGCCGGAAGCGGGTCCCCGCCGCGGCAGTATTCACGACGATCGCGCTCTACCGCGTCTTGACGAGAAGACACTGATGGAAGTGCCGCGCAACCTTCGTCCTTACGCGGCTTTACTCTCATGAGGGGCAGGAGTGCCTTTCGGCTTACCATACAAGTCGATATTGGCATCGCCCCACTGCTTCAGGGCGAGGAGGATCGGCTCCATGCTGCGGCCAAGCGGAGACAGGCTGTATTCCACTTTCGGCGGCACCTGCGCATAGACCTTTCGTTCGATCAACCGATCCTCTTCGAGCTCGCGAAGCTGGTTCGTCAGCATGCGGGGAGTGACGTTCTGCAGCTGCCGCCGGATCTCATTGAACCGAAGCGTGCCAGAAAGAAGGTGGAAGAGCACCACAGACTTCCATTTACCATCGATGAGGCCGATCGCAGCCTCGACCGAGCAACCCGGCGAGCAGTCGAACCGGGAATGACGAACCTTGCCCATCTACGGTATCCTTTTTGATACTACGTGCGCATTTTGTGCGTATTGCACTTTAGCGAATATACGCCAGCTTATGCCTCATATCAAACAGCAAGAAGCAGGAGCTGAACATGAAGGCTGTGGCGTACAAGGCAGCAGGATCCATCGAGCGCAAGGATGCCCTGATCGACGTCGAACTTCCCCGTCCGACGGCGTCCGGCCGCGATATTCTCGTCGAAGTCAAGGCCGTGTCGGTGAATCCGGTCGACACCAAGATCCGCAGAAGCGTAAATCCTGCGCGGGATGAATGGAAAATTCTGGGTTGGGATGCCGTCGGCAAGGTCATCGAGACTGGCCCGGACGCGGGCGACTTCTCAGTCGGTGACGAAGTGTTCTACGCAGGCTCCCTGATCCGACCCGGCGCCAACAGCCAGTTCCACGTCGTCGACGAACGTATCGTCGGACGGAAGCCGAAGACGCTGTCCAATGCCGAGGCTGCAGCCCTGCCTCTCACGGCTATCACTGCCTGGGAAATGCTCTTCGACCGCCTCGACATTCGCAGGCTGGTGCCAGGCGCCGCCAACGCCATCGTCATTATCGGCGGAGCGGGCGGCGTAGGGTCGATCGCAATCCAGCTCGCACGCGCTCTGACTGATGTCACTGTCATCGCAACCGCATCTCGGCCGGAAACGCAGGAATGGGTGAAGTCTTTGGGTGCTCATCACGTGATCGATCATTCAAAACCGATCGCTGAACAGGTGGCCGCCCTCGGCATCGGTGCCCCGGCTTATGTCTTCTCGACGACGGAGACCAACCGTCATCTGAAGGAAATCATCGAGCTGATCGCTCCGCAGGGGCGCTTCGGCTTGATTGACGATCCTGAAACCCTGGACGTGACAGGTTTCAAGCGAAAGGCGGTCTCGATACACTGGGAGCTGATGTTCACGCGTTCGATCTATCAGACGGCAGACATGGCGGAGCAGGGGAAGCTGTTGAACGAGGTCTCCCGTCTCGTCGACGATGGCAAGATTCGCACGACCTTGACGGAGACACTATCGCCGATCAACGCAGCAAACCTGCAAAAGGCGCACGCCGGGATCGAGAGCGGTAAGACCAGGGGCAAGATCGTTCTTGAGGGCTTCTGAACCACCGTAGGCGGATCTCCATGGTGGGATCCGCCACCTAGCCATGTCGAGCCAGATCTCGCCAGGGACCGGGATGTTAGGTCTTACCAGACCTCATTTTCTACTGCAGGTGCATTGATCCACGCTTGTTCTTCTGGAGACCGAGAAGAGTCGGCATCATAGCCCTCCAGCAATTCATCGAGCGTATATTTGGCTTGACGCACCTTCATCGTTTTGCGGGCACTCGATGCGGGTTCTGCGATAATCTGCATTTCCTTTAACGAAACGGTCATCTCTTGGCCCTCTGTTAGACCCAGCATGTTGCGAGCAGCGACCGGCACAGTCAGGTCTAACGAGCCGCCAGCCTTCTTTAGCTTGGAGGTTGTCGAAAAGTCTTTCCTCGCCGATTGACCTCTTGTTGTCGCCATTGGCTTCGCTTCATCAATTTAGAACATTTATACAACATTGGAATGAGTAGGTCGCAAGATGCGCAAGTCGGACGCCAACGCCCACCCGAGGTGGCGATGGCCCGAACATTCTGTCCGAATTATGCCCATTTCAGCAGATCGGCCTCTTCCCACCCTCGGTGGAGCGTGAACAGCGCTTCAGTGCCTCCATTTCCCACTCAGGATACGGAAATAGCAGCAATAATTCCGGCTTACTCAGTGAGGGGTTCGCCTTTCAAATCTGCTAAGACTCGAGGCGTTGCTGGGTCTGCTGGTCAAAGAAATGGACCTTTGAAGTCGCGAAGGATAGCTTCACGCGCTGGTCAGGAACAAGCTCGACACGATCTCGGACCACCCATGTCAGCTCCTTTCCTTCCACATCGACGGCTATGTGAGTTTCCGAGCCAGTCGGTTCGACAACCTTTACGGTAGCTGCGACACCATCCTCGCCGCCCAACGAAATGTCTTCGGGACGAATTCCGAGTGTCACGGGCCTTCCGGCCGATGCACTGGGAGCGCGCGACAGGACTGCACGCGATCCGCCCGACAGGGTAAGTGCTGGGCTGGCTCCATGATGCAGGGTTCCCTCCAGGAAATTCATCGCAGGCGAACCCAGGAAGCCAGCGACGAATATGTTTCGCGGTCGATCATATAACTCGAGTGGGCTGCCGATCTGCTCGACGCGCCCTCCTTGTAGAACAACGATCTTGTCGGCCATGGTCATGGCTTCGATCTGATCGTGCGTGACGTAGACGATCGTCGTTTTCAGGCGCTGGTGAAGCGCCTTGATCTCCGCGCGCATCTTGACACGGAGCTTGGCGTCAAGATTCGAGAGAGGTTCGTCGAACAAAAACACCTTGGGATCGCGGACGATGGCGCGCCCCATGGCAACGCGCTGTCGCTGGCCACCAGACAGTTGCGCGGGCTTCCGCTCGAGCAGAGGCTGCAGCCCAAGGATGGCTGCCGCCTCGCTGACCTTCTTGTCGATCTCCGGCCGCTTCACACCTGCAAGCTCGAGGGCGAAGCCCATGTTCTGGGCAACCGTCATCTGCGGATAGAGCGCATAGTTCTGGAAGACCATCGCGATGTTGCGATCCTTCGGCTGCAGATCGTTGACGACCCTGCCGTCGATGCTGATCTGCCCAGACGAAATCTCCTCGAGGCCGGCGATCATGCGCAACAACGTCGACTTGCCGCAGCCGGAAGGACCGACGAGAATGACGAACTCGCCGTTGGCGATGTCGACGTCGACGCCGTGGATGATATCAACCGCCCCGTAGGACTTCTTGACGTTCTTGATGTTCAATCCAGACATTTCGGAACCCCTAAACTAGCGCTTTGCGCGAACGCGCAGCGCCTGATGCGGTTTGCGCGGGATGACGACACCGAAGGCAGCGTCCGGCTTTCCTCCGCGTGTCACCGCACCGTGGCGCACAGGATGCGTCACTGGAGCCTTGACCTTTTCGGCGGGAGTGATCGTCATTTCCCAGGTATCGATGAGGTCGACCTCGTAGCTGTCGCCGTCCATGGGCAGCCCGGACGACCAGATCACCGGCTGATGTTCGCCAAAGTAGATCAGACGGAAATCGCCGTCGCCATCACGCGCGCCAGACACGCGCGACCACGGCCACTGCGTGACAGGACCGATCGGGTCGAGACCATTCTTGACATCGGCGTCGAGAAGGTCGCGAAGGAAACCGATGCGCTTCCATGCTTCGCCATGAAGCTCGCCGCCCTTCGCCCACCAGATCAAGTCCTCCGGATGGGAATAGGTCTCGCCGTGGCCCGTGTAGCCGCCGCGTGTCGCCGTGATCCAGTAGCGGTGAACGAGTTCCCGAGCAGTGAGGTTGCCCCAGGACTCCAGAATGTCGCCTTCATATTCCGGCTCGTCGTTCACCACGGGCTTGCCATAAGTGTCACGCCATTCCTGGGTACGCTTGACGTCCGGGTTCTGGATGCAGGTGTGGGTAACCCATGGCTTGCGATGATCGTAGTTCGAGTTGACGTCGCCATTGTGGATCGAGCGTAGGTGCTGGTAGGGATCGTTTTCCTCCAGAATGTGGAAGTAGCGATCCCACTGCGCCATCGGCTTGGTGTCGATCAGGAAGTCGTACTCGTTGGCAAGCGACCACCAGACGTTCCTGTAGGCCGACAGGCGCGCCGCAAGATAGGCGACGTAGCGGTAGTCCTGTTCGGCGGACATGTCCGCATAGCCCCAGCGGTCATACGGATGGAACATGATGATGTCGGCTTCAATGCCAAGCTGGCACAAGGCTGCGACCTGCTTGTCGAAATGCTGGAAGAGGACAGGATTTGGACGGTCGAAGTTTTCCTTGCCATCGGCGCCATTCTCGAAGGAGGCATAAAGGGGCTCGTTGACGTTATAGGGATAGTCCTTCGGGAAGACGCCCATGCGGATCTTGTTGAACTTTGTCTTCTTCAACGTATCGAGGGTCTGCTGCTGCATCTCAAGCGGCTGGTGCGTCCAGGCATAGCAGGTCGTGCCAAACGAGAAGAAGGGCGTCCCGTCCGCGTAAGCGAAGTGGAACTTGTTGCGCACCCGGACAGGGCCATGGTTGCCCGACGAAGGTGCTGTGGCGACCAGGGCTCCAGTCTTTCCATCAAGCACCGCGGTCTGCGAGCGGGTGCGGAACGACCATTCGCCCTCGATATCAGGCATGAAGCGAACGCGATAGGTCCCATTGCCGTCGTAAAAGCCTGGAACCCTGACCTCCCGGCTCTTGTGCGTGAAGATGGCATCGAATGCCACGTCGAGATAGGGGTTGCCGTCGGAGGGACCTTGGAAAGAGGCCTCGAACACGCCCCATTTTTCGACTGTTGCATTGGACATTGAATTCTCTCCTCGTAGAATAAGCTTTCAGCCCTTGACCGCACCTGATGTGAGGCCGGACACGAAGTAGCGCTGGAACATCAGGTATACGATCGTCGCCGGCAGGACGGTCATGACGATGGCTGCGTTGAGTTGCCCGTAATTGCTCGAGAACTGCCCCTGGAAGGACATGAGGCCGAGTGGCAGCGTCCACATCTTCTGGTCTTGCAGAAGGACCAGTGCCATGGCGAATTCGTTCCAGGTGGAGACGAAATCAAGGATGAGCAGCGCCGCGAGTACCGGCAGACAGACCGGAAGGAATATCCGCCTGAAGATCGTGAAGTGCGTGGCGCCGTCGATGAGGGCGGCTTCCGACAACTCCTTCGGGATCCCCTTGAAGAAGCCGTGCAGGATGAAGACCTGATAGGGAACGCCGAAGGCGATATAGGGAAGGATGACGCCCGGATATGTGTCGATCAGCCCGAACGAATTCACCAGGGTGAAGAGAGGGGCGAGCATGACCTGGAACGGGATCATTGTGCCGAAGACCACAAGCAGCAATAGAGCCTTGCTGAACCTAAGCTTGATCTTGGCCAGCGCATAGGCCGCCATCGCCGACAGCATCAGGCCAAGCGGTACCTTGATGACGGTAATGATGACGCTGTTGAAGAACGAGTTGGCGAAGTTTCCCCGGCTCCAGGCGCCACTGTAGTTGTCGAAGGCAAGCTCGGTCGGCGGCACGAACGCGCCGGTACTTGTCACGGCGGCAGGCGTCTTCAGCGATGTGAAGACGATGAAGACGAACGGAGCGACCCAGATCAGCGCCACGATCACCAGTGCGATCCACAGGCCAATCAGAATGGGGTCACGCTTCATCGACGACGGATGCGCTTTGAGGTGCACAACGGCGGGATCGGTCGGAATTGCTGTCACGATTCAACCTCCTCGTGCTTCTGTGTCCATCGAAGGTAGGGAATGACGACCGTCATTGTGATCAGCAACAGAACGACCGAGATGGCTGCGCCGCGACCAAAATCAAAAATCTGCATGGCCTGCGTGAACGCCCATAACGCCAGCATCTGCGTGGATTGGGCCGGGCCGCCGCCGGTCAAACCATAAACAATATCAAAGGCCTTGAGCGACGAGATAATGGAAAGCACGAGCACGATGGTGATGGTCGGACGCAGGGCCGGCAGCGTCACGTGCTTGAACACGGCAAAGCGCCCGGCGCCATCGATGCGTGCGGCTTCGACAAGCGTCAGCGAAACGTTCTGCAGACCGGCGAGGAACAGGACCATCGAAAAGCCGACCGTCTGCCAGATATAGGCGACGAAGACGGAGTAGAGGGCGATGTCCTTGTTACCCAGCCAGTCCTTGATCCAAGCCTGCATGCCCCAGGACGTCAGCACCTGGCTGAACAGACCGAAGAACGGGTCATACATCCACTTCCACATGGTCGCCACAGCGATTGGGGCGATGATGACGGGAAGATAGAAGATGGCTCTGAGGCTGTTGCGTCCGAAGATCTTCTGATTGAGGCTAAGTGCAAGAAGTAGCCCGACCATTGGTGGAAAGACCAGACTCATCAAGGTCCAGATCACCGTGTTGCGGAAGGCAACCCAGAAGACAGGATCGCGCGTAAAGATTGCCGTGTAGTTGGCAAGTCCGACGAACTGGCGGTTCGCATCTAAACCGTTCCATTTCTGAAAGCTCAGAAGCACGACGTTCAGCATCGGATAGAGCGCGAATACCGCGTAGATCGCCAGGGCCGGAACGAGCAGAATGAGCGCTTGGGTTCGCGGATCGTGTGTCGTTTGACGTAGTGACATGTTCTCCTCCTGGCAGCGAAGCGACCCCGCCAGCTCATTGAACGGTGCACCAGCCGATCGACGGTCAGTCAGATCGGCTGGCGCTCTGGGAGGAACTAGGTCCGGCTGGCGATGAAGCTCTGGAGCTGCTTGGCAGCGTCTGCCGGCTCAACATTGCCGGAGGCGACTTCGTTGATGATGCGGAAATACTCCGTCGTAACATCAAGCGGGAAAGCCTGGTCACCGTTCATGTAGACGTTGCTGTACTTCTTGAAGATGTCGAGCCACTCGGCCTCAAGAGGCTTCTGGTTCGTGTACTTGACGTTCTTGTTGACCGAGATCGAGCTGATCTGGCCAACCAGATCCTGCTGAACCTTGTCGGACAGGAAGTAGTCGAGGAACTTGGCCGCCATGTCAGGGCTTTTGCTCTTCGTGCTGACATAGTTGTACTCGGCAAACCCATAGAGACGATCGGTGTTCGTCGGGAAGGGGAAGATGCCGTAGTCATCGAGGTTTGCGCCGCTGCCGTCGAGCTGGCCGACAAGCCAGTCACCTTCGAGCATCATCGCCGCACGCCCGGCCGTGAAGAGGCTATAGGACTGCTTGTTGTCGATGCCCATGAACGGCTGCAGTGTGTAGTCCTTCGTCCACTTGGCGAATTCGGCGAACGCGTCGGTTGCGCACTGCTCCTTCGTCCAATCGACCTTCATCGCCTTCAGAGCATCGTGCTTGTCGGCGCCGCACTTAGTTTCGAGGATAACGTCCATCAGGCGCATGACGTGCCAGTTGACGGTTCCGCCGAACGTGAAGGCAGGAATGCCCGCAGCCTTCAGCTTCTCTGCAGCGGCAAGGAGATCCTCATAGGTCTTCGGCTCTTCCTTGATGCCGGCCTGCTCGAAGAGCTTCTTGTTGTAATAGACGGCCTCGCCCTTGAAAGTGAACGGAACGCCATGCTTGCCGCCGGGGTAGAGATCGGCGAAAGCCGCGGCGGAGGGGAGCAGTTCGTCGTTCCACTTGTATTCCGTGTAGTACTTGTCGAGAGGCAACGAGAGACCGGCCTTCACGTATTCGCCGCCAAGGCCAAGCCCTGCCCAACTGAAATAGATGTCCGGGCCCTTGTCGGATCCCGCAGCCACACGCAATGCGGTCTTATGCTCGTCGACTGCGCGTTGGACGATTTCTACATGAGTTCCGGGGTTGGCGGCCTCGAAATCGCTGGCGATTTTCTTGAGGGCAACATTTGCGGCGTTGTTATCGAAGTTAAGCGTCCAGAGGGTGATGTCTTCGGCCAGTGCGGGCGTCGCCGACAGCGCGGCAACAGCCATTGCAACGATGCTCGCAGATTTCAATTTTGCAGTCAGGGTCAGCATTACCGTCCTCCTCTTGTAAGCTGAGGACCTTCTTACAGATAGTGATCGACATGTCAACTGGTATGATGAGCTAACCATCGTGCCGGGTTAGAAAGGCTGAAATTGCTTCGATCACGATGACCGCAGAGGCGGCTCCAGGATCGATATGCCCCAACACCCTGTCGCCCAGTCGGGAGGAACGCCCTTTTGCGGCAACCATGTCACGGGTTGCTTCGCAGCCATCGCGTGCCGCGCGAACCGCCGCGTCAAGGCATGCCGAGATGTTCGCCCCCGTCCGCCTCGCTTCCATCGCGGCGTCCGCCGCCGGCCTCCAGGCGTCGATCATGGTCTTCTCACCGGTCTCGGCCTTGCCCCTGTCCTGAATTCCCTGTGCCATCGCCCTGAAAGCATCCAGGAAGTCGTCGTCCGATAGCGTATGCTTGTCTTTAACGGCAGTTCCTGCACGCATGAATGCGGTCGCATACAATGGACCAGAGGATGCTCCGACTGCATTCAAGAATGCTTTGGCCGCGGTGTTGAAAAGAAAGGTCGGGGCGGCTTCGACCTCGTCGAGTTGGAGAACAGCCTTGGATGCCGCTTGCCAGCCGGCATCCATGGCGAGACCATGATCTCCATCGCCGATCACACCGTCCAGTTCGCACAGCCGGTCGCGATTCTTCGCGACTTCCTCCGCGGTCAGCGAAAACATTTGCTGCAGTTCTCTGGTCGCTATCGCCATCTGCTCACTTTCGAAACATTGCGCAGTCGCAGGGATGATCGATCAATTCCTGCAGCTCGTCGTCGAGGTGCATCACCGTGATCGATGCCCCGGCCATTTCGAGCGATGTGCAGTAGTTTCCAACAAGTGACGTGTGGATCAGCAGGCCGGCGTCTTCAAGACGGGCCTTCACGCGTCGCATCATGATGTAGAGCTCCATCATCGGCGTCGAACCGAGTGAGTTGACCAGCACCGCCACACGATCACCAGCCTCCGCGGCTCCCATCTCCCCAAGAATGCCGTCCAGCAACTGGTCGGTGACCTCGTCGGCCGATCTCAGTGGACCGCGAGCCACACCGGGTTCTCCGTGGATACCCATGCCGATCTCCATCTCGTCTTCGCCGATGAGGAAATTGGGCTTCAGCGTCTGCGGAAGCGAGCAAGGCGAGAGAGCAACCCCCATCGTATAGGTTCGGGAGTTCGCGTGACGAGCGACACGTTCGACATCCTCAAGGGAATACATGAGATCGCACGCCGCACCCGCCGCCTTGAATATGAAGACGTTACCCGCCACGCCACGCCGCTTGTCGCCCTGTTCGGGAGGAGCGGAAGCGACGTCATCCGTCGTCAACACAGTTCGCACCTCGATGTCATCGAGACCGAGCAGTTCGGCCGCCATGTCGAAATTCATGACGTCGCCAGCGTAGTTCCCGTACATGAAAAGCACGCCGGCGCCACCATCTGCGGCCTTGGCACATGCGACGATCGGGTCGGGCGGTGGCGATGCGAAGACGTTCCCAATCGCCGCAGCGTCGGCAAGTCCCTTGCCCACATATCCGAGAAAGGTCGGCTCGTGTCCGGAACCACCCCCGATGACAAGACCGACCTTTCCATTTCGCGGGCCGTTCTTGGCGACGATTGCGCGAGGCATGTCTTCAACCGCGTACAGGTGCTCGGGATGCGCCGCCAGGACGCCCTCCAGCATTTCGTCGACGGCATCCGCACCGGAATTTATTAGTTTCTTGGTCTTCACGCCAACCTCCCCGATCGAGCTCCGGTACGATAGATGCAGCCGCCGCGCTCGAGGTCAATCGGACAGCGAAAGGATAGCGGTGCCGAACGGCGGCAGCCCGAGCTTCAGGCCGCCACATTCCACCGCCTGTTCGTTGCTTGTCACGTTGACGGCGTGGAGCTGCGAGCCCGCCGGGCCAATGCTGGCGAACGCAAGAACCCTGGAAGGCGAGCTCGAGATGCATTCTTGCCATTCTGTTCCCGCCAACGCTGCGAGCGCGCGAACGGCGCCGTACAACGGACGCGGATCGCCTTTTCTGCCTGGTTCATCCGCACCTGCGATCAATCCGAACGGTCCCGTCAGCGCAGAGAGCGTGAGGCACTCCAGATCCGCACCCAGAACGCTTGTCGCATAGGCTAGGGCAAAGGCAGCGGCAAACTGTCCATTGTGCCGAGGATCACGGTTGGCCATCGGGATACGCCCGCCCGACGGATTATCCATTGTACGGCTGCCGTAGGGATTCTGCCGCATCGGGATTGTCGAAGGACCGATCCGGTAGGGCTTGTCGCCGTAGATCGCACGCACCGAGCGGGTAATGAAGGGCAGGGCCTCCAACGTCTGCATCACGCTGAGATCGTCGGCCGCATGCACGATCGGATTCGTGCAATGGCTGATAAACGCAAGCTGCCCCTCCGGCACACGCTTGCGGTTGAGTTCGGTGAAGTAGCTGAGCATGCCGCCGCCGATCCGGATGCCCGCAAATGCGGCATGGGCAGCAGCGTAGACGTCTTCCAGCGGCGGACAGTCGGGCCATTTGCTTCCAGGCGGCGTCGACTGCCGATCGACGGAGGGCGAGATCATGATCGCGTCCGGCCTGAAGCCGGCCGAGCGCATGTCTCGTGCAATGGTCGCCGTTTCATCCGCCGGGGCTTGCCTGCACGGAAGCGCTATCTCCAACGTCGAGCGACCGGGATGCGTCGCGGCGATGTCAGCGAACCGCTTCAGCGCTTCCACCCCATGACCAGCACCTGGATCGAAATGGAAGAGCAGCTCCTGTGGGGCTATCTCCGCGAGGAAAGGTTGCGCAGACAGACAAGCCTCGGCCTCCTCGGGCGTGATGATCAGGCCGATCGCCGGCATCGCGCCGGTCCGTCCGCCAAGGCGGAGTTTGACCACTTCTGCCGAGGCGCCGGCCGTTGGGTGCCGCCCTACTGGGCGGCTGTCCTTGATGATCAGCGATATCTTCTGCCGGACGGGCTGACCAGCGGGTATTTGATAGGGCCAGGGAAGGGCAAGCGGTCTGACGTAGGTCTTGTAGGACGCATCCGACCAGTTTCTCTGGTCCTCCATCTCGAAGGTGTCGCCCTCCATCCGGCATTCGGCGCTGACGCCGGGCATCGCCACGTAGGTAATGGCGCGCATGTCCTTGAACGGTTGCCAAGGTTCGATGAAGTCAGGAAACCGCGTCACCTCCGTCGCGCCGTCGACGTGTTCTACCGTGGCGGGTGCGCCGCCCAAGCCTACGATCGGATGAAGAATGCAGAAGCCGCAGCGGTTGGTCTCGAAGCCGGTTTCCGACGCAGCTTCGGCTTCGAAGTCGAGGCGGTCGCTCTGTCCAACGATGCGGACGTCAACGACGAGACCGGTGTCCCCCGGCCCTCGGCATCGAGCGCGATAGGTTACTTCGAACGCACCTCCGTCGTGGCCGATCGCCAGATCTTCGATTTCCGGGCTGTAGGTACCCCAGTCGCGGTCACGAACAAGGTAGGAGACTGCCCGCAGCACCTCTGTTCCATCGTAACGGATCGTTCGAAGGTTACCGCCGACGAGGTCGACTTCGAGCTTTTTGGCACTGAGCCGGACCGGTGTCGTCTCGGCGTCACGGGTGCCGTAAAGAAGGAAGGGGTCGCCGGTCATCGCAGCATTGCTCCGACATCTACGGTCTGACCGCTGGCTGCGCTTTCATACGCTCCTTCGACAAGGGCAAAGGTCTTCAGATTGTCTGCCCCTGACGTCGAATGCTCCGCGCCCTGCTTCAGTTTGTCGACCCAGTGCTGCTGGATCGCGTAGACGCTTTCCTGGATGTTGTGCCAGGGGCGCGAGGCCCACGACAGTAGTATCGGAGATACGTCATCGGTCGCAGTCCCGTTGGCGTTTGTGACCTCGAGCTGGTAGCCTTGCGTCAGACGGATTGTTCCCTCGGAACCATCGATTTCGATCAATGTTTCGGGGAAGGGCTCCCTGGAAAGTTTCGTAGCGTAGCTGACGTCGACAATCGATGTCGCGCCGCTTTCGTGATCGAGGAGGATCGTCGCTACATCCTCGCCCTTGATGTTCGGGTTGACGCGTTTGGTCCTTGCGCTGACGGTGGCGACGTCGCCAAGGATGTAGCGAGCGATGTCCAGCGTATGGATCCCGAGGTCCTCGATGATGAACCGCTCTCCCTCAGCCAGATAGGGCTGGCCCGAAAAGACATCGTAGCCGGAACGGAAGGAGAAGCGGCCCCAGAATGGCGTTCCGATCGATCCCTCGTCCAGAACCTTGCGGACAGCCTGGATCGGCCTCTGCCAGCGAAAGTTCTCGTGGACCATCAGCGGAATACCTGCGGCGCGGCAGGCTGCAACCATTGCCTTGGCATCGGCGAGCGTCTTGGCGAACGGCTTCTGGCAGATCGCAGGCACCTTGTGCTGCGCCGCCATTTCAACAAGGATCCGATGGCTCTGAACCGTCGTGGCGATATCGACGAAATCAAAGCCGCCGTCCGAGAACAAGGCGTTCGCGTCACTGTAGCGCCGCTCGATGCCAAACTGATCGCCGACGATCTTCAGCCTTTCAGGATCGCGATCGCAGATTGCAACGATCCTGGCGCCGCCGACATCGTTCCAGGCGTGCATCTGGTTGATCGCGAAGAATCCGCAACCGATCAATGCGCCGTTCAATTCAGACATTTCAACCTGCCTTTGCCATTTGCATCAGAGTAACGCGCTGTTGCAGGCGGCGCTGCGCCTGGTCGACGACAACAGCGATGATGATCACCAGCCCCTTGATGACCATCTGCCAGAAGGACGAAACGCCCATCATCACCAAACCGTCTGACAGGATTCCGATGACGAAGGCGCCGATGATCGTCCCGCCGATAGTTCCGCGACCACCCGACATCGAGGTGCCACCAAGGACGGCTGCCGCGATCGCGTTAAGCTCGAAGCTCTCGCCCGTCGCCGGATGGGAAGCCATCAGCTCTGAAGAGATGATGACGCCGACGATTGCCGCGCAGAGCCCGGAAAACATGTAGACGAAGATCTTCACGATATCGACGCGGATGCCCGACATGCGGGCTGCGCGTTCATTGCCCCCGACGGCGAAGATGTGGCGCCCGATCGGGGTGGAACGCGCGACGTAGGCAGCCAGCAACGCCAACGCAATCAGGATCCAGATCGATACCGGCAGTCCGAGGATGCGCCCTGCACCGAAGAAGTCGAAGCCGGTCGTTGAATATTCAGGGCGACCAACGAGGTTCGGAAAGGTCTGCCCGTCCGAGGAGAGCAGAGCGAGGCCCCGGGCAATGTAGAGCGTGCCGAGCGTCGCGATAAAGGGAGCGACATTCAGCTTGGTAATCAGCAGACCGTTGATGAGGCCAATCAGTAACCCGATCGATAGCGTGATCAGCACAATCTCGAAAAGGTTGAAGTAGATCGTATAGCCGATAGGAAGCTCGATGCCGTAGAGGATCAATCCGCCGGCCACCATGCCGCAAAGCCCGACGATCGATCCCACGGACAGGTCGATGCCGCCGGTGATGATCACGAAGGTCATCCCCATGGCGAGGAAGGCATTCAACGCCACGTGCTTCGACATCAGGATCATGTTCGCCGTTGACGTGAAGTTCGGGGCGAAGATCGCAAAGAAGATGATAACCGCGAAAAGTGCGATGAAGGTTCTGAGCTTCATCAGAGTGAGAAGAACAGAGCCGTTCGCGCTGGCCTGTGCGGAAGTGGATGATGTGGCCGCCGTCATGACGCGCGTTTCCCTTGATGTCCGTGTCCCTTGGCCGAAGCCGCGATGATCGCGTCCTCCGTCGCCTCGGCCCTGTTAAAAACGTCGACCAGTTGGCCGTTGCTCAGAACTGCTATGCGATCAGAAAGCGCCATGACCTCTTCGAGGTCTGAGGTCGAGAACAGAATGGCTAGTCCTTCGGCCGCCAGCCGGCGCATGGTGCGGAAGACGTCAGCCTTGGCGCCGACGTCGATACCCCGGCTCGGCTCGTCCATGAGCAGGACCTTCGGATTGGTCATCAAGGCCTTGCCGATCACCACCTTCTGCTGGTTGCCACCTGACATCGACGTCACCTCGAAGTCCGGATTGGGCGCCTTGATCGATAATTCCCGTATGGCGTCGCGAATGGCATCCTTCTCTGCCGTCGCATTGATGTGGAAAAACCGCGCGAAGCGGTTGAGGCTCGCAAGCGACAGGTTGCCGGCGATCGACAGGACCTGGACCAGGCCTTCCCGCTGCCGGTCTTCAGGGATCAGCGCCAGCCCCTTGCGGATTCGGCGGGTGACGTCGCGCGCGTGGATCTCTTCGCCATCAATGAAGATCTTCCCTGTCGAGTGCATGTGGCGTCCGAGCACGCACTCGAAGAACTCGCTGCGCCCAGCGCCCATCAGGCCATAGATTCCAAGGATCTCTCCTGATTTGACTGAAAGCGAGACATGATCGACAGCAAGGCCTCCCGTCGGTCGGGGGAGGCTGATGTCCTCCGCACGGAACATCTCTTTGCCGACCGCATGATCCACGGATTTTGCGAAGTCCTTGGCGTCGGAGCCGATCATGGAGCGCACGATCCAGCGCGTGTCGATGTCACGGACCACGGCCTGGCCGGTGATCTGGCCGTCACGCAATACCATGATGTAGTCGCCGATGCGCATCAGTTCTTCCAGCCGATGCGAGATATAGACGATGGCGACGCCTTGAGCCTTGAGTTCCGCGATCACCTTGAAGAGGATTTCGACTTCCGCGGCCGAAAGCGCCGACGTCGGTTCGTCCATGATGAGGATGCGCGCATTGAGCGACATCGCTTTGGCGATTTCAACGAGTTGCTGCTGACCGATGGGAAGGTCCTCGACCATCGTTTCCGCGTTGATTCCGGCGTCCAATCGTTTCAGAAGTGCGCCCGCCTTCTCGACCTGCGCCTTGTGGTCGATGCCGCGCAGGCCGCGGGTGATCTCGCGGGTCGCGAAGATGTTTTCTGCGACAGACATGTTGGCGAAGAGATTGAGCTCCTGGAAGATCATCCCGATGCCGTGCGCCTGAGCGTCGGCCGGGCTGTCGAATGAGACCTGTTCGCCGTCAAGGATAATATTGCCGAGCGTCGGACGCTCGACACCAGCGATGATCTTCATCAGCGTCGACTTGCCGGCGCCGTTTTCGCCGACCAGGACGTTCACCGCGCCACGACGAAGCTCGAGACTGGCGCGCTTGACTGCAACGATGCCCGAATAGACCTTCGACACGTCCTCGAGACGCAGGATGATATCGTCCTTGGATACCCCGCTCACGCTCATGATCCCACCGTCAGTTCCGAAGGTGTGACAAGCGGAGGCTGCCCTTCGCTAGGCAAGGGATATGCTCCAATGACGGTCACGGTCTTGCCGACCAGCCCGTCGCGCGGCACAGCGGCAAGGAAGGCCGCGTTGGCCTTCTCGTTGAATGCCTTGCCGAACTGGGCCCATTCGATCTGGTTCTTGAATTCGTTGAAATTGACGAAGTCCAGCGTGTCGCGCAAGGCGGTGCCGCGAAGTGCCGGGCCGATCTGGACCTTCGCGTCAGCCTTGCCGTCGCCGTTGGTATCGACATCAAGTGTTGCCGCGCGTGAGGCGGTATCAGCGGTGATCACCTTTCCGGTGAACTTGACAGCATAGGTCCAAGGTGAACTGCTTTGCTTGTGCGGGTTGCCATATTTCTCACCGGCCTGATCCGGGCTGGAAGTCGCAAGCTGCGTGACATCCTTCAGCTCTCCCGCCTTCTTTTCGAAGTAGGGAACGACCTGCGGCTGCCAGATCGCGTCGACCCTTGCTTTCGGATCAAAGGCGTCCTTGGCAGCGGCTGCGGCCTTTTCCTCCGCAGTCGGTGTCTTGACGATCTTGCAGCCAGGCAGCGCCGCAACAATCACCGCGGCGAGCAAAGCGCCCTTCATTCTCCACATGCGACAGGCCCCGATAACAGCAACAACGCGCAGAGGGCGCCATCGACGCCCTCTGCATTGGACTAAGCAATGATCAGTTTGTGAGGGCAAAAGTCTCGAGCTTGCCAGAGTTGTCGGAATTGATGAGAACGCAGTCCATCAACTGCTTCTCTTCCTTTGGCATCGTCTTGTTCTTGATGTAGGCGTCGGCCTGCTCGACCGCGAGCTGTGCCTGAGCGTAGGCAGGCTGCAGCACGGTGGCCTTGATGCCGCCAGCCCTGATCGAGTCACGGACATCGTTCGAGCCGTCGAACCCGACGACAATCACGTCCTTGCGGCCGGCTGCCTGCAGGGCTGCGATTGCGCCCATGGCCATTGTGTCGTTGCCTGAGATCACGCCCTTGATGTCAGGGTTGGCTTGAAGGATGGTTTCCATCTTCGAATAGGCTTCTGTCTGGCTCCAGTTCGCCGACTGCTTGGCAACCGACTTCAGATCCGGATAGTCGTCGATGACGTCGTGATAGCCCTGGGAGCGGATACCGGCGTTCGTATCGGACTCCTTGCCGACCAGCTCGACATAGTTGCCCTTCTCGCCCATCAGCTTGACGAATTCCTGAGCGCCAAGCTGGGCACCCTGGTAGTTGTTGGAGACGATCTGGGCGACAGCCACGCCAGTGGCATTGATTTCGCGGTCGATCAGGAAGGAGGGGATGCCTGCATCCTTGGCCTTCTTGACGGCAGCGACCGATGCATCCGCGCCCGCGTTGTCGAGGATGATCGCCTTGGCGCCACGACCGATCGCCGTGTCAATCATTTCGGACTGCTTGTTGGCATCATCGTCATGGGTCATGACGAGAGCTTCGTAGCCAAGCTCCTTGGCCTTGGCTTCAGCCCCCACGGCTTCCGCCTTGAAGAAGGGGTTGTCATGGGCGGGCGTGATGATGGCGATCAAGTCCGCGGAGAAGGCCGGAATGGCCGTTCCGAGCGCCAGCGCACCAGCAAAGGCGGCAAGTGTCAGTCTGCGTGTCAGTCTCATGGTTGTCCTCCCGAGTATGAATGGACCCCAACTCCCATGGGGCGGTTGAAGGGGAGGCTGCTGCCTCCCCAATTTGCGTCAGGTGATGCGCCGGATGCTTTCGGCGATCTCCTTTGGTTCGAAGACTTTTTTCCAATCGTCGCGCATCAGGGCAGGGATTCCGAATTCGATGGCCTTGTTGCAGGCATCCGAAAACACGCCCTGGACCTCACCGAAGATCACCGCGCCGAGAACGTTCATGTGTCCAAGCAGGAAGTCGCGGGCAGCTTCTTCAGGCACGCCGCGCGCAACGCATTCGTCCATGGCCTGCTTCATGACGACGAGGAGCGAGGCGCAGACGGTCTCGGAAAGGCCAGGCTCCAGCATCGCCAACTGGTCGACGGTGACCCGGTGCGACCGCATGACCGGAGCCCAGATGACCTTGGCGATTTCTTCTCCAAGGCCATAGGCACTTTCCGGTCCCTGCATCAGGGCCGAAACAATGTGCTGCTTTGCAAAGAGGCCACCAAAGTGGTCCTTCTTGGCCTGCATCTCCGTTTCGTCGTTGAAGATCGGCGGATGGCAGGGATGGGTGACGAAGTAAGTAAGGTCGTCCCGCTTCGGCAGATGGCCCGCGAAGGGAGCCGCCGCGTCGAGGGCTACGACCATGGTCCCCGGCTTCAGCTTGTCGACGATGCCCGAAGCCACCTTGCCAATCGCCGTATCGGGGACAGCCAGGATGACGACCTCTGCCCCTTCGAGACCAGCATCGGGAGCGACGCAATCGACGCCGAGATCGTCTTTCAACCGCGCCTTGCCGGCGTCGCTAACCTCGATATGGCGGACGTCGAAGCGCGAACCTTTCAGGTTTTTTGCAAGACGGTAGCCCATTTTGCCACCGGCGCCGAAGAGGGCAATTGTGGTCATGTTTCCTCACCTTTTCTGTGATCTGGATAGGAGCATAATCTGGTATGATGAGTCAATCACCATATCAGCGTAACATTAGTTGTGAGGCGCTTTCTGGGCATCGAGCCGATCGATGGCCTCGACATTCCCCGCCGAAGCGCCCTTGGGGTCGAACTCGGCCGCAAGCCAGACATCGACGATCGACTTGGCGAGTTCGGGTCCGATGACGCGCGCACCCATGGTGATGATCTGGGCGTTGTTCGACTTGGCCGCGCGTTCAGCCGAGTAGGTGTCATGAGTAAGGGCGGCACGGATCCCCGGGACCTTGTTTGCGGAGATGCAAACCCCGATGCCGGTGCCGCAGATCAGGATACCGCGGTGATGCTCACCGTCGACGATCGTCTGTGCGAGCTTCTGCGACAGGTCAGCGTAGAAGCCCGACTGGCTCAGGTCGTGAACTTCCAGGTCGGCCTTGCTGGCAAGGTGAGCGGCGATAACGTCGAGCAGCGGCTTGCCGGCGCTATCGGCGCCAATTGCGATCTTCATGGCAGTTTCCTTTCACTAGCCGTGGGGCATATGGATCAGCGTTCGATCGCCGCGGCGACGCGGCGCAGAATGTCGAGATAACCGTCAACGGACCAAGCCGACCGGCCTATGAACAGGCCATCGATATGCGCCTGTGCGATCAGTTCCTCGCAGTTTTGCGGATTGACGCTGCCGCCGTAGAGGACAGGCACCTGGCGGCCCAGAACCCCCATGGCAACATCGGCGATTTTGCCGTGGCGCTCAGATGCGTAGTCTGCCGTAGCCGGAATGCCATTGACGCCGATCGCCCAGACGGGCTCGTAGGCAAGCAGGACTTGCGCGTCAGCCATGTCGGCGACAGGTCCCAGGGCCGCCTCAACCTGCTTTCGCAAGACGACGTCGGCCTGCCCGGATTGGCGCTGGTGCAATGTCTCGCCGATGCAAATCAGGGGCGTCAGGCCATGGCGAACGGCGGCAGCCACCTTGAAGCCCACGGTTTCGTCGGTTTCTCCGAAGTGTTCCCGGCGTTCCGAGTGGCCAAGCTCCACCAGGTCAAGTTCGCAGTCCTTGAGCATTGGCGCGGAAACCTCGCCAGTCCAAGCACCCGCATCCTCCCAGTGCATGTTCTGCGCGCCAACTTTGACGGAGGTGCCCGAAAGAGTTCGCTTGACTTCGCGCACCGCTGTGAAGGCTGGGATGACGAACCGCTGTATCAGGGGATCGCTGTCGCGATCAGCCTCCGCCAGGCGGCTGGCAAAAGCGAGTGCTTCCGCCAGGGTCTTGTTCATCTTGAAGCTTGTACCGACCCAAAAAGCCATTTCAGCTCGTCCTTCCGTCGCGGATCTGCGCGAAGTAGCCGTCCGTTCCGATCTGGCCGCCCTTGAGCGCGATCTGGAGCCCGTCCGTCGGCGGGTAGCTTCCGTGCGCCAGGCAAAGTGGTGAACCGGGTGTCTGAGGAAGGGGCAGGAGGGTGGTCAGCGCCTCTACCTTCAGTTGCCTTAGGGCGTGGCTTGACGTATCGCCGCCGGCGATGACCGCGCGAGAAAGTCCTTCGCGCTCGACCATCTGGCGCAGTATCGTACCTAGCGCCCGCCCAAGGGTGTGGCGGGCACCGGATATCCTGTCGATATCGCCGCCGACATCAGCCGCAGGGCCGAGGGCTGTATGGAGAATGACGCTCCGTCCCTCCTTGAGCCTCTCGACGCCATTTTGGACGGCCGCGTCGATCGCGCTTTCGCCGTACTCCGATACGAGTGCCAGAGGATCGAGCGCAATGTCTGCGAAGCCGTCTTCCTTCGCCTGTCTGATCTGACGTTCAGTCGTGGGCGACACACTTCCGGAAACAACCGCGAGGCGGTCGACCGGGCCAACGTCGGGAAAATCCCAAGTTCCGGCAATTGCGCCGCTTTGTCGCCAGGCATTGAGAAGCGCGTACTCTATTCCGGACGACCCAGCGAGGAAGCTCCCGAACTGACCTGCCAGGCGAACGAGCTGGCGACCCGCGGCAGCTTGCGTCGCCTCCGAATCCACGTCGATGAGAAGAATTCCGCCTGCCTCCGCGGCCAATCGGTCAATGCGCAGGTCGGCATCGGCCGACGCGATCGTTGCAAGGTCCGCCAAGGCAACGGGCAGTCGGGTCTGCTTGGACAAATGAACAGCCAGATCGGCCTCACCCATCGGGGTGACCGGATGGCGGCTCATGACCGGGTGACGATCTATCCGATAGACGCTGCCCTGGTAGGCGGCAAAAAGATTGCCGAACGCCGTGTACCGCTTCAGTTGCGGTGCACCGACAACGACCGGCACGACGGTCTGCCCGAACGTTTCGCGTCCAATGTCGATGGCTTTTCCGATGCTCCCCGTCTCGGGACTGGAGTCGAACGTCGAGCAGACCTTGTAGTGGCAGAAATTCGCCCGAAGCGACTTCAGCCATTCGAAGGCGGTGGTGAGGTGCGACTGCATCCATTCCGGCGTCTGGCTGCGGCTCGTCCCGGCAAGACCGATCGCCTTGCAGTCCTTGAAGCGCGCAATCATTTCGGGCGAGGGGATGTCGAGAAAGAGTGCGGTTGCAACACCGTGCGAGGCCAACGCCTCCATGACGTCGGTTGAACCGGTGAAGTCATCGCCGTAATAGCTCACGAGAAGGTCTTCCATCGCGGTCAGGCGCCCTTTCCGTCGCTGAACTTGGCGATTGAGGCAGCCAATTCAGGATGGTCCTGTGCGTAGGTCTCGAGCGGGATGCCGGCCACAGCCGCCTGCCAGGCCTGCTGCACGGCGCGGACGCCGGAGGCCGGGCCACCTGGATGGCTGACGATGCCACCGCCGCAGAGATAGAGGAGATCTGTCGTGCGGCCCGTTCGTTGATACGTCTCGGGCGCCTGGCCACCCCACTGGCCGGAACCGGCAACCGGCAGCGGGCAGTCGGACGCATCAAAGAGGGGCGTACTGACAGCCTTGAACGACGAAACGAAACTCTCGTCCGGCTCCCAATATTTGACCCTGATGCCGTTGATCTGGAACTGGTCGACGCCGAGCAGGCGCCAAAATTGCTGGTAGACCCGGAAGTCCATGCCGGCGCCGGGATGCCGCGTGAGCACGTCCCAACCGTTGCGGTGGGCATGCAGCACGAGATTTGACCGCTTTCGCAGGAAGCTCATGCCGCCGAAGCCGATCGAATTGATGTTGACGACGGCGCAGTTGCCGCCGGCCTTGGCGACGATGTCGTGATTGCGCATCATTTCGTCGGGGTCGGCGTGCGAGATGCCGAAGGCATACATCACCTTCTTGCCGGTCCTTTGCTCGTGATCGAGAATCCGCGGCATGATGGCAGCGACGCGTTCCTTGAGCGGCGAGTAGGCCGGGCTCATCAGCTTCTCGTCGTCCTTGATGAAATCGACACCAGATTCGATGAGTTCGCCGACGAGTTCTGCGGTTTCGTGCGGACGAAGTCCGAGCGCCGGCTTGACGATCGTCCCAATGATCGGGCGCCCTTCGACACCGGTCAGGCGGCGGCTGCCGGGAATGCCGAATTGCGGTCCGGGATGTGCTGCTCTGAAGGCTTCAGGCAGCTTCATGTCCACGATACGGATGCCGGTCATGCCCTTGATCGAATAGACGCCGCCGATGGCGATGGTCATCAGGGCTGACAGATCGGTTCCGATCGCATCGAGGGGAAAGGCGATGTCGACGTCGGCGCGACCAAGGCGCGTGCCGGGGGCAGCCTCGGGCCAGGTCGGCTGGGTGCTGTCATCAAGAGGGCGGATCGCCAGCACGCGCGCGGCGACACGCGACTTCAGTTCCTCGGTCTCTCCCGGGACCGGAACGAAGGTTCCCGTCGACTGATCGCTTGCGATCTTGTCCGCCATGGCCTCGATACTGCCAGGGGTCTCGATGCGGTAAGTCAGCGTGATCATCATGAAGTGCCAGTTGCTCCTCTCGCCAGATCAATTTGTCATGGCGTCAACTCGTGATGTGGTATAATGAGTATTCCATATGATGGGAAGCGAAATTTTACAAACGGAAATTGGGGCGCTTTGCGCAAAGCGCGGAAAGTAGTAGGAGGAGGTGATACTTGAGTCAGCGAGAGCTTATGAGCCAACCCATCGAACAGATCGTACGTCGGAAGCTGTCCGACGAGGTCTTTGATCGACTAGAGCGGATGATCACGTCGGGCGAGTTGCAGCCGGGCGACGAGATGCCTTCCGAGCGTGTTCTAATGGAGCGCTTTGGGGTTGGCCGACCGGCCATCCGTGAGGCCATGCAGTCGCTTGCCAACAAGGGGCTGGTCAACATTTCGCACGGAGAACGCGCGAGGGTTCTGAAGCTTACGGCCAGGTCCATATTTCAGCAGGTCGACCTGACGGCGAAGATCATGCTCTCGCAATCGTCGGACTCGCTTGAGCATCTCAAGAGCGCGCGGATATTCTTCGAGAGAGGCATGGCACGCGAAGCCGCACAACGGGCCTCGGCGACAGACATCAGCGATCTTAGGGAGATCATAGATCGCCAGCGCGACTGCCTTGGTCATGCCGAGGAGTTCATAAATGCTGACATGGGCTTCCACACCCGCATCGCGCAGATTTCCGGCAATCCGATCTATGTCGCTGTCAGCGAAGCGATGCTTGCTTGGCTGAAGGAATACCACACGGAAATGCTGATCTGGACGGGCAAGGAGAAGTTCACCTTGGCTGAACACGAGGAAATCGTGAATCGCCTGGAGGCCAATGATATCGACGGGTCGGAAACCGCGATCCTCAAGCACCTCGAACGCTCGAGTGCCCTCTACGCAAAGTGAGGTTTTGCAGAGCAGCTATACGCGCAGACCTCTCCCGCGACCTCACATTGCCGACCAATCGCCTTGTGCCGATAGTTGATCGCGGTCCCACCTTTGAGCGCAAAGACCTTCTCCGCCGCGATAAGGGGCAAGAGCCTTACGAGTAGTGCGACTTGCGCGGTGTGCCGAGAGGTAGGTAGTGACGGTAGCCGTGCTCGCAGAGCGTCCGCGCGCCACATGCAATCCTCAAGCTCTCGGTTGACACGGAACTTGACCGTAAATCAAAACTGTCATTTGCGTTTTACGGCCATGATGATGCCTCGAGCACGAGGCTCGATGGACGAGCACTCGCTTAGCCCTGCTCGTTCCCGGCCAGAAACCTATTGACTATTTAGAACATATCATGAACATGCGCCCTCATGCCCAGGCGCAAAGGCGAGCTCACTCCGGCAGAAATCGACCGGACGTATCCACACCAGATAGCGCTGTTTGCCGAGCTTTTCCTCGGTAAACTCGAGCAGGCGGCGGTCTGCCACGCAAACCATCTGCCCGCGCGGACATCAGGTCGAATGCGAGGATCGGAATTACAATGTCTTTTGCTTCGCTGCAAAGCCGCACGCGGAGCGTTTCATGCAGGAATTTGGCGGCGAGCCGTTGGATCGCCGCGACAGGGGAGGGCGCAAACTGGATGAGTGGTTTAACGCCAAGCTACGCTACGGAAGTGATCTACTACGCGACGAGCACACGTTGCTCCGTTTCCTATTTGGCGCAGGCATTCTCTACGCGTCTTCTGAGTTCAGAGCCACCTGCATCGCAACACGGTTAATCGAAACCGGTGGACAAAGACCGCAGCTGGTTACCCGCTGAAAGTGGTGGCGTTAAAGTGAACCTTTAAGCAAGAGACCGAAGACGTGCCATGACATCGTTCAGATTCATTCATGCCGCCGACCTGCATTTGGGCAGTCCCTTCAAGGGGCTGTCGGTAAAGGATGAGCAGCTCGCGGCGCTCTTTTCGAGGGCGACCAGAGAGGCGGTAACGCTGCTGGTCAGCCGTGCGGTCGAACTCGCCGTCGACTTCGTCGTCATTGCTGGAGACATCTATGACGGAGACTGGAAGGACAACAAGGTCGGTCTGTTCTTCAATCGTGAAATGGGTCGGCTGCAGCGGGCGGGCATTCCAGTCTACCTGATACGTGGAAACCACGATGCTGCGAGCGTGATCACCAAGACGATCACACTGCCCGACAACGTGCGCGAATTTGCAACGAGCAAGCCTTCCACCTTCCTCATCGACGAGAAGAAGGTCGCCCTCCATGGACAGGGTTTTACGGACCGGGCGGCATACGAAAATCTAGCAATCGGGTACCCTTCGGCAATTGCAGGCTGGTACAACATAGGAGTTCTGCACACCTCAATGACTGGACGCGAGGGGCATGAGGCCTATGCGCCGTGCTCGGTCGACGATCTGCGATCGCGTGCTTACGATTATTGGGCCCTTGGCCATGTTCATGAATTTGAAATAGTCGCATCCGATCCTCTGGTTGTCTTCCCAGGCAATCTCCAGGGTCGAAGCATCCGTGAGCAAGGCGCAAAGGGTGCAGTACTTGTTACTGTCGATGATGGGATCGCGACCGTTGATCGCCTTATCGTTGACAGCGCCCGATTCATCTCAATCGGTATCGACGTTAGCGAAGGCGATCTCGATGTCGACGTATTGAAGCGGATCGAGGAAGAAGCGATTCGCTTGTCGGCGGAATTCGACGGCAAGCCAGTCGCGGCACGCATCCGGATTTCTGGGGCCTGTGCCTTCTACGACGACCTGGCGCGTGATCGAGCGCAGTGGCAGGATGAGGTGCTCGCGGCATGCCAGCGGGCGTACAGTGACATCTGGATCGAGAAACTTGAGCTGCGGCTCTCCTCCTCGGTGCCCGTCGCGGCGACCCCCTTTGCAGGAATTGAGCTTTTCAGGGCGTTAGAGGATCATGGGGACGATGCTATCCATGTCGATCAGATCCTGATGGAGATCTTGCCGAAGATGCCCGGAGGTCTCGCTACCAACGACAGCCCGCTTGGCCTGACAAATGTCGAACTGGTGAAAGAGGCACGTGAGCTGCTTCTGGCACGAATGGCGACGGCAGGCTGACACATGCGCTTCGATCGGCTTGATCTTCTCCGATACGGCTCACTTTCGGACCGTTCCATCCCATTTCGGCCGGATGCAAAGTTGCACATCGTTTATGGACCGAATGAGGCGGGCAAGTCCACCTTGCTCCGTGCCCTGTCTGATCTCCTATTCGGCTTTCAGAACGACGTTGCCGGATTGCACAAGTTCGAGCCATCCATCCTCAGGGTCGGCGCGAGCCTAACGCGACGTGACGGCGCATCGATCGATTTCCGGCGCCGTAAAGGTCGCAAGGCAACATTGGTCTCCAATTCGGAACAAGAGGTGCCTCTCGCGGACGATATCCTTTCTCCCTTTATTGGCGGGGTGGACCGATCAGTCTTTGAAAAGGCTTTCGGAATGGATTCTGCCAGGCTCCGCCACGGGGGAGAGGAGATGGCGACGGGAGATGGCGAGATCGGCCGTCTCCTGTTCTCGGCCGCTTCCGGACTGACGGGGCTCACCCAGCTGCGCAAGAGCTTGGACGGTGAGGCTGACGCGATCTTCTCTCAGCGAAAGTCGAAGGACCGGGCCTTCTATCAGGCGCTCGATCGTCACGAGGCTGCGCGGCAGTCCGAGAAAGTTCATGAGCTCCGTTCGCCCGACTGGAAGCGCCTCTCTGATGAAATCCGTGAGGTCGAGCGCCAGTTGGAAGAGCTAGGGCACGCGCGCCTGCGAACGAAAACGCGTCTTGATCTTCTACAGAACCTGCGCACGCTCGAACCGCTTCTGACCGATGTCGATGTAGAGTTGGCCGGACTGGCGGAATTTGACGAGATCGCCGCAGTTCCGAAGGAGATCGAGCAGCAGCTCGAAAACCAACTGCAGCGTCTCCATGAACACGCCGCGCGAGAAGCTGCTTCCCTTGCGACGAGCGAGCGCATTCGGGACGAGTTTGAGGCACTGCAGCTCGACCCTGCTGTTTTGAACCAGCGAGACCTGATCCACGAGCTTCTCACGGAGAAGGTGGCGTATTCTCAAGCGAAGGCCGATTTCTCGAGAGTCCGGGCAGAGGTAGCGGATTTCGATCTTGAGCTTGCTGGCCTTGGTCGAAGGGCAGGGCACCGGGGTTCGGTCGAGACGCTCATCCAGACACAGCCGGCTGATGCTCAAATCAATCGTCTCAATAGTCTTATCCGCGATGGAAACGAGCTTCAACGCACCGAGACGAGCCTACGGCAGCGCCTGGAAGACCAGACCTCGGAATTCAGCCGCATCCAACGAACCGAAAGCGGTGGTACGCTTCAAGATGTCGGGCCTCTACAGGAACGTCTTAGTGCCCTCCAGCCAGATATCCGATCGCTCGAACGGATTGACGAAATTGATACCGCGCTGGCAAGGGCACGCCAGGATATCAGCGAAGCGAAGGCTCGCCTGGCTCCTCCAGTCCAGGATCTCGAAGCGCTTCTGAAGCTCCCGCTTCCGGACGAAGTTGAATTGGAGAAACACCGCCCAAATCTTGTAGCAGCTGCCGACCGTGTGAAACGTGCCCAGGAAAAGCGGACAGAGCGCCGCTTGGAGCGCGAGGACGTAGTACAGCTCATCTCGGACCTCGAAGATGATCGGCAACTCATTACCCGTTCGATGATCGAAGAAGCGAGGGCTGTCCGCGATGCGGCCATTCAAGGACTTCAGTCCGGTAATCTCTGGGACGGCGCGTTGCCAGTACTCGTTCGCGAGGCGGACAAACTGTCGGACGGTGCACTTTCGCAAGCTGAAAGAACCGCGCGCCACTCGGCGCTGACGCTGAGGTTGGCTCGACTTGATGGTGACATTGGTACCTGTGATATCGAACTCGAAGCCGCACGGGATCACCAGGAAGGTGCATTGGCCGCATTCTCGGGACTTTTCGATCATGCAGGAATTCCGGTTCTCGATATAGACCAAATGGGCAAATGGCTCCGCGGCATAAATGCCATCGCCAAGAGGCGCGAGAACGTCCGGGACCTGGAAGATCAGCTTCGCATTGTTCAAAGCCGGAATGTCCAAGTTACATCTGAACTTGCGAGCATTGCAGCAGCCATTGGGCTCGAAGCAAAGCTTGCCGGTCCGCTTTCCTCGAACGTCAGGCTCGTGGAGACAAAGCTGGCCGAACTGGCAAAGGCCTGGGATGAGCGGCGTATCGTCCGCGCCCGGCAGGAAACGCTGGAGAACGACATTGCTGATGGAGAGCGCAAGTTCGCTGCCTTGGCCACAGAAGTTGATGAGTGGCGGTCGCAATTTGCTGAAACATGCGTTGCTTTCGGGCTTGATGATGCTCCAACCTTGGAGATGGCTGAAGCTGCAATCCAGGTCTGGAAAGAAATCCCGCGCTGTTACGCTGAAAGACAGAACAGACAGCGCCGTGTCGACGGCATGGCACGTAACATAGATCAATTCGAGGAGAAGCTGTCGGGCGTCTGCAAATCGATCGGTGATGATCTTTCCAAACTCGCTCCGTTACTCGCTGTCGATACCTTGCACAAACGAATGACCGACGCACAATCCGCCGAGGATCGTAATCGACATCTCGCTACAAGCCGAGAACGAGTGTCCGCTGATCTTCAGGAGATAGCCGAAGAAAGCCAGTCGATCAGTCAGGATGTGGCTGCTCAGTTGGCTCGTCTGAATGTCCGGATAGACGGCAGGACACTTCTCGAGCGTCTCGGAAGGCGTCGTGCCGTGGTCGAGAAGCTTGACGACAGTCGGCGGAGGCTGTCGCTGCATTCCAGGGGCATCAGCGAAGACGACATCCGGATAAAACTTTACGATTTCGATCGAGTCGCCGCTGATTTGGAGATCGAGACGCTTGCGGCCGAGGATACCCAACAGTTCGACATGTTCGGCAAGCTCAAGGGAAGACTCGCTGAGCTGGCATCGACAAAAGAGGCGCTCGAGACCGGACTGAGCGCGGAGCAGGCTGCTTTCGACAAAGCATCTGCGGAACAAGAGACACAGGATCTGGCCCGCCAATGGGCTGTTCTGAGGCTCGCCTCAAAACTGCTATCAACCTCTTTGGAACGCTACAGGGAGTCACAGGCAGATCCGCTGCTCGCACGGGCAAGCGAGTACTTCTCCACATTGACGAATGGATCTTTCGTTCGCTTGGTGCAGGAATTCGACGATCAGGATGCGATAAGGCTAAAAGCAGAACGATCCGACGGCGAGCGGCTTCCGACGAAAGCCCTCAGCGAAGGATCCGCAGATCAGCTTTACCTAGCCTTCCGCCTAGCGTTTATTGAGGACTTCTGCAGTCGCAACGAGCCGCTTCCTTTCATAACAGACGATGTATTTCAGTCGTTCGATGACGAACGCAAGGCTTCCGGGTTGAGAACTCTGGCGTCCGGAGGACGGGCGTTCCAGCCGATCTTGTTCACGCACGAGGGCAAGATTGTCGAAATCGCGAATGACTTGCTGCGGGGTGATGTCGATGTCATCAGCTTCGATCGCGTCGCGTCGAGCCTGACAGACGCGTCGAGATGAAGCGCTGCAATCCAGAACCCCGGTCAGAACCCGAAATCGTTCAGATCTTCGAGGTTCGCGCTATTTCACTTCGCCTGACATTCAGCCCCTTTTGAAAAACTAGGGTATCCGATACGGCGACCTGCCGCAGGCAGCCGCTCCTTCGGATTATACGATTTATCCGACTATTTGGTAAGAGTAATGTCCGCTGCGCTACGGGTGCCGATGCTCGCTTGGAGATAAGGCCAATCCGTGAACTCCGTGCCACGCTCGAAAGTGATGGGAGCGCGAGCGAGGTGGGGTAGGGCTTGGGTTCGAGGCTCGTGGTATGCTTCGGGCCCGAGGTATCGATCTGGTGCTCGATGAGACGTTTGCGGAGTTCGTCGAGTGCCACATTCAAGAATTTCGATTGAAGTTCAGTGAAATGTCCAGCGGTGGGCTTGTAGCGCGCTTTTCCGCTTCGCTTCCAGTTCCTCTCGAAATGCTTTCAAAGCGGGGCGTCGCGGTGTCTGGCCCGCTACCACGCGCGCCCATTAGCCCCGGGGAGGCCTGGGAACCTGCATTTTCTTGCAAAGCTTCCGACTACGACGTCGGAGATGCCATGCTTATTAGCGATCTCGCTGGTCGGGCGTTCCCATACCTATGCGAAGAGCTACTCTCTCGACAGGTCGCGTCTTGCCATCGGAAGACCTCCAAGCAGCTGTCAGCCTGCGACGTTTGCCTTGCCACAGATGGCAGCACACCGTTCGAGCAACTCGTGGAACGTCTCGGCGTCATCGAGAAGGAGACCGTCCTCCACCATCCTGGAGTAGTCTTCTTCGAGGGCTTTCCGTCCCTCGCCGACCGGCGTCAGCACCAGGTTGCCGTTTACCGCCGCCTCGTAGTCAATTGGCGATCGATCGGCGGCTTTCTCCGCGAAGAACATCGATTTATGCGTGGCGACGGCGGTTGCTAGCCCGCGGTCGGAAATTGCTCTGTCGGCCAGACCAATGTCGTCAAGGCGCACGATGTCGTGCCAATGGCGCGAAAAGCGCTCGCCTCGGAGCCGCTGCTGTAGGCAAAAGACATGGATCGCGGTGGCCTTTTCCCAGAACGTCCGTTCGGCGTGCATTACCCTCGGGTTGGCCTTCGGAAAGTCGACTCCCTCAACGAGGCCGACCGCATCGCAAGTGACCTCTCGCAGGCTGGCCGGCTCGCCCTGCAGCGCGACAACCAAGATGAGACGAAGCGTCAATCAAGATGAGACGTTGCAGCAGCGGTGGAACGAAGAGAGGGCGTAGCCCGAACGGAGTTCTACCGCTGCTGCCGCACCGATTCATCTGGTGATTGCGGTTCGGCCGGTACTTTGGGTTCTTCGAAGAACGGAGAACCACCTTTGTGCCCGGTCGTCAGATAACCGATCATCAGATGAGGCTTTTCATGAAGTTACGACAAGAGCACAGGATCGAGGTCGCCGCCGCGAAGGCGTCGCTCAGCAGAGCAACGGCCTATCGCATTGAGAAGAACGCGCAACTGCCATCACAGGTGAAGAAGCCGCGTGGCCGTCGACGTCCTGACCCACTCGCCGACATCTTCGATGCTGAGGTCGTGCCGCTGTTGAAGGCGGCACCTGGCATCCGCCCAGTTGCCATCTTCGAGGAGATGTTGCGCCGCCATCCTGACCTCAGCGAAAGCGTTCGCCGGACATTGGAGCGGCGGATCCGTGCGTGGCGGGCCATCAATGGCGATGAGCAGGAAGTGATCTTTCGCCAGGTTCATGAGCCCGGCCGACTGGGGCTTTCCGACTTCACCAACATGAACGAACTGCAGATCACGATCGCAGGCCAGCCGCTCGATCATTTGCTCTATCACTTCCGGCTCGCCTATTCCGGCTTCGAACACGCCCATGCCGTTCTCGGCGGCGAAAGCTTCGTGGCGCTAGCTGAAGGGCTGCAGAACGCTCTCTGGTTCCTTGGCGGCGCGCCGTTTTACCATCGCAGTGACAGCCTGTCGGCGGCCTTCCGCAATTTGGACGCCGATGCCAAAGAAGATCTGACGCGGCGCTACGCGGAGCTTTGCGCGCACTACCGGATGACGCCGACCCGCAACAATAAGGGCATTGCCCACGAGAACGGTGCGATTGAGAGCCCGCATGGCCACCTCAAGAATGCCATTCGCGATGCTCTTTTGCTACGCGGTACCCGTGACTTCGACCATCTCGCTGCTTATCGCGTCTTCATCGATGAGATCGTCAGTCGCCGTAACGCTCGCTATGGCAAGCGCATCGATGCCGAGCGGGCGGCGTTGCAGCCGTTGCCGGGAACGCGCACCAGCGATTTTGAGGAGGTTGTCGTGCGGGTCTCACGCAGCGGCGGCTTCACTTTACGCAAGGTCTTCTACACCGTGCCGTCACGCCTTATCGGACACCGGCTGCGCGTGCGCCTATACGACGAGCGTCTTGACCTCTTTATCGGCGGCACGCATCTGATGACGCTCCAAAGAGGGCGTGCGCATGCCAGCGGCAAACACGACCAGGTCGTCGACTATCGGCATGTCATCCACTCGCTGCGCAAAAAGCCAATGGCGCTGCTTCAGCTTGTCTATCGCGACAAGCTTTTCCCGCGGCAGGAATACCGGTTTGCTTTCGAGACCCTACTCGACCGGCTTTCTGACAAGCAGGCCTGCAAGATCACCGTCGAACTCCTGGCTTTGGCCCATGATCGGGGCTGCGAGCGGGAGCTGGCAGAGCGGCTGGCCATTATCCTCGACGCGGGCGAATTGCCGGACATCGTCGCGCTGCGGACCGCCTTCGCACCCGATCCAGCGCAGTTACCGACCGTTATTGTCCGTCTCGCGTCCCTCCAAGGCTATGAGGCCCTGATCGACGCGGGTCATCTGGAGGGCGCAGCATGAGACACGCCCCGCCTATCGACGCCGCCACGCTCAGCACGCTGCTCAATGAATTCCGCCTCCCTGCCATCAAGGTCCTTTGGCCGGACTTTGCTGAGCGGGCCGACAAGGAAGGGTGGCCCGCGGCACGGTTCCTGTCGGTGATTGCCGAGCACGAACTGGCCGAACGCGATCGCCGCCGCATTGAACGCCATCTCGCCGAGGCACGATTGCCGCCGGGAAAGACGCTCGACAGCTTCGACTTCGACGCCGTTCCGATGGTCTCCAAGGCACAGGTCATGGCGATCGCCGCCGGTGATAGCTGGCTCGCCAAGGGAGCTAACATCCTGTTGTTCGGCCCGCCCGGTGGCGGCAAGAGCCATCTCGCCGCCGCGATTGGCCTCGCTCTCATCGAGAACGGTTGGCGGGTGCTGTTCATGCGTACGACCGAGCTCGTTCAGAAGCTGCAGGTCGCTCGTCGTGAACTCCAGCTCGAATCCGCCATTGCCAAGCTCGACAAATTCGATCTGCTCATCCTCGACGATCTCGCCTATGTGACCAAGGACCAGGCCGAAACGAGCGTGCTCTTCGAGCTCATTTCCGCGCGCTACGAGCGGCGATCAATCATGCTCACCGCTAACCAGCCCTTCGGTGAATGGAATAGGGTTTTCCCCGATCCCGCCATGACACTCGCCGCCGTCGATCGTCTCGTCCACCACGCGACTATCTTTGAGATGAATGTCGAAAGCTACCGGCGTCGATCCGCGATGGAAGCCAAACGCCAGCGTGGCAGACCCGCTTACTTTGCGACAATGAAAAATGCCGCCGAGATTGACGCTGCGCGACAATCAGAACCTAACGAAGCCCTTGCCAGCGACAATCACGATGATACCGTCGACGACGACCGCGACACTAGAATCTCATCCAGATTGTCGCGCTGATCTCACCCAGATTGTCGCCCTACATCGCCCGTCGACCGGGCTCCAAACTCCAGCATCACACTGGGTGCGACATAACCAGATCCCAAGCCGATGGCCTGGTAGTCGATATAGAGCCTGTCGGCCTCGACACGGACCTCCGCTGGAAGCGATTGGTTCTCTAGCTCAGCGGCGATGATTGGTGCAACTGTGTCGCTCACCCACATCGGTAGTCGCCGTCGCACCTCGCTCGACCATCGCTTCTCCTCGCTCCGGGTTTTCGGGAGCGCTTCTTCGCTGTCCCCGACAAGATCAGGGGCAAGCGCGCGGATGTCGTATGTGAGGTCGACGTCTTCCGAGAATCGTCGAATGGCGCCGTAGGCCTTCGAGAGCGAAGTCCCGCCTTTGAAGACAAGGCTCTTACCGAGCGCCGTGGCGTAGAGTGTTCGAAGCGACCAGACGACCCAGACGTCCTTTTCGAGCAAGTGGACTGGACGCTTCGATCGATCTGACGCAATTGCGAGAACCTCTCGCTTGTCCTCGGATGAGAGCTTGAGGAAGTGATCAGCCATGCGCTGCCTTTCCGACGCTTCGCGCGAGCCAGGTCGGAAACTGGGGTGCTGCAGCAACAAGCTCGTTGAACGCCTCGGGGGGCAGTTTCCGCTTGATGCTTGAAAGAGCATCCTCCGCTCGCTCCGGCCCCAGCCAGGCGAGTGCGCGTACAGCGACGCCGGCCGGCCGGCTAGCGAGCGACAACTGCCAGCGAGGGACGTGCTTGAGCTCGACCTTTTGGCTTCCGACATTCATCGTCCGGCTGCGGCCAGAGGTCAGGTAGATGGAGCGAACCGGAACCTGCGTCGTGAGCCCAAGGGCATTGGCCGCCGCCGCTCCATTCGAAACGATGACCTCGCCACGTTGATGTGCGATTGCCTCGACCGCTTGCTCGACGGTCGGCGGCCTGCTTCCGAACCGGCTTTTGATCGCCTTCATATAAATACCACGCCCAGCCCTGATCAGTTCGCCACGCCCATGCAGGCGCGACAAAGCCTGGTCCACTGCGGCCCGGTTTCCGAGATGCAGGAGGCTTTTTGCGGACAGGGCCGTACCCTCCGGCAATTGCTCGGCATAAGCAAGAATTTGAGATGTCAGTCGTTGCATGGTACTTCTCCTGTCAGAAATATATTCGACTTTCTGACACTGTGCAAGTTAGCCGATCAATGCATTTTACGCCTGGCATGTAGCGGCGGCACGCGCGCCCGTCGCCGCGCTGATCGGCGCACGGCAGGCAGGCAAGACCACGTTAGCCCGAAAAATTTCGGATCGAGCGAAAGGCACACTGTATCTGGACGTGGAACGCATAGCGGATCGCCGCAAACTGGAAGATGCCGCGGCATTCCTCCAAGCCCTGGTTGGCCATTTGACAGTTCTTGATTAGGTGTAGCGGTTGCCTGACCTCTTTACGGAATTGCGCGGGATCGTTGATGATCGGCGCGCCGGCGGCGAGCGGTCTAGGCAATTTCTGCTGCTAGGGTCGGCGTTGTTCGACCTGATCCAGCAGGTATCGGAAAAACGCTGGTAGGGCGAACTATCTATCTCGAGATGCCGACAATCGGTGCGGAAGAGGCGGTGGCGGCTGCTGATGGCTCGGCATTCGCCGCCACCTCCGAAGATCAGCGAAGCTGAGAGAGTAGAAGGAAAGGGGGCATGACTGGGTGACCGTCGAGCAGATCGCGAACCTGGTGCCAGATCCGATCATTGATCTCGTTCGGGAGCTGCACGCGGCCGAGGAGGGGAGTGGGGATCACGAGAATCTGCGCGAGATCGTGAGGCAGCTTGCGCTCAAGGCCAACAGTGTCCTTTTCCGGATGAACTCGAACAGAATCGCGGCGCAATTGCCACCGGGTGCTTTCGCGGACGAAGACGGCGATCCTGAGGAAGAGCGGATGGAGGGACTACCGCCTATCGATTTCCGGATTGGGATGCACGGAAAAAAGAACCCCGCATGGTGAGCCGCGGGGTCAAGGTCAGAGCAAGAAACGGAAGATGCCCAAGGGCTTCAAGGCCGTCTCCCGCGGCCTGTTGCAATAAGCGTTGCCGTCGGCGGAACCTGAGACAAGCGATATTTGCCGACAGGGGCGTGAAGCGCTATATTGAAGGCATAGGAGATCGACCATGCTTCTGAAGAAGTACGATGAAAACAAGGAAGCCCTGATGCAGATCGGCCGGGAAGCAATTGCCGAGCGCCGTCGTCTGGGCTTGCCGATCTCCGACCGGGATCTCGAAAACGAGGCCAAGGATCGCGCCGAACACGAGGACATCCGTGTTCCTGCTGCTGCCGCGAGGCAGTAATTGTCTCAGCCATCATGCATCATTCTCGGCGGCCCTAATGGGTCCGGCAAGTCCAGCGCCTATGCGAAGCTGCAGCTCGACGGCGTTTGGGTCAATGCCGATGAGATCGCCAAGGAGCTGACCGGAACCAGTGACGGCCGAGCGGCGGCCGTGGCAGCGGGCAGGGCGGCAATCCGCAAGCTCGCTGAGATGATCGAAACGAAGACATCGTTCATTTACGAGACCACCCTGAGCAGCCAGCAGTCCATCAACCTGATGCGCGACGCGAAGGCGGCCGGGTTTTCGGTCGGACTCTATTACGTTGCCCTGGATACGGTCGAAAGGAACATCGAGCGCGTCAGGCAGCGTGTCGAAGCTGGCGGCCACGACATCCCCGAGGACGACATCCGCAGGCGATATGAAGGATCCTTGGACAAGCTGGCGGCGGCGCTGAAGCAGGCGGATGAAGCCCTGCTGCTCGACAACAGCGGTCTGGAACCTCATGAGGTCTTTAGGATCGAGGCTGGTGCAGTGGTGTCGGCCGACTTCGACGATCGGCTCTACCTGCATCATCGGATGGTCCAGAGCGTCTGCATTGCCTACGACCTGTATCGGGTCGGCAATGTTTTCAGGAAGCGGTAGAAAAGGAAAGGGCTGCCTCCGGAAGACAGCCTTTTTGATGTCGCGCCAACACTCCGACCACGAACCCTCGCAGTCAATGAACTGCCTCCATGAGGCTTGCAGTAAGGGAAATCTATCCTGCGTGGGGTCCGGCTCCACCATGACAGGATTGCCGCCGGCGGCAAATAGGGCAAGTGCTTCGCAAGCCCCTGCCTCAACCGAAGACATGATGCTATTTCTCGGCGTACTGTTCAACCGATCGATCAGTGATCGTATCGATTCATCAGGAACTGACAGGACAGCAGTATCCCTCGGCAGGTAACGCCGAATCCGCCGATTCATGTTCTCAACCGAGCCTTTTTGCCAGGGCGCAGACGGATCGCAGAACCATGCATCGGTTCCCATTCCTTGCTTCAGTCGCCGCCAGGAGACGAATTCAAATCCGCGATCAAACGTCAAACTTTGCCGGGCATGCTTGGGCAGGGGGCTGAGCGCGTTGATGA
>NZ_JDWI01000018.1:0-128073 GCF_012932765.1 Rhizobium sp. 57MFTsu3.2
ATGATGGCAAGGGGAGCCAAACCTGGGGTGGCCCAGCAAGTGGCAGCAAATGCCGGTCGCTGGTGGCGCAACAGCGGCAAGCTCCTTAACGCCACCCTCACCATTAGATGGGCTGACCAACTTGGAATGCCCAGGCTCGTCTAACCTCAATCTCTCGAACCGCCTGGTGCGGACCCGCATGCCGGGTGGTGTGGCAGGGGTGCGATCACATCGAGCGCCCCCTATGCCGATTTCAGTCAGCCCACGCCCCTTGTGTATGGCCGATGCACGTGCAAGTTTCCCCTGCAGAGATCGGGAGGGCACCATGCAGACAGTCACACTTCTTGCGTTCGCAGTCGTTTCCTTCGTGGGTATTGCCACGCCGGGGCCGACCGTACTCCTGGCAATGACCAACGGCTCCCGCTACGGTGTCAGGCGTGCCGCTGCCGGCATGGTTGGAGCGGTGCTCTCGGATTTTGTCCTGATCGGCGCCGTTGCGATCGGTCTCGGGGCACTGCTCGCGGCTTCCGAATTCTGGTTCTCGGCCCTGAAGTACGTTGGGGCAGCCTATCTGGCGTTTCTCGGGATCATGATGCTCTGGTCGAAAGGCACGATCGATGCGGCGTTGAGGCAGGGGGCGGCGGATGCGGGCGGGACGCCGGTTTCGATCGCGTTGAAGAGCTTCATGGTCGCAGTCACCAATCCGAAGGGCTACCTCTTCTTTTCGGCCTTCCTACCGCAGTTCATCGATCCGACCGGCCTGCAGGCAACGCAGTATGGCGTGCTGGCACTGGTGTTCGCCTCCCTCGATTTCATCATCATGCTGGCCTATGCCGTGTTCGGCGTGCAGGCCGTCCGATTCCTCACGACGAACGGCGCGTTGTGGCTTGAGCGCGCCTGCGGCTGCGCGCTGTTGGCGTTGGCCGGTTCGCTTGCGCTCTATCGTCGGGCGGCGGCCTGATTTAGGGCAGTGATACGTGTCCGACACGATAGATCTGGCCTGAACCTGCAATGAGCGGCGCCGATCGGCGCAAGCTGAAGCGCACCAGCGTCCAGTTGGTCGGCTCGAAGGCCGAAACCGAGGCCAGGACGTCGGCCTGTCGTGCTTCTCGTTGCGCCTGCCTGACCTCCACGTCTCTGATCTCGGCGAGCGCGGAATAGGGCTCGATGGCGACTATCTCTGTGGTAACGAATTTTGCCTCTGCAATCGCGGAGGCGGTTTCCGCGTGCCATGCGATCCAGGTCTTCACGCGAGGCCAGCCGAAGGACTGCATCAGTCCCTCGAAGCCGGTGCCGGTAAGAAAGTCGCTGGCGCGCTCCGGCTGCTGCCAGAGATAGAAGGGCGCATAGAGGTTTTCGCGGGATCCGAACTCGCCTCTGCGGGCACTGAGGTAGGCCTTGAAGCCGAGACCGGGAAATCCGTCCAGCATCGGTCCCTTGTCGCGGATGCGCCGGTCGATGATCGACATGTCGTAATCGGCCGGAAGGGTGAAGCTGTACTGCATCGCCATCATGAGAGGATCTCCACCGGCTCAAGCCAGTCGACGTTGCGGCCGGCTTCGGTTGCCTGAATACTGAGATAGCTGAACGGGCTGTCGTGTCCGGCGCCGTGCCAATGCTTCTCGCCGGCGGCGAACCAGACAGCATCTCCGACCAGCAATTCGTCGACTGCCCCACCTTCGCGTTGCGCCAGACCCTTGCCTGATAGAACATAGAGCAGCTGCCCGCGCGGATGCCTGTGCCAGCGTGTGATCGTGCCCGGATCGAGCGTCGCCCGCATCGCCGTGTTCTCGCCGTCGGCTGTTCCTTCCAGCAGCATCTCCACCCAGAAGGGTGCGGTGGCAATATCAACGGGCGAGCGGACGGCATTGCCCGGACGCTGGATCGTCATACGTTCAGGGTTGCCCATCATGCCGCACTCCCGAAGGCGCGGGCTTCCCAGCCGGGTTCGCTCATCTGCGCCTTTCCGTCGCCGAACGACCATTCATCCGGTGATGTGGTGGTGACGACGATCATGATGTCTTCCGGCCGGATTCCCGGCGATTGTCCGAGAAGCTCGGTGGCCCGCTTGAAAAAGGCCTGGCGGGTCTCGGTCGAGCGCGGCTTTCCGGCGGTGATGGCGAAAAGCACGAAGTCGTCGGAACGCGGTCCGGCAAGATAGTTGCGGTCGAAGATCAGTTCGCCCGGTTCATGCTGGTGGATGATCTGGAAACGATCGGCGGGCGGCACGTTGAACGTCTCGACCATGGCGCGATGAATGCTGTCCGCAACAGCGCGCAAATACTCCGGCGACTTGCCGCGCAGTAGAGAGATACGAACAAAAGGCATGGCGAGTTCCTTTGAGTGAATTCTTGACAGGAGAAGCATCGCACGCCACGATAATGCTGAAAATCAGAATTGTTTGAACATACGATTCACAAAAACGGGACGAAAGTGATGCGACGGACGATCTTCGATCTCGATGTTCTCAGAACCTTTGCGACCGGAATGGAGCTCGGCAACTTCGCGCGAGCGGCTGACCGGCTCGGCCGCTCGACCTCGGCGGTCAGCGCTCAGTTGAAGAAGCTCGAGGAGCAGGCGGGCACGCCGATCTTCCGCAAGGCGGGGCGCGGCCTTGCGCTCACCGATGCCGGCGAGACGATGCTGGCCTATGCGCGGCGGCTGCTGGAACTCAACGACGAAGCGGCTGCAGCGGTAAAGAGCATCGAGCTCGAAGGCTGGGTGAGGCTCGGATTGCAGGAGGATTTCGGCGAGGTCTTGTTGCCCGACGTGCTCGGCCGTTTTGCGCGCGCGCATCCGAAGGTCCGCATCGAGGCGCGCGTGGTGCGCAATGTCGAACTGATCGAGCGCGTCACATCAGGAAAGCTCGATCTGGCACTCGCGTGGAGCGATGGCACGCTGACGCCGCATTGCGAGCAGATCGCCGAAGTCCCGATGCGTTGGATCGGGCCGGCGGAAGCAGCTGTTGACTGGAGCCTCGGCGGCGGCGAACCGATGCCGCTCGCCTCGCTGGAAGCCCCGTGCCTGTTGCGCTCCGCGGCGACCAAGGCGCTCGACGCGGCGGGCATTCCGTGGCGGCTTGCCTTCGTCAGTCCGAGCCTCGGCGGATTGTGGGCGGCGACGGCCGCTGGGCTCGGCATTACCATCCGCACACCGATCGGGCTGCCGCGAAAGGTCAAGCCGCTTGTCGCAGACGCAGCCGGCTTGCCGGAGCTTTCCTCGCTCGGTCTCGTCCTGCATCGCGCCGAGGCGGAGCCTGGGCCGGCGACGGCGCGGCTTGCGTCCATCATGTTGCAATCGGTGCGGGAGGCCGTCGCTGATGTCGTGCCGCAGGCAGTCCGCCCGGCGGCAAGAGCCTATGCCTGATATTCGCGCTGCGCGTTGCGGCGGATCGCTTGCGGTGGCTGGCCGAAAGCGCGCAGGAATGCGCGTCGCATCCTCTCACGATCCGCGAAGCCTGTCTCCGTGGCAACGACGTCGATCGGATGCCGGCCCTGTTCCATCATCAGCCGGGCCGCCTCGAGGCGCAGGTTCTCCACCGCTTTTGCGGGCGATTGCCCTGTCTCGGCGCGGAAGGTCCGACTGAACTGGCGGGGGCTGAGCGCCGCTGCTTCTGCCAGTTCTTCGACGGATAGCGTGTTCTTCAGGTTGCTGCGCGCATGGGCCAGCGCCTTCTGGATCCTGTCCGATTTGGGTTCCAGTTCCAACAGCGCGGAAAACTGCGACTGGCCGCCGGCCCGGCGGTGGTAGACGACGAGCTTGCGGGCAACGGCGCGGGCGATGTCGGCGCCGTGATCCTTCTCAACCATGGCAAGTGCCAGATCGACCCCGGCTGTCATGCCCGCCGAGCTCCAGACAGAGCCGTCGATGATGAAGATGCGATCCTCCTCGAGCCTGACCTTGGGGTAGCGCGATTGCAGCTCTCGAGCGAGCAGCCAATGCGTCGTGGCGCGCCGGCCGTCCAGCACACCCGCGTCGGCAAGCAGAAATGCACCGGTGCAGATCGAAGCGACGCGGCGGGAGGCGGCAAGCGCGTTGCGGATGAATTCGCCTTCTCGTGGGGTCGGCAGCTTGATGCCGACGGCGCCCGACACCAGCAGCGTATCGAAAGTGGGGTCGTCGAACCGCGTCGTCTCCATCGTGACGCCGAAGGAGCCGCGCACCGGCCCACCGGTCTCGGAGAGATAGGCGATGTCGTAGACCTGTTCGCCGAGTTCGAGGTTGGTGAACTCGAAGGCGGAGATGGCGGCGAGGCTCATCATCTGAAAGCCGGGAAAGAGCAGGACGGCAATGCGCTGCATGGCTCGAAACTCCGTTTGTCCTAAAAGGTTGTTTATATGACATTCAAGACATTGGCAATCAGGCGTAAGACTCTCCTCAGGCCAACAGCAGGCGCTGTCGCCCAACACGGAGAACGACAATGACCGAGCAGCACAAAGGAACCGCACTCGTTACGGGCGCATCATCGGGGATCGGCGCCATCTACGCCCACCGGCTCGCAAAGCGGGGTTACGATCTCATTCTAGTCGCGCGCAATGCCGAGCGCCTTTCCGAGCTTGCGACCAAGTTGACCCGGGAGACGGGCAGGACGGTTGAAACGGTGCCTGCCGATCTCGGCAACAAGGCTGATCTGGCGCGTGTCGAGGCGGTGTTGAAGAACGACCGCAGCATCACCCTTCTGGTCAACAATGCCGGCGTCGGCGGCACCGCGCCGCTGCTGGCCTCCGATGTCGACAAGATGCAGGCGATGGTCGATCTCAACGTTACAGCGCTGATGCGGCTGACCTACGCAGTCGTGCCCGGTTTCACGGCCCGCGGCGGCGGCTCGATCATCAACATTGCGTCGATCGTGGCGATCGCGCCTGAAGTTCTGAATGGGGTCTATGGGGCAAGCAAAGCGTTCGTTCTTGCTTTCAGCCAATCGCTGAAGCACGAGCTGGCGGATAAGAATATCCGCGTTCAGGCGGTGCTGCCGGGGGCGACGGCGACCGAATTCTGGGGCATTGCCGGTACGCCGGTCGAACACCTGCCGACCGAGATCGTCATGCAGGCGGAAGACATGGTGGATGCGTCTCTTTCCGGCTTTGACCAAGGTGAATTCGCGACGATCCCGGCGCTCGAGGATGCCGGATTGCTGAAGGCCTACGAGGATGCACGCCAGGCGCTGATGCCGAACCTGTCACGGTCGGCACCCGCGACGCGCTACAAGGCTGCGTAGCGTAAGAGACGGGGTGGGCAGGCTTGTTCTGCCTCTACCCGTGCCGGGCCAGTGCGCCGGCGAAGATATCGGCGTCGACGTTGCCTCCCGAGGTGACGACGACGACGTTGTCTTCCTCCATCTCATCGCCGTGGAACAGCGCTGCGGCAAGGGCGACCGCGCCGCCCGGTTCGACGACAATCTTCAGCCGCACAAAGGCTATCACCATGGCGCGAAGCGCCTCCTCGTCTGTCACGACGATACCGGGGCCGGCAAGGCGCTGCAGGATCGGGAAGGTGATATTGCCGGGCTGTGGGGTAATGATCGCATCGCAGATGGAGCCGGTCATCGCCGCGTTGCGCTCGATCTTGCCTGAGGCCAGCGACCGTGTCGTATCGTCGAAGCCTTCAGGCTCGCAGGGACGCACGCGGAACGCAGGCGCGCTAGCCTCGAGCGCAAGCGCGATCCCCGACGTCAGGCCGCCGCCGCCGCAGGGCACCAGCACCTCGGCAGCCTTGATGCCTTCCTCTTCCGCCTGTTCGGCGATCTCGAGACCCGTCGTGCCCTGGCCGGCGATCACCTGGGGCTCGTCGAACGGCTTGATCAGGGTCAGCTTGCGTTCGCCCGAAAGCTTGGCGCCGATGGCGTCGCGATCCTGTGTGGCGCGGTCGTAGAGCACGACTTCGGCGCCGAGGGCGCGGGTGTTGGCAATCTTCAGTTTCGGGGCGTCCGACGGCATGATGATCACCGAAGGCACGCCATGAAGCTTGGCGGCGAGCGCCACACCCTGCGAGTGATTGCCTGACGAGAAAGCGATGACACCGTGCGCGCGTACGGCCGAATCGAGTGCGGAAACGGCGGACCAGCCTCCGCGGAATTTGAAGGAGCCGGTATGTTGGAGGCACTCGGCCTTCACGAACACCCGCCGTCCGGCAAGCTCGTCGATGAAGGGAGAGGAGAGAAGGGGCGTGCGGCGCGCATGTCCGCGCAGACGGGCGCGGGCGGCAACGATCATTTCAATGCTGGTCATAGAGACTCTTTCGAATGACGGTACGCCCCTGCATAAGGCTACACGTGATGCTTGTGAACGACGACTTTGTCACCGTGACACGAAAAGCGCCATACTACGCGCCAGCATCAACGGCGACTACCTCCGCGCTCGCATCCGACAATCAGTATCCGCCGGCGGAGCCCTCGGAGGCGCGGCTGTCCATCGCGCCGTTGTAGCGTGCGCCGCCACCCTTCTCGATATCGGCGAGGCTCTTTCCGCCGACAAGGATGCCGGCGGCCTGCCCCCATTGCGGCGGGCCGCTGCCGTCATCCAGTGTATGGCCCATGGCGATCAGCGCCCGGATCGTATCAGGCGAGAGCGTGTAGGGCTCGAGATAGATCTTGTCAGGCTGCCATTGGTGGTGAATGCGTGGGGCGTTGACCGCCTGGCTGATGTCCATGCCGAAATCGATGACGTTGAGGATCGCCTCGAGGGTGATGGTGATGATGCGCGATCCACCGGGGCTGCCGATGACCATGAAGGGCTTGCCGTCCTTGGTCACGATCGTCGGGCTCATCGAGGAGAGCGGCGTCTTCTTCGGTGCAATCGCATTGGCCTCGCCCTGAACGAGACCGTAGAGGTTCGGAACGCCAGGCTTCGAGGTGAAGTCGTCCATCTCGTTGTTGAGCAGGATGCCGGTGCCGGGCGCGACAACGCCAGCGCCGAAGGAACCATTCAGCGTATAGGTGACCGCGACGGCATTTCCTTCATCGTCGATGATGGAATAATGCGTGGTCTCGACGCTTTCCTTGGCTCCGAGCGGCTTCAGGTCGGCCGACGTGCCGGATTTATAGGGATCGATCTTGGCGCGGATCGCCTTGGCGTAGCTCTTGTCGAGCAATGTCGACATCGGGTTCTCCACGAAGTCGGGATCGCCGAGGGCAGCGTTGCGGTCGACATAGGCATGGCGCATCGCCTCTACCATCAGGTGAACCGTCTCAGCAGAACCGTAGCCGAGGAAGGAGAGCGGGTAATCCTCGAGCACGTTGAGGATTTCGCAGATGATGACGCCACCGGAGGAGGGGGGAGGCGAGGAGATGATGTCATAACCGCGGTAGCTGCATTCGACGGGCTTCAGTTCTCGCACCGCGTACTGCTCGAAATCCTCCTTGGCGAGAATGCCGCCCTTCGCCTGGCTCGTCTTGGTGATCGCGTCGGCCGGCATGCCCTTATAGAAAGCGTCGGGCCCTTTGTCGGCGATGCTGGAAAGAACGGCGGCGAGGTCGGGTTGCACCAGTTTTTCGCCTGCGGCGTATGGCTTTCCTTCTGCTTTCAGGAAGATCTTTGCAGCGGCTTCATCCTTCGCAAGCCTCTTGGCGCTGCCGGAAATGTTGGCCACGTCGCCTTGTTCCAGCGTGAAGCCTTCCTTGGCGTAGCGAATGGCCGGCGCCAGCAGATCCTGTCGCGACTTCGTGCCGTATTTTTCTCGCGCCGTCTCGAAGCCCATCACGGATCCGGGCACGCCGACGGCGAGATAGCCGTCGAGGCTGGCGCGGGGAACGATATCGCCCTTGGCATCGAGATACATCGTCTTGGTGGCTGCGAGCGGCGCGCGCTCGCGGAAGTCGAGAAATGTCATCTCCCCGTCCTTCAGCCGGATCGTCATGAAACCGCCGCCGCCGATGTTGCCGGCCGTCGGATAGACGACGGCGAGGGCGTAGCCAACGGCAACCGCGGCATCGACGGCATTGCCGCCGTTCTTCAGCACATCGACGCCGATGTCGGTCGCCAGATGCTGGGCGGTTACGACCATGCCATGCTCGGCTTCAGCGGGCGCGGGCGAGGCGGCGAACGCCGACGGTGCAAGCGAGAGCGACAGTGCGGCGGCAACCGCGAATATTCTGATGTTGGGCTGATCCATGACTTCCCTCAAAGCATGACGGTGCGATGGATATGGGACGCAACGAGCGCTCGGCAATGCACCGCGCTCAGCAGTGGTGTGTGTTCCGTTGCTGAAAGGTTAGTTTTCGGTTGCGACGGGCCCGGACAGGCTGGCTGGATCGCCGAAGGGCGCGACAATGTCTGTTGGCCGCGCGGGCTTTTCATGCCCCAGGCGGTGCTCGGCCTGGCGGGCGGCGGCCTGGAGGTCGCGAGCGGCGCCGCCGATCTTCTCCATGGCGGCAATGGCGACGTCGGTGACCATATAGTCCGGCTTGTGGCCGAGGCCCTGTATCTTCACTAGTTCGGAGCCGGCGATATCACGGGCCAGCCCCTGCGAATGAATGTGTTCCCAGACGATGGCATCGCTGTCACCGGTGATGATGACAGCAGGTGCGGTGATCCTGGAATATTGCGGAGAATGCGCCTTGAGGTAAGCCAGCAGGCGGGTGCAGTCGATGGCGTTGTTGTAGAAGGCGCGCGGACGCAGCGCCAAGGTGGGGCCTGTCTTCGCGATATAGTCTTCCGGGCGCGGATTGGGACGGAAGACGTTCATCGTCGCCTGCTCCAGCCGTCGCAAACCTAGCGGCACGACAATGGCGTGGGTAAAGAGCCAGCCGAGCATGGGCATTGCAGCCAGGTGATAATACCAATCGATGCCGCCCGGCCAGGGATGAGTCGCGGGGGCGAGAAAGAGCAGGCCTTCCGTCTTGTCGGGATGGCGCACGCCGAAGGCGGCCGCGATGGCGCCGCCGAAGGAGTGGCCAACGATGACGGCTCGTTTGATTCCCCGCTTCTCCATCAGCGTTGCGATCGCATCCGCCTGTCCGGACGGCAGGGCATTCTCGGGACCGCCGCGTTCCGAGTAGCCATGACCCGGCCGGTCGACGAACAGCATCTCGGCGCGGCCGTGAAGCGGTCCCAGGAAGGCGCCGACTTGATCGAGCAGGTTGCCGCCTGCTCCATGGATAAAGACCAGCGGCGGTAGATCGGCGGTTTCGGGACGTGGAACATGGACGGCATTCAGCTGGTAACCGCCGATATCGGTACGTTCGCCAATGTTGGGATAGTTGGCCTCGAACTGCCGTTCCATGTAGACGGAGTAGCCGACAGCGGCGGCAACAGAGGCAATGAAAGCGGAGGCTTCGGCAAGCATGGCAATATCTGCTGAAATCACGTAACCGAGGCTAAGATTGGGCTGCGCGCGCCGCCGTCAAGATCAGGTGCGGCTGCCGGCCAGCTTTTCGGAGAGTGTATTCATCTGCTCCTGGGCGCTTCGATTGGCAGGATAGATCGCCAGGAAACGCTCCCAGGCTTTCAGGGCCAGCGCGTCGTTGCCCGTTTCCATTAGAATGGCGGCCATGCCGGAGAGCGCGCCGAAGTGGCGGGGCTCGATGTCAAGCACGCGCTCGATGTCGGACATGGACTTGCGATAGTTGTCATTGGCGTAGTTGAGCGTCGCCCGGCGATTCCAGCTCTCTGCGTAATCCGGCTTGAGGGCGATCGCCTGATCGAGGAAGTCGAGGGCGGCGGCGGTGCGCTTCTCCTGGATCGCCTTGTCGGCCCACTGCATCAGGAGATTAACGGTCGCGCTGCCCGAGTCGTTCCACTCGGTACGGATTTCATCGGCGATACCGCTTGCTTTGTCAGGGTCGCGCTCGCGCTTCAGCTGTTCGAAGAGCTGATTCACATGCTGCTTGGGTGAGAGGTTTGCGTCCGGCTGCTCGACGATGACATCCTTGTCCGCAGCTGCGGCAGGGAAAACAGGAGCGAACAAGAAAAGGGACAGCGGCAACGCCGCGCAGGTCATAGCAAAAAAACGCATGGCGGACATAGTAGCCCGCCATCGCTGAAGATCAAAGCAATTTGATTTGATTGCAGAAGCAATCCCCGGACGGCGGGCGCAGAATGCCACGAAGCCGTACAGGCGCGCTATATCAGCCCTGACGAGCCTTGTAGCGCGGATTCAGCTTGTTGATGATGTAGATGCGGCCCTTGCGGCGAACCAGGCGGTTGTCACGATGACGAGCCTTGAGCGACTTGAGCGAATTCTTGATCTTCATTGTTTTGATCCGCGATGTTTGAGGGGGAATTCACATTCGCCCGTATCTATTACATTCAAAAGCGCGCTCAGGGCGCGCTCTTCAGGTTGGGCGTGCAGATAACCCGACGGTTCCGCTGTGTCAACCACATGACGGTGTTTTTCCCGGGGCCGAAGCGGCTTTTGTCAGGGAAAAACCGGCAATTTTGCGGTCAACGTGGTGACGTGGCCCATCTTGCGGCCGGGGCGGGATTCCGTCTTGCCGTAGAGGTGGACCAGCGTGTCGGGTCGCTGCAGCCAGTCGGGCAGGGCCAGAATATCGTCACCGATCAGGTTCTGCATGACGCAGTCCGAGTGGCGGTCGGCATTGCCGAGCGGCATGCCGGCGACGGCACGGATATGCTGCTCGAATTGCGAGACAACGCAAGCGGCTTCCGTCCAGTGACCGGAGTTGTGGACACGGGGCGCCATTTCATTGGCGATCAGGCTGCCGTCCGCGAGCACGAAGAATTCGATGCCGATGACACCGACATAGCCGAGCGCCGCCAGGATCTTCTCGGCGGCTTCGCTGGCGGCGGCTGCCGTTTCCGCAGCGATGGACGCGGGTATGGTCGACGTGTGCAGGATGCCATTGCGGTGAATGTTTTCGGCTGGGTCGTAGCAGGCGACGGTGCCGTCGGCCGCGCGCGCCGCGATGATCGAGATCTCGCGCTCGAAGGCAACGAAGCTCTCGAGAATGAGCGGCACGTTGCCGAGTGCTGCAAAGGCGCCATCCGGCGCATCGGCTGCGGAGCGGAATACTCTCTGTCCCTTGCCGTCATAGCCGAGGCGGCGGGTCTTGAGAACGCCGCGTCCGCCGAAGTCCTTCAGGGCCGCTTCGAGATCGGCTTGGCTGTCGACCGCGTGGAAGCCCGCCGTCGGGATGCCGCATCCATTGATGAAGCGCTTTTCGACCAGCCGATCCTGTGCGGCCTCGAGAGCCTTCGGCGGTGGATAGACCGGGACCTTGCTTGCAAGGGTTTCGGCGGCGGTTACCGGGACATTCTCGAACTCATAGGTAACGACGTCGCAAGCCTTCGCAAGTTCGGCCAGCGCTGCAGGATCGTCGTAGGCGGCGACGATCTGTCCGTTGGCGACCTGCGCTGCTGGACAGTCGGCCTGCGGTTCCAGGACGACGGTGCGGAAGTTCAGTCGTGCAGCGGCCATGGCAAGCATGCGGCCGAGCTGGCCGCCGCCAATGATGCCGATCGTTCTTACTGTCATAGGTCGTCCATCGGATATTCGGCTACCGCGGCGCTCTGGCGCTCGCGCCATTCGTCGAGCCGGTCGGCAATCTCTTCGTCCGACAATGCCAGTACGGCTGCTGCCAGAAGAGCAGCGTTGATCGCACCCGCCTTGCCGATGGCAAGCGTGCCGACCGGGATGCCGCCCGGCATCTGGACGATGGAAAGAAGACTGTCCTGACCTGACAGTGCCTTGGATTGGACCGGGACGCCGAAAACTGGCAGCGGCGTCATGGCTGCGGCCATGCCGGGAAGGTGGGCCGCGCCGCCGGCGCCAGCAATGATCACCTTGAAGCCTTCATCGCGGGCGGACTTTGCGAAGTTCACCAGGCGATCCGGTGTGCGGTGGGCCGATATTATGCGCGCATCATAGGGAATTTCGAGCGCCTCCAGCGTGTCGGCGGCGTTCTTCATGGTCTCCCAATCGGACTGGCTTCCCATGATGATGGCAACGGATGGTCTGTCTGTCATCGTCACGGCGTTCCCTTCAGGCGATGATGTCAGGGATGATCTGGTCTTCCAGCTTGGACAGCTTGTCCTTGATGACCAATTTCTTCTTCTTCATGCGCTGGATGCGCAATGCGTCGCATCCAGTGGCAATCATGGCGTTGATGGCGGCGTCGTAATCCTCGTGCTCCTGGCGCAGTCTTGCGACCATGAGCCTGATTTCCGCCTGTTCCTGATCGGCCATTTTGCATTCCCCATAACCGTCTTCGGACATCGTCCGTTCTGCCGATAATTTCCGCAAGCTCCTATCACCAATTGGAGGTAACGGCTAGCGGCTGTTCGTCATGATTTTGCCACGTGTTCTCCTTGCTTTCACCTTCGACAAGGCTTCAAAAATATGTCACAGTCGAAGGGTTGACGCCTTGGATCTCCGGCGGTGTTGGCCGGGGAGAGGTAAGAGGAAGGAAGGGTCAAATGACTGTTCAAGCTCATCTTGAGTCACTCCAGAAAAAGCATGTTGCTCTCGAGGAGGAGTTGCATTCGCTTATGACATCCCCCTCCCGAAACGATAATGAAGTAGCTGAGTGCAAACGCAGAAAATTGCGGATCAAGGACGAGATTGAGCGCCTTAAATCATCCTTCCATTGAGTAGGATGCAATAAATCAACGAACGCGGCCCTAGGCGAGGAGGGCAAAACTCCAATTTCACCAAAAGCTTAGACCAGTTCGTGCTCGACAGGCGGTTATGGCGCCGGCTCCGACGGAAAGTCGCGAGCCGGCGTCCTTCGTTTGAGCGGTCGGGCTAGGCCCAGAACTGATCGAGCCAGAGATTGAGCCTGTCGAAGCCGCGATTGTTGACCGCATAAATGCGTCGGGTGCCTTCTGCGGTCACCGAAACCAGATTGCAGTCCAGCAGCGCCTTGAGGTGCTGGGAGACGGCGGGGCGGCTGATCGGCAACCCCTCGGCAAGTTCGCTCACGGTCTTCGGCGCGCGTCGCAACTCCTCCAGCAGGAAGCGCCGGTGAGGGTCGGCTATCGCGGTGAAGGGATCCACGTTCGACATAGCGAAAACGCTACGTCAAACGGCGCAATCGGGCAAGGAAATTGTGCGACGCAACGAAACCCAAAATTGTCAGAATCCCAAGCCTTCCTTCGCGATCAGGACGGCGGCAATGAGCGCCATGGCGTACATGAAAGGGTAGAAGATCGCGGGCTTCATCCGGCGCACGCACCAGGCGCCGGCAATCGTCGCAAGCGGCGCGAACGGCAGCAGCGTGGCCGATGTGGAGAGGTTCTGCGTGTCGAGCTGGCCGAGCGCGAAGTAGGGTATGAGCTTGACGGCGTTGAGAATTGCGAAGAAGCGGACGCTGGTTCCCGTATACTCCCGTGGCTGCATCTGCAGCGGCAAGGCATAGATCTGGAACGGTGCTCCGCCGGCATGAGCGACGAAGCTGCCATAGCCGGACAGGCTCCCCCACGTCGTCGCAAGCAGCGGCCGTTGGGCTCGAGGCGGCGTATGCTTTCCGGCTGCCGGGCCGAAGTTGTTCCAGAAGTAACGAAGGCAAAAGAGGATGGTGACCGCGCCGATGACGACGCGAAGCGCACTGCCTGGAACGAGCGCCGAAGTCGCCCAGCCGAGCCCGATGCCGAACAATGCGCCCGGCAGCATGATCTTCAGCGTTGTCCAGTCGCCGTGTCCGCGCCAGATCACGAGCGAGATCATGTCCATGAAAACGAGGATCGGGAGCAGGATCGCGGCGGCCTGAACGGGCGAGACGACGAGAGCGAGAAACGGCAATCCGATCAGCGACAAGGCATCACCCATGCCGCCTTTCGCCAATCCGACGAGGATGACAGCAGGAACGGCGGCGTAGTAAAATGACAAGTCCATCGGCATGCTTTTGAAATCCTCCACTTGCCAGTCCCGTCTAACGGAACTACTCACACGAGACGAGTGCAGATAGGCCGCAAAACGACCTGTCCTGCTGTAAATGGAAAGAGTTCATGACCGAACCGGAAAACCGCTGCCGCCTAGTTCTGATCGCGCCCGACATTGCCGATGTCGACGAGCAGGCGAAGATCGTCGGCGACGCCTTGAAGGGCGGTGATGTCGCCTCGGTGATCGTACCGCAATACAGCCTCAATGACGGCGAGTTCCAGAAGCACGCCGAGAAGCTGGTTCCCATCATTCAGGAGTCAGGTGCGGCCGCACTGCTAGCGGGCGACAGCCGCGTCGTCGGGCGCAGCAAGGCGGATGGCCTGCATCTGACCGGTCCGGCGAGCGAAATTTCCGAAGCGATCGACAAGTATGCCGACAAGCTGATCGTCGGCGGCGGCAATGCCGCTGATCGCCACCATGCGCTGGAGATCGGCGAGGAGCGACCGGACTACATCTTCTTCGGCAAGCTCGACGGCGACATCAAGCCGGAGGCGCACCCCAAGAACCTCGCGCTCGGCGAGTGGTGGGCTTCGATGATCGAGATCCCGTGCATCGTGATGGGCGGTACGGATCCAGCTTCCGCACTGGCCGTTGCCGAAACCGGCGCGGAGTTCGTCGCGCTGCGGCTGGCGGTTTTCGCGGACGCCGGGCGTGCGCCGTCCATCGTCGCCGAGATCAATGCGCTCTTGGACGAAAAAGCGCCACGGTTTGAGGATTGATATCGCGCTCATGCCGATCCTAGCCCGTCATCTGCGCCTGTCCGCTGCCTTTACTGTCGCCATTTTGGTGGGATTTACCCATGGCGCTTCGGCCCAGGTTGTCGACAATGTCGTGACACGGCCACTGGCGACCGCCCCAGAGTCGCTCAAAGCCGGGCGGCCGCAGACCGATGGCACGGGACCCTCGACGGGCGTTGGCGTTTTCGACCGCATGGGTGCGAAGTTGCCGGACCTGCCGCCGGAAAAGGATTATAAGGGCGTTGTCGATGAGGCCTACGGCGCCTATCAGCGCGGCTACTATCTGACGGCGATGGAAAAGGCTCTGGCCCGGGCACAACTCGGCGATCCGGCAGCGCAGACGCTTATGGGTGAGCTTCTGGCGGACGGGCTGGGCGTCAAACGCGACATGAAGAACGCGGCCTTCTGGTACAGCAAGGGTGCGGAAGGCGGCGACGCTGCAGCAATGTTCAAATACGCGCTGATGCTGATCGAGGGCCGGTACGTCAAGCGCGACAAGGCCAAGGCCGACGAATACATGCACAAGGCGGCCGATGGCGGAAATGCTTCGGCGCAATTCAACTGGGGCCAGATCCTCACGACCGACAATCCCGGCGACAAGGGATTGAAGCTTGCCCTGCCTTATTATGAGAAGTCTGCCGAACAGGGCATCGCCGACGCGCAGTATGCGGTGGCGGAGATTTACGCCTCGCTGCCCGACTTGCCGGAGGAAAAGAAGCAGCTGGCGCGCGAATGGATGGCACGTGCTGCGCATGCCGGCTTCGACACCGCCCAAGTCGATCTTGGCATCTGGCTGGTCAACGGTCAAAACGGCCCGCGCGATTTCGTCAAGGGTTTCCAGTGGCTGAGGCTTGCCGCCAATCGTGGCAACGTCGTTGCGCAGAACAAGCTCGCGCACCTCTATATCAACGCGCTTGGAACCAAGCCGGATCCTGTCGAGGCCGCGAAATGGTATGTCCTGTCGCGCCGCGCCGGTCTGCCCGACCCGGAACTTGAAGACTTCTATCTCGGCATCGAGGACGACCAGCAGAAGGCGGCCATCGATGCTGCCAACAAATTCCGCCGGCTTCAGTGATTTAACCCCTGAAAGGCTCTGAACGGACCGGCGGCTCGTGCCGCCGGCTTTCTGTCTCAGGCGAGATAGCCGCCGTCGATCGTCAGGCTGGCGCCGGTGATGAAGGACGCTTCTGAACTTGCGAGATAGGCCGCAAGGCTTGCAATTTCGCGGTCTTTTCCCATGCGACCGAGGGCAATCAACCCCTTCAACATCTCATTGGCATGCGGATCGGTATTCATGTCCGTCTCGGTAGGCCCGGGCTGGATCGTGTTGACGGTAATGCCGCGCGGGCCGAGATCGCGCGCGAGGCCGCGCATCATCGCAGCGACTGCGCCCTTGGTCATGCTGTAGACAGCGGATGTCGGAAAGCCGCTGCGTTCCGCGGTCACGCTGCCGATGGTGATGATCCGACCGCCTTCATGCATATGTTTCGCTGCGGCCTGCGTGCCGGCAAAGACGGCCCGCACATTGACGGCGAACATGCGGTCGAAGTCCTCCAGAGGGAAGGTTTCCAAGCTATTCAACAACAGGATTCCTGCGTTGTTGACGAGAATGTCGATGGAGCCAAAGTGATCGGCAGCCTTGTCGATGGCTCGCTGCAGTGCTGCGGCATCCGCGCTGTCGGCTTGAATGGCAAGTGCCCTGCCGTCCTTCAACTCGATCTCAGCTTTGATTGCTTCAGCTTTCTCCTTGGAATTGGCAAAGGTGAAGGCGACTGTGGCGCCATCCATGGCCAGCCTGCGAACGATCGCCGCGCCGATGCCGCGTGAGCCGCCGGTCACGATTGCGACCTTTCCTTCAAGTGGTTTCGTCATTTTCATTTCTCCTTATTGGACTGTTTAATCTAGAATAGGGTGCGGAAAATCAGCGCTCTTCGATTGGGCTGTTATCGAAGGCTGCGGATTGCGAGACTGGCGATGGTGCGCAGGGTTTCGGGGCTTGCGCCGTTGCGGGCGCTGACTTTCATGCCGGATAGGGTGGCACCGAGAAACTGGGTGGCGGTTTCGGGATCGATTTCCGCCGATAGCTGGCCTTTCCTCTGGCCATCCTTCAGCAGCGTGAAGATTGCCTTGGCAAGCATTGCCGAGGCGCTGTCAGTCAAGGTCGCCACATCTGCGTCGGTGCGGCCAAACTCGCAAATCGCGCTGACGCCGAGGCAGCCCTTCGACGCCTCCGAGGCAGGTCGAGATGCGAAGGCGAACAGGGCAGCCTCCAGGGCATCAAGCGGTTGCGCGCCGTTTTGCATGTCCGCGATGATGCGCAGAATACTGTCGGTATTGTAACGCTTCAGAGCCTGGAGGTAGAGACTGCGCTTGTCGCCGAAGGTATCATACATGCTCTGCCGGCTGATCTTCATCGCCGCAAGCAGGGTGTCGGTGGAGCTGCCCTCATAGCCATGCTGGGAGAAGACGCCGATCGCAGCGTCGAGAGCATTGTCTTTGTCGAATTCCTTGTGCCTTGCCATGGACACGCAAATAGCAATTCCGGATCAATCTGTCCAGAAATATTTGAGTCGCATTTCTCCGTCGGCGTCGTGGTTCTACGGTCTCCTCTTGAAATTTTCCCGATTTTGTGGTCTTGAGGCCGCCAATCTTATCGAGCGCCGCCTTCTCCGGCGATCAGGGACCTTTCCCACCCTGACAGCGCATACCGTTTACCGCTCAAGGAAAAGTGCTCACATGGCTCGTTCAGCTCTCCTCAATGTCATGGTTCAGGCTGCCATCAAGGCAGGCAAGTCGCTGGGACGTGATTTCGGGGAAGTGCAGAACCTGCAGGTCTCGGTGAAAGGCCCGGGCGATTTCGTCTCGAATGCCGACCGCAAGGCCGAAAAGATCGTTAAGGACGAACTGCTGAAGGCCCGCCCGACCTATGGCTTCCTCGGCGAAGAGAGCGAGGAAATCAAGGGCACGGACGGAGCGCATCGCTGGATCGTCGATCCGCTCGACGGCACGACAAACTTCCTGCACGGCATCCCGATGTTTGCGGTATCGATCGCGCTCGAGCGCAACAATGAAATCGTGGCTGGTGTCGTCTTCAATCCTGCGACGGACGAACTCTACACCGCTGAACGCGGCGGCGGCGCCTTCCTGAACGATCGCCGTCTGCGTGTCGGCGCACGCCGCGTGCTGTCTGATTCCGTCATTGCCTGCGGCGTGCCGCACCTCGGCCGCGGAAACCACGGCAAGTTCCTCGTTGAACTCCGGCACGTCATGGGCGAAGTTGCCGGGATTCGTCGCATGGGCGCGGCGTCGCTCGATCTCGCCTATGTGGCTGCAGGTCGGTTTGATGGCTATTGGGAAACTGCGTTGTCGGCCTGGGATATCGCTGCGGGCATCCTGCTCATCCGCGAAGCCGGCGGCTACGTGTCCGATTGGGAAGGCGGCTCGTCCATTCTCGAGACGGGCTCGGTGGTTGCAGGCAACGAGTATATCCAAAAGGCATTGCTTGAAGTCGCCAAGCGCCCGATCCCGGCTCGGTAAATCGCTGTTGTAAAGGCACGGTTTTCGTTCCGCGCATACTTCAATTCGGCACAATGTTGCTCTAGTCTCCGGCTGAAATGAATCCGGAGGCTGCGGAACCTATGGAAAATGTGAATGTGGCTGAGTTCGGCTCGACCGAAAAAACCACGGGTAATTACAGCTATAAACTTTCCAGTCCGATGCCGTTTCTTTGGACGATGGTGCTGTTTCTGATCATCGTCGGGTTCATCGCAGCCATTCTTTTCCGGCAGACGCAGACCGCTTTCATGCACAATCCGGGCCTTAACGGTTTGATCCTCGGCGTATTGGCGGTCGGTATCATCCTCGTCTTCAGCCATGTGCTGTCGTTGCGCCCGGAAGTACGGTGGTTCAATTCGTTCCGCGCTGCAGGCAGCGCCGACAAGGTCGGCCGCAATCCGAAGCTGCTTGCTCCGATGCGGACTCTGATCGGCAGCCGCAGCGCTTCGGCGGGAATCTCGACGGCGGCGTTTCGCTCCATTCTCGATTCCATTGCCAACCGCCTCGATGAATCGCGCGACGTGTCGCGCTACCTGATCGGCCTCCTCGTCTTTCTCGGCCTGCTTGGTACGTTCTGGGGTCTTATCGGCACGATCGGTTCGATCAGCTCGGTTATTCAGACGCTCGACGCGGGTTCGAACGGTTCGACCGATGTTCTCGGAGCGCTGAAGGAGGGGCTTTCGATGCCGCTTTCGGGCATGGGCCAGGCATTCTCGTCGTCGCTGCTTGGCTTGTCCGGCTCGCTCATCTTGGGTTTCCTTGATCTGCAGGCAGGCCGTGCTCAGAACCGCTTCTACATGGAGCTGGAGAACTGGCTTTCGTCAGTGACCGACGTCGGCTCCGATGTGGCGATCCCGACCATCAATCCCAACTCGGCGGTCTCACCGGACGACGTTCGGGCGCTCTCCGAATATATGCGCCGGATCTCAGAGGAAGGCAGCGGCGGCACCCAGAGGTCGGTTGCGGCAATGGCAAACCTTGCCGAAGGCATTCAGGGCCTAGTCAAGAACATGCGCAATGAACAGCAGATGCTTCGCGACTGGATCGAGGCGCAGCAGGACGAGACGAAGGCGATGCGGCGCACGCTCGATCGCCTGGCTGAGAGGATCGGCTCGCAGGAAAAGCACGGCTCAGGCGAACGCTCTCAACGCATGCAGCAACCCGAAAAGACCGAGGGCAAGTAAGCTATGGCTCTTGCCCGCAATCGTCGCCCCCAACGCGCGGTGGACTACTGGCCAGGTTTCGTTGATGCACTATCGACACTGCTGATCTCCATCATGTTCGTGCTGACCGTCTTCGTGGTCGGACAATATATCCTGAGCCGTGAGATTACGGGCCGGGACGAGGTGTTGAATCGGCTGAACAGCCAGATCAACGAATTGACGCAGCTTCTCGCCCTGGAGAAGGGAAGCAAGCAGGACCTCGAGGATAGCGTCGCCAATCTGCAGGCCTCCCTAGCGTCCGCCGAGAGCGAAAGATCCCGCCTGAAGGCGCTCCTTGATGCTGGGTCGGGCGGACAAAGCGCTGCGGAAGCACGTGTCGGCAACCTGACGAAGGAACTCGACGAACAGAAGCAGATGAGTGACCGGGCGATGAGCCAGGTCGAGCTTCTCAACCAGCAGATCGCCGCCTTGCGCAGCCAGATCGCCGCTGTCGAAGCTGCTCTGCAGGCTTCCGAGCAGAAGGATCAGAGTTCGCAGGCGAAGATCGCCGATCTCGGACGGCGCCTGAACGTCGCTCTTGCGCAACGCGTGCAGGAGCTCAACCGCTACCGGTCAGACTTCTTCGGGCGCCTGCGCGAGATCCTGTCCGACCGCGAGAATATCAGGATTGTCGGCGACCGCTTCGTCTTCCAGTCGGAAGTGCTGTTTCCCTCGGGCAGTGCGGATCTCAATCCGGACGGGCAGGTCGAGATGGCAAAGCTTGCGACGGCGCTCCTCGACGTTGCCAAGGAAATTCCGCCTGAGATCAACTGGGTACTGCGTGTCGATGGGCATACGGACAATGTGCCGCTCGCGGGCACCGGACGATATGTCGATAACTGGCAGCTGTCGTCCGCACGTGCGATCTCGGTCGTCAAGTTCCTGATTTCCCACGGCGTGCCGGCCGACCGTCTCGTCGCCGCCGGCTTCGGCGAGTTCCAGCCGATCGCACCAGGCGACACGCCCGAGGCGCGCGCAACCAACCGTCGTATCGAGCTCAAGCTGACCGAGAAGTAGGGTTACGCGACGCCCGACCGAACGTCGGTGAGGCGATCCATCAGGAAACAGCGCACCGCCGGGCTGTCGCTGAGGCCGATTGCCGAAAGGTAGGCGGCCTCTGCCGCCGGATAGTCTCCAACTTCCGTCAGCAAGTGCGCGCGAACGGCCCAATAGGGCTGGTAGGCTCTGACTTCCTTTGCGTCCATGGCGTCGAGAGACGCCAGCCCAGCTTTGGGTCCCTTCGTGCGACCGAGGACGGCGGCACGGCTGACGCGGGCGCCGATCGTCGGCTGCATCATCAGCAGCGCATCATACAAGATCACGAGAGCGTCCCAGTCCGTCAGGCCTGTCAGCCGCCGGGCGGCATGAACGGATTGAATGGCGGCCATGCACTGGAACGGACCGAAGCGGTTGGCGGCGCCTGCCTTGCGGAGCAGCGTGTCGGCTTCGGTGAGCATGATCGCATTCCAGCGATCCGTCGACTGCTTGTCGAGCGCGATGTACTCGCCCTCGGCATTGTGCCGCGCGGCACGTCGACCCTCGCAATAGAGCATCAGGGCAAGCAAACCGATCACCTCTGGCTCTTCGGGAAGCATTGAAAGCAGCGCCCGGCAGAGCCAGATGGCTTCGCTGGAAAGGCCACTGCAACCGCCATCGGCGCCATCGAGATTGTCCCAACCAAGCCCGTAGGCCGCGTAGATTGCGGAAAGAACGGCGGACAGACGCTCGGGCAGCGAGTGTCGATCGGGTATGGCAAACCCGATGCCGGTATCGCGAATGTTCGCCTTGGCCCGGACCAACCGCTGGCCCATGGCGGCAGGCGAAACCACGAAGGCCTGCGCGATTGCTTTTGCGTCGATGCCCAACACGACTTGCAGCATCAGCGGCGTGTGAATGCCTTTGTCGATTTGCGGATGAGTGCAGGCGAAAAGCAGCTTCAGGCGTTCGTCGGGCAACGCGTCTGTGGCCACTTCGTTCATCCTCGCCTCGGCCTCCTCGAAGGCCAGGACGATCGTTGGTCGCGCATTCTCGCGAACGGATCGACGGCGTGCAGCTCGCATGAGGTTGCGCCGCGCAGCGACCAGCACCCACGCCTCCGGCCTGTCGGGGATGCCGCGTTCCGGCCAGACCCGCAGAGCATCGACGAGCGCTTGTGACAACGCATCCTCGGCGGCCGGCAGATCGCGGGAGCGGGCCGCCAGGAAGGCGACCAGCTTGCCATAGGATTGACGCGCCACCCTTTCGGCGACGCGTTCGGCTTCGACCGTCATGTCCGCCTCACATCTGAAGGCGAGGGCGCACTTCGACCGAACCTTCTGCGGAGACCGGAACCCGGGTCGCCCATTCGAGCGCCGTATCGAAGTCGGGTACGTCGATCAGATAGAAGCCTCCCAACTGCTCCTTGCCCTCAGGGTATGGACCATCCTGCACGTCGTGGTCCTCGCCCTTGCGCCGCACCACCGTGCCGGTTTCGGGCGCGGTCAGGCCGGCGCCGCCGGTCATGATGCCGGCTTGGATCAGAGCCTGCGTGTAGGCGATCCAGCCGTCGCGGTAGGTGGGATCGGCGCGGCGGGCAAAATCCCGCGACGATTCGCGAACGATGAGCGCGTATTGCATGTGTATTCCTCCAGAATGGTTGTGTTGACCGGCGTGCAGGCATCTAAGAACCAAAAGCAGAAAGCTGCAACGCTTGGGGGATCGGCGGTAGACCGTTCCGAGAGAATGAGACTCGGCGTTGGCTCATTTCGACATCCGGCCAAAAAAATTTCACGGCGGAAAAGTGGCGTTGTCGCCGGGCGGGGCTCCGCGTAGGCTCGTGTCGTTTGGGGGAGAATGCTTTGATTGAATGTGATGTGCTGGTCATCGGCGCAGGACTTGCCGGGCTTGTGGCGGCGGCGGAGGCAGCGGAGCGCGGACGGAAGGTCTGCATCGTCGAGCAGGAGGGCGAACAGAGCGTCGGTGGGCAGGCATTCTGGTCTCTGGGCGGGCTGTTCTTCGTCGACAGCCCTGAACAGCGGCTGCTGGGCATTCGCGACAACCTCGGCCTGGCGCGACAGGACTGGATGGGGTCCGCGTCATTCGACAGGCCGGAAGACTATTGGCCGCGTCGCTGGGCAGAGGCCTATCTGGAGTTCGCCGCAGGCGAAAAGCGTTCATGGCTTTATCAGCAGGGAATGCGCTGGTTCCCGGTGGTCGGTTGGGCCGAGCGGGGAGGCGGCTTGGCGCACGGCCACGGAAACTCCGTACCGCGCTTTCATGTGACCTGGGGAACCGGGCCGGCTGTGCTTGCCCCCTTTGTTCGCCGCGTGCGCGAAGCGGAAGCGAAGGGCCTTGTTACGCTTCTGTTCCGGCATCAGGTGGATGATCTTCTCGTTCAGGACGGCGTCGTCTGCGGCGCCCGCGGCTCGGTCCTTCAGCCCGATGCTTCCGTGCGAGGGCGGGAGACAAACCGTATGTTTTCGGCGCTCTTCGAGGTTCGGGCCGGCGCGACGATCGTCACATCAGGGGGTATCGGGGGTAATCACGACGCGGTGCGCCGGAGATGGCCGGTCGATAGGCTGGGGCGGCCCCCGGCCGAAATGGTCGCCGGCGTGCCCGCCCATGTAGACGGTCGAATGATCGAGATCGCCGAGCGTGCTGGCGGGCGGGAGATCAATTCGGATCGGATGTGGCACTACACGGAGGGCGTGAGGAATTGGGACCCGATCTGGCGCAATCACGGCATACGCATCCTGCCGGGTCCCTCCTCCTTCTGGTGCGACGCCTGGGGTAACCGCTTTACTCCGCCAGCGATGCCCGGCTTCGATACGCTGGGGACTCTGAAGGCGATCTGCGCAACCGGGCAGGACCACAGCTGGTTCATCCTGACCAAGGCAATCATCAAGAAGGAGTTTGCCCTTTCCGGTTCCGAGCAGAATCCCGATATCACGGGCAAGGATATCCGCCTGCTTCTCAAGCGGTTGGGCAAGGAGCCGCCGGGGCCGGTTCGTGCGTTCATGGACAAAGGCGAGGATTTCGTCGTTCGCGACACGCTGGAATCGCTTGTCGACGGCATGAACGGGTTGACGGGTGAAAAACGTGTGGATGCGAGCCGCCTCAGGACGCAGATTGAGGCGCGCGACAGGGAGATCGCCAATCCCTTTGCCAAGGACGCACAGGTGGTCGCCATTCGAGGGGCGCGGCGCTATCTCGGGGATCGCTTGATGCGGACGGCCAGGCCGCATGCACTGCTTGACCCCAGGGCCGGGCCGCTCATTGCCGTGCGGCTGCACATCCTGACACGCAAGTCGCTCGGTGGTCTGGAGACGGATCTATCCGCGCGCGTGATCGGCCATGGTGGCGATCCGGTTCCGGGGCTTTATGCGGCGGGTGAAGTGGCGGGTTTTGGTGGTGGAGGTATGCACGGATACAATGCGCTCGAGGGAACCTTCCTCGGCGGCTGCATCTTTTCCGCCAGGGTAGCCGGGCGGGCAGTTTAAAGGCGGCGTTTGTGGCGCCGCCTTATGTGATCAGGCCTCAGCCTTCGTCGTGTCGACGACTTCTGCGCCGGGAGAATTCTTCTTGATGGATTCGATGGCGCTGAGCGCCGATGCCTTGGCTTTATAGCCTTCGGAGCCGAACATGGCTTCGCCATTCGGAGCTTTGAAACGGAAACGGAACTCGCCAGCCTTGTCCTTGTAAACTTCGAACTTATACATCGATTTTTCTCCCGGAATCAGGATGTTGTCCTATCTGCAGGTGCAGCCTAGAACAAAAAACGCAACTATTCCATCGGGATATTTGCGCGCTTTGCAACCGACGCGACTGACGGGCCGTCAGGGACGACATACGCCCCTGATGTATAGGTCTTACGGTTTGAAGATCGAGAAGACCGACGAAAACTTGTTGATCAGGTAGGGCGCAAAAGAGCACCAGGCCGGAATAGAAGAAGTTGGCGCCCTTCGTCATATCGGGGATCTCGTTGCCGCTGGCGAAGCGATGGAGGAGGCAAGGCCAAAGCCGACATAGAGCATCAGGATCGCGACGGTTCCGACAAGCGCGATAAAGCGGCTCGAGCTCGCCTTCATCATCGTGACGGTGAGAGGGACTTGCCCTGCTGCGAGCGCATTGCCGGCGGCATCAATGGCGTTTCCGGCCGTATCAGTCTTAGTCAAGGCGACTTCCTCCGACAAGGCATCGGTGAGCGACCAATCCCGGGCCTCCCGCAGCGAGCGATAGCACAGCAGCATCGATATGACGACGGCTACGGCGACGAGAACGACTAGCATCTGGGCAAAGCTTATCGAGTTCAACTGAGCCTCCCCTCAGAACGCGACGACATGGCGTTCACCCATAAATCGGGTGTAATCTTTGCGTGCATTATGTCAATATACACGCAAAGATTACACGCCGTTGCAACCGGCGGAGGCCGGGGGTCGAGGAAGAGCGTGTGGTCAGGCAATCATCTTGCAGCGGCGAGAAAGTCCCCGGCGCCGGTTTCGAACTGCAGCCTCGCAAGCTTGGCGTATATGCCGCCCTCCCTGATGAGGCTCTGATGTGTTCCCTCTTCGACAACGCGTCCCTGATCCATGACGAGGATACGGTCGGCCTTCAGCACGGTCGCGAGGCGATGGGCGATGACGAGCGTGGTGCGGCCGGTCATCAACCCGTCGAGGGCCTTCTGCACAAGCGTTTCGCTTTCGGCGTCCAGGGCCGACGTCGCTTCGTCGAGAAGCAGGACCGGTGCGTCCTTGAGGATGGCGCGGGCGATGGCGATGCGCTGGCGTTGACCGCCGGAAAGCGTGATGCCGCGCTCTCCCACCTCGGTGTCGTATCCCTTCTCCAAACGAGCGATGAATTCGTCGGCCTGTGCAGCGATCGCGGCGGCCCGCACCTCTTCGCGGCTTGCCTCGGGACGGCCGAAGGCGATGTTGTCGTGAATGGAAGCCGCAAAGATCGTGACGTCCTGGGGCACGATCGCTAGGCGCTTGCGCAGTTCGTCGGGGTCGCTGCTGCGTGCATCCACTCCGTCGATCATCACGGCGCCCTTCTGCGGGTCATAGAAGCGCAGCAGCAGCGAGAAGACGGTGCTTTTTCCGGCGCCGGAGGGGCCAACGATCGCGACGGTTTCGCCGGGAGCGACGCCGAAATTCAAGCCATGCAGCGCGGATCGCTCCGGCCGTGAGGGATAGGCGAAATGCACGTCGGTAAACTGGACACGGCCTTGCGCCGGAGCGGGCAAGGCAACGGGCGCAGGCGGTGCGGAAATCGGGGAAACCTCGTCGAGCAATTCCGTCAGCCGATCGGCCGCTCCCGCGGCCTGCGAGAGCTCGCCCCATACCTCGGAGAGTGCGCCGAGCGAGCCTGCGGCAATGACGGAGTAGAGAAGAAACTGGCCAAGAGTGCCTGGCGACAACGTGCCGGCGAGGACGTTATGGGCGCCGACCCAGAGAACGGCGACGACGCTGCCGAAGATGAGGGTAATGGCGATGCCGGTCAGCAGGGCGCGCGAGCGAATTGCGGCCCGGGCAGCGTCATAGGCGGTTTCGACGGCCATCCCGTAACGCGAGGCGGCGGCATCCTCGCCCCCGAAGGCCTGGACGGTACGGCTGGCCGCAATCGTTTCGTTGGCGAAAGCAGAGGCGTCGGCCAGCGTATCCTGAGCCGAGCGCGAGCGCTTCCGGACGGAGCGGCCGAAGCCGACCAACGGAAAGACGATCAACGGGATCGCACCGATCACCAGGCTGGACAGCTTTGGCGACGTCACGATCATCATGCCCATCGCGCCGAGACAGAGAATGAGGTTGCGCAGGGCGACGGAGGCCGTCGCGCCGACAGCCGACTTGATCTGCGTCGTGTCCGCCGTCAGGCGCGAGACGATCTCGCCGGACTGGTTGACGTCGAAGAACGAGGGAGACAGGCGCGTGACGTGATTGAAAACATCGCGGCGCAAATCGGATACCACACGCTCACCAAGGGTGATGACGAAGTAGTAGCGAAGGGCGCTCGCGATGGCGAGCACGATCGCCATGATCATCAGCATCAGGAAATAGCTGTTGATGAAACTGCCGTCGGCCTGTGTGAAGCCATGGTCGATCATGCGGCGGACGGCGAGCGGCAGAGCAAGCGAAGTGACAGCGGCAAGTGCCAGGGCGGCAAGCGCCCCTGTGACCATGCCGCGATAGTGCATCACATAGGGTGTCAACCTGCCGAGCGGCTTCAGCGAACGAGACTTCTTTTCCTCGGGTTGCCCTGCGTATGCCAATTCGTCTCCGATCGCCTTCGACACCGCTCATCCGCGGCTGATGGCTCTTGTTATCCTGCCGGCCTTCATGTATAGGCAGCCCATCCTAATGGGAAGCCGTAGCCTTTTGCGTCTGCGGCTTCATTTATTCAATCGGTCCTCTTGTCGCAACGAATATGCGTCAAATTGGACGTTGCATGGCAGGAAGATTGTTATGAAGGCAGATATCCATCCCGACTACCACACGATCAAGGTAGTCATGACCGACGGCACCGAATACGAAACCCGCTCGACCTGGGGTTCTGAAGGCGCAGTCATGAACCTCGAAATCGACTCCAAGTCGCATCCGGCATGGACTGGTGGCAACCAGCAACTCATGGACCGCGGCGGTCGCGTTTCCAAGTTCAACAAGCGTTTCGGCGGCCTCGGCCTCTAATCGCTGTCGCTTGGCAGAGTTTGAAAGAGCCCCGCTTCGGCGGGGCTTTTTTGTGGAATTGCTCAGGAAATAGCACCAAGCCGATTTCCAGCATCCACCACGGCAGCTTTGCGCCGTGAGTGGACTTCGACACGCTCGTGACGGGCGACCGACTTGTGGCCGGAGAACGAACCCGCTGCGCGTTTCTGGCATGGGAAAAGCGATAGCAGACATTCAACGATCCGGATTGAGGTCTCGAGCTGACCTGCTTCGTTATTGCCGCCGCTCGGCAGGAACGTCGCGAGAGGGTGGAAAGCGGTCATTTGCCTAGTCTTCAGGAAAGATGGCGTTACGACCGGAACCGGTCGTTTGATGTTCTGCCTCTTGCAGCAGGCCCTCGAGACGGGTCGCCCATTCCTTGTTGCTATCTCTGAACGGACCAAGCGCATCGCCGGCAGGCTCCGGGAGATCGCCTACAGCGGCGGAGAAACGGCGAGCCTCCTGACTATGTCCCAACGCCGTGTGGCAGCACGCCTGAATGCGGAGCAGCGCCGGCCAGTCAGGCCGCGCCTTTAGCGCCATTCGTCCCGTGTCAAGTGCGCCCTCGACGTCGCCCGAAAAGAACAGCGCAAGCATCAAGAAACTGAACCAGGCCGCATTCTGCGGATCATGGGGGTTGAGTTCGAGGCCCCGAGCCAGTGGCTTTCGCGCGCCGGCCGCATCGCCCACGAAAAGGCGGGCCATGCCGAGGACGAGATACCCCAAGGCGAAGCTAGGACCGAGTTCGATGGACCGCTCGGCTGCGAGGATCGCCTGGTCAGCCCTGCCTGTGTAGGCCGACACAATCGCCAGCGCATAGTGCGCATACGGATTTCGGGCGTCGAGATATATCGCCCGCAAGGCCGCATCGAGACCTTCCTTCCCGTCCGCGGCGGGATTTTCTGTCCAGCCATAGGCGATGAGGCCTGCGTTGACCCGTGCCCGCCAGATCTGCGCCTCTGGAAGCATGGGATCGAGCTCCGCGGCCTCCCGGAAGAATCTCCTTGCGAGAAGATGGGTTGGCTGCGTTACCTTGTGAAAATTGAATGTACCTTGCCGTACAAGGTCCCATGCGGTCACGTTGCCGGTGTGCGGAGCAACCTGAAGTCCATGCCGCAACAGCAGTTCCGGCTCGACCGCCGCTGCAATCCGCTCGGCGATGGCGTCCTGCACTGCAAATACCTCGGCCACCTGAAGATCGTAATGTTCGGACCAGACAGTGACATCCTTCATTGCGTCGGCAAGGTAAACCGATATCCGCATCCGATCGCAGGTATGCCGGATGGCTCCATCCACCAGAAAATCAACGCCAAGTTCGTGCGCGATAGACTTCGGATCCCTCGGGCCATTCCTCATTGCGAAACTCGCCCCACGCGACGCGACGCGGAACCATCGGAACCGGGCGAGCGCCACGATCAGGTCGTCGGCGATACCGTCGGCCAGATATTGTCTCTCGGCATCTCCGCCAAGATCCTCGAAAGGCAGTACTGCGATCGCGGGGCTGGATCTCGCCTCCGCATGCCCTTCGCTACCGGGTCCGTCGGTCCGGCTCTCCACCGGACCGGAAAATCTGTATCCCACCCGTGGGACCGTAACGATCCAGTCGCCGCCGTCTGATGCCGGGCCGAGCAGCTTGCGAAGGGCAGCAATCTGAACGGAAAGATTACTCTCCTCGACGGCGAGGCCCGGCCAAACAGCATCCATCAGCGCCGACTTGGCGACGATGCGCCCATCTGCCGCGAGCAGAACGGCAAGCAGCGAAGCGCCGCGGGCGCCGATGGCGACAGGCCTGTTATCACGGAGAAGGCATCCGTTCTCGGTAATGAACTCGAAGGGGCCGAATACAAGGTGCTGGGTGTTCATGACTTGGGAATGATACGCCCGATTTCGCAGTTTTCGGAATTTTTCGGCCTTCGTTCAGGACTTGCGCCGGCTCCGCGCGCAGATTCAGCTCCATGCAGCAGTTGAAGTGGTGGGAACGATGGAGAACGAAACAATGCAAGCGAAGAATGCTCATGCATCAACCGCGAAAATCGTACGCGGCAGTGACAGCTATGTCGCCGAGCAGGGATCTGTCTATCGCTCGGGAGTCTCGGCGGAGAGCGTCGGATCCAGCATGCTGTGGCTCGGGATGATCTCGCTACCCGCAGGACGACGAACCAGCGCCCATCGCCATCAGGGACACGAGACGGCCTTGCTTATGACCGCGGGCAAAGAGATCGAGATTTGGTCGGGGGCCGAGCTTGAACGATGCGAAAAGGTCCTCCCCGGCGACTACCTGTTCATTCCGGCCGGCGTTCCGCATCTTGCCGTGAACCGCAGCACGGAAAACGCCGAGTTCCTCGCTGCCCGCAACGACCCCGCAGCGAACGAGAGTGTCGTGCTGATGCCGGAACTTGACGACATCGTACCCTAATCAGGCTCAGAGGTGCGCTATGGCGATCATCGAACAACGTCTGGCCGCTATGGGTCTGGAACTGCCCGAGCCTCTGAAAGTTCGCGAGGGGCTGCGTATGCCTTTCGCCTGGGTCCGGGTGCGCGGCAACCGCGCCGACATATCGGGTCACGTCGCGTGCAGCCGGGATGGGACATTGGCGAAACCCCTCGGCAAGGTCGGGACCGAGGTTTCGCCTGAGCAGGGTTACGCGTCAGCGCGGCTCGTTGCCCTGGCTCATCTCGCGAGCCTCAAGCGGGCAGTCGGAAACCTCGATCGGGTTACGGCGTGGCTGCGCGTCTTCGCCATGGTGAATGTTGCTCCGGGTTTCAATGAGACCCCGCTGGTCACAAACGGTTATTCCGATTTGATGCTGGAGCTGTACGGCCCTGACGTTGGCGCCCACGCCCGCTCGTCCATCGGCATGGCCATCCCTTTGAATGCGCCTGTAAACTGCGAAGCGGAAGTGGAAATTGACGGGTGACCCCTTAGGGTCGGTTCACGACCTTTGCGGGGTGCGGCGCGAATGACGTTCATGGCGCAACCGCGACCTCCAGCTGTCGTCGCCGCCAACGTCTGCTTTTCGGACGGGGCAAAGCTGTTCTCCACGACCGATATGGTTTAGTGTTTCGGGTGCCGTCAGGCATACGAAAGCCTCCCATGCAGGAACCCGCGGGTCCGCAAGGGCCGGAAGGAGGCAGGAGGTGTCCCTCCTTGCGTCAACGCATTTGCTGCCTCGCCACTACGTTGAGTCGCGTGGTTGTTGTGCGCACAAAGAAAAACCGGCTGCGCGGGACGCCGCCGGTTTCGTGAATTCAGGTTGCGGCGGTTCAGTTGTTGCCGAAGGCCGTCTGCAGCAGGCTCAGCTGAGCCTGTACGCTGTTCTGGTTGTCGGGAACGATCGGGGCTTCCGCCGGACGGTAGATTTCGCGATCGAGCAGGGCGACACGATTCTGCAGGCGCAACGAGCGTTCGATCAGGTCGCGGAAGGATTCCGGCAGATCGCCCCAGCCCGGCGCATTGCGGTCGACGTTGAAGCCGTCGAGGCGAACCTTGTTCTTCTCGGCCAGAACCTGATCGCGCGACATCTCGCCATTGTTGACGGCGCGCTGCAGCAGTAGCCAGGAGGCCATCTGCATCAGGCGGGTGGTCAGGCGCATCGATTCAGCGGCATAGAGGACGGATGCCATGCGCGGCAGAACCTTGGAGGCAGCGCGGCCCTGGCCATCGAGATAGGCGGCGGTTTCTTCAACCAGCGACATGCCTTCCGAATATAGTGTCTTGAACTGCGAGGATGCGGCAGCGCGACCTGCAAAACTGATCGTGTTCAATCCAAGCTCTGACATTTAAACAGTCCCTGTTGCACGCATCTACTTATGGTCAGGTAACGCCAGTCGAAGGGAAAAAGTTTCCTCGGCCAGTCTTTATGCGTTTAAGATGGTAGCTTTAGCCGAATTGCGCAAGGCGTTTCTTAAGAAAGGGTTAACTTCCACAGTTTCATGGAAATGGTCCCCAGCGCAATAAAAAAAGAAGAGCCGCAAAAGCGGCTCTCAAGGTAAAACAGGGAGAAAAATCAGACCAATTCACCGCATGGAAAACTGTCTGAGATCCAGAGAAGAACTGGATGAGTACAGTAATACCTTATAAAGCTTAATGGCCGCTTAAACCTGTCTCGGATTAACACTCTTCGGTCGTTAGCTTTCTGCAATAGTCAGCCGACGAATTACGAGCGGAAGAGGCTCTCCGCCGCTGATCTTGTCGATGTCTTGCTGGCAGCTTCCGCCTCGAGTCTTACGATTTCCGCCTTGAGCAGCTCCACGCGCGCTCTCAACTCGTCGACCGATAGGGTGGAGAGGTCGGCCCCGATCTCGTGGGCAACCTTCTTCTGCGGCCGGTCATCGTCGATGAAGCTCATATGCTATCCTCCCTTGTATGCCTCAGCTATATTTTAGGGCAGGATCGCCGGTTTCGGGAGTCTTGCCGGTTCCGCGGTCGGCAAGCGACATGCTTTCGGGCGTCAGCGTCTGCGATGTAGCCGTCGGAATGGTGGTAAAGGCGTCGCGATCGCCGGCGGGAACGGCGGCGCGCATGCGGCTGCGGATGATGGCATAGGCGGTGATCAACACATGGGCGATTGCCGTCACCAGGAAGAGGGCGTGCGGATTGATCATCGACATGACGGGGCCGCCGATGGTCGGGCCGATGATGGTGCCGATGCCGTAGAGGAGCAACAAGCCGCCCGAAACCTTTACGAAATCCTCTGCCGAGGCAAAGTCGTTGGCGTGCGCAACCGCGATCGGATAGAGGGTGTTGGCAACGGCGCCGTAAAGGACGACGAGGCCGATGATGAAGGCCGGTGACGATGGTTGCAGGATGGCGATCAACAGGCCGGCGAAGGCCGCGATGGCCGACATGGCTGCCAGCACATAGCGCCGGTCGATGCGGTCGGAAAGCCGCCCTGCCGGCAGCTGCATCACGGCGCCCGCGAAGATGGTGGAGCTCATCATGATGGCGATGCTGGTGTCGGACAGGCCGGAGCCTGCGCCGAAGACAGCGCCCAGCGTTCCGTATGCGCCGTTGGCGATGCCGACGAGGAGAATGCCAAGGCAGGAGACCGGGGAGTTGCGGTAAAGGGCCGGAAGATCCAGCTTCACGGCCTTCAGCGGCTGCGGCGAGGCTGCGGTCGAGAGCGTCGTCGGCAGCATCGCGATGCAGTAGAAGATGCCGCAGACCATGAACAGGACAGGCGTGCGAACATCCTCGAGCGGGATCATCATCTGACCCGCCACGACGCCGAAGAGCGTGATGGCGATATACAGCGAGAAGATTGCGCCGCGGCTCTCGTTTGTGGCGCGCTCGTTCAGCCAGCTCTCGATGATCATCGAGGTGCCGGCGGTCGCAAAACCGGTGACGGCGCGCAGCAGCACCCACCAGACGGGGTGGATGATAATGCCGCTGACCAGGGCGATGATCGCGATAATCGCAATGAAGCCGGAGAAGGCACGGACATGGCCAACGCGGCGCACCAATTTCGGCGCGACGAGGCAACCGATGACGAAGCCGGCAGCCCAGGACGTGCCGAGCAGGCCGAGCGTGGTTGTCGCGTAGCCTTCCAGGTTGCCGCGAACCGGAAGCAGGATGCCCTGCAACCCATTGCCCATGAAGAGAAACAGCGTCCCGAAGAGAAGCGAGGCGACGGACAGCAGATTTCTTTTCATATAGCCAGACTCTATGCGTTGATTGCAAAGACAGATGGCAACACGGAGTGTCGCCCAGCCTCGAGATGATTGATTGTGCCCCCAAATGCCTTTACGGCATGAATAAATGCAGTCGTGACGTGAAAAAATGTCCGTCCTGTGACATTCAGAAGAGATGGAAAAATAAAGACATGACGAAGCTGATCGCTCTGCTGCTCATCTTGGCGATGGCGATTCAGCTGATCAAGCCGCTGGGCGTTCCGGGGCTGCGGCGGCGCATGGATTTCTGGAAGATCGCCCTGATCGCGTTTGGGGTCTGGGCGGTGGCGCTGCTTGGCCGCGATCTGTTCGTTTAGTACGTGATTTCGCCGCGCATGACCGGCGCGCAGCTGCCCGAGATCGTCACATCGGAAACGATGCCGTCCTTCTTGACGGCTTCGATGCCGATGATGCTGCGGCGTCCCATCTCGACGCCTTGCTCGATGGTGAGCGAAACGTTCATGTCCGCATCCGGCTCCAGCGAAACGAGGTAGGCGCCGAGGGCTGCCGAGGCGCTGCCGGTCGCCGGATCCTCCGGAACGTTGTCGAGCGGCGCGAACATCCGGGCGCGGATCGTCCACGGCTCTTCCTGGGAGCGCACATAGACGAACAGCGAGAAATCGTGATTGCCTTCGGCAGTCGGGCCGGCGGCATCCTGGAAATAGGTGAGGTTCGGGCGGGCGCGACCGAGGGCGGCAAGGTCTGCCAGTTCCGCGACGGCGAAACTCAGTCCAACGGAGGCGACAACCGGTCGGTGCTTCGCCACCCGGATTTCCTGCGGCTCGATCACTATACAGCGCGCAACGGTTTCCTCGGATATCGTGTTGCCGATGGTGAGCGGCTTCGGCGCACGAATCGATGCCGACAGCACCTCACCGTCGTCACGCTTCAGGTTGACCTCGACGAGACCCGCCTTCTCTTCGAAGCGCAGGCTGTCGCCGACCGGCCGTCCGAAGACCTCGCGCTGTTGGCCGAGCACATAAGCCGTCCCGACGTTCGGATGCCCCGCAAAGGGAACCTCCATGGTGGGTGTGAAGATGCGGACACGGGCGGTATTTACCGGATCTTCTGGCGGCAGCACGAAGGTGACTTCCGAATAGCCGAACTCGGCGGCAATATTCTGCATGTCTGCGTCCGTCAGGCCACGCGCGTCCGTCATCACGGCGAGCGGGTTGCCTTCGAAGCGAGTAGAGGTGAAGACATCGACTGTCGTGAAGGCAACGGTTCTCATGGCGGCTCCGAGAGGGCTGATACCACGATCTCTACCGGCGATCCGCCGGCTGCAGAAGCCGGAAAGTTGTCGCCCTTACAATGCAGAAACCGGCCGTCTGCGACGACCGGTTTTGCTTTTCTTGTCGATCAGAAGATGGCTTAGGCCGCCTTCTCCAGATCCTTCTTCCAGCTGCCCTTGGCGGCGAGGCTGTTCATTTCGGCGCGGTGGGCAAAGGCACGCTGGCCGGCGGCAATGTTTTCCTGCTTGCCGCCCCAAGCCTTCAGTGCCGTATCCTGCAGTGCGCGGCCGTAGGAGAAGGTCACAGTCCACGGCAGGTCATAACCGGAGTTGATCGCGGAAAGATGCGCCGACGCTTCTTCGGTGGACTGGCCACCCGAGAGGAAGGCAATGCCGGGAACGGCCGACGGAACGGTGCGCTTCAGCACCTCGACCGTGCGCTCGGCGACCTCGGCGACGGAAGCCTTGCGGGCGTTCTTGCCGTCGATGACCATGTTCGGCTTGAGGATCATGCCTTCGAGGCTGACGCGGGCGTCTGCCAATTCCTCGAAGACGGTGCGCAGCGTCCATTCGGTGACCTCGGCGCAGCGATCGATGTTGTGGTCGCCTGGCTTGCCGTCCATCAGGCATTCCGGTTCGACGATCGGCACGATGTTGGCCTGCTGGCACAGCGCGGCATAGCGGGCGAGGGCGTGGGCGTTGGCTTTCATGGAGCCCCAGGTGGGCAGCGTGGAGGAGATTGCGATAACGCCGCGCCACTTGGCGAAGCGGGCGCCGGCTTCATAATACTTCGCAAGACGGTCTGCGAGGCCGTCGAGGCCTTCGGTGATGGTTTCGCCGGGATAGGCTGCCATCGGCTTTGCGCCGATATCGACCTTGATGCCCGGGATGCTGTCGGCCGCACGGATGACGTCGACAAGGGGCGTGCCGTCTGCTGCCTTCTGGTGGAGGGTCTCTTCGTAGAGGATCACGCCGGAGATATACTGACGCATCGCGTCTTCGGTGCGGAACAGCATTTCGCGGTAGTCGCGACGGCTCGTTTCCGTCGATTCAAGTCCGATCGTGTCGAACCGCTTCCCGATTGTGGCTGTCGATTCATCTGCTGCAAGCAGCCCGCGGCCACCAGCCACCATACGCACGGCAATGTCTTCCAAACGTTCGCTCATATCGTTTCTCTCCACAGCAAAAAAAATCGTCAACCAGTAGATATAGGTCGCGGATAACAGAAGTTTATGGGTGGGAAAACGGCAGCAAAATTGTCTGAAACGTTTGAATTTTTTTTAATCGTTTGAAAGTTTGGGCTTTTGTACTCCAAATGAGCAAAAGACCGCGGAGCTTTCGCGCCGCGGTTTCTATCTACATGTAAAATTTGTTAAATTCGTTCGCTTGAATTATTTGTGCTTGTTGAGCACAGCGACACCGGGGAGCACTTTGCCTTCCATCCACTCAAGGAAGGCGCCGCCGGCCGTCGACACATAGCTGAAATCGTCGGCCACGCCGGCGTGGTTCAACGCCGAGACCGTATCGCCACCGCCGGCCACCGAGGTGAGCTTGCCGGCCTTCGTGCGCTCGGCCGCAAATTTCGCTGCCGCGACGGTTGCCTTGTCGAAAGGCTCGATCTCGAACGCGCCGAGCGGGCCATTCCAGACCAGCGTATTGGCGCGCTCGATCCATGCCTTGATCGCCTCGACCGACTTCGGGCCGACGTCCAGCACCATAGCGTCATTGGGGATCGCGTCGATTGCGACCGTTTCGTTGGCGGCGTTTGCCTTGAATTCGCGGGCAACGACGCCGTCTTCCGGCAGAATGATGGCGCAGCCGGCCGTGGCCGCTTCGATCATGATCTGCTTGGCGGTGTCTGCAAGATCGTGCTCGCAGAGCGACTTGCCGACATTCGTGCCGCGGGCGGCAATGAAGGTGTTTGCCATGCCGCCGCCGATCACCAGCGCATCGACTTTCTTCACAAGGTTCATCAAGAGGTCGATCTTGGTCGAAACCTTGGCGCCGCCGACGATGGCGACGACAGGACGGGCCGGGTTGCCGAGACCACTCTCAAGGGCCTCAAGCTCGGCCTGCATGGTGCGGCCCGCATGGGCGGGAAGATGATGGGCGAGGCCTTCCGTCGAGGCATGTGCGCGGTGGGCAGCAGAGAAGGCGTCGTTGACGTAGATGTCGCCGTTCGCCGCAAGCGCCTTGACGAAATCGGGGTCGTTCTTCTCTTCGCCCTTGTGGAAGCGGGTGTTTTCCATGAGCAGGATGTCACCGTTCTTCATCGCACCAACTGCCTCCGCTGCTGCTGCGCCGATGCAGTCGCCGGCGGTTGCCACGGAGTGGTCCAGCACCTCCTCGACGGACGGAGCGACCAGCGACAGCGAAAGGTCCTGCGACGGGCCATCCTTAGGGCGGCCGAAGTGCGCCAGCAGGATGACCTTGGCACCTTTGTTGGAGAGCTCCAGGATCGTCGGGGCAACACGCTCGATGCGTGTGGTGTCGGTTACTTTGCCGTCTTTGACCGGAACATTGAGGTCAACGCGAACGAGGACGCGCTTGCCGGCAACATCGTTGAGGTCGTCGAGGGTCTTGAAGGAAGGCATGGAAAAATCCGTTCGTTATTGCCCAAAAGATGCGGCGACCATAGCAAGGATGATCGCAGACGCAAGGCGCTCATTGCGGGTTTTGATCGCCCTTGGCTGATGCCGCCGCAGCCGCTGCTTCCCGGCTTCTGCGACCTTTGATGCGGTCGCGGATGCGATCGATGATGTCGTGCAAATTGAGGAAGATCGGCAGGGTGGTGGCGGGCTCTACAGCCTCCAGCGACATGCCGACCGAGGTGATGTGGTCCTGATCATCGAGATCGCGGACGATGAGAATGATCGAGCCGAGACGGACCCGGTCCGCATAATCCGCCTTGCCGCCCAGACGATGCTTCATCAGTTCGGCGATCGTCAGCCCTTTCTCGGATTCGTTCAGCAGGCCGGGGCCATAGGCGGCGTCGAGATCGGCCGCTGGCCGGGCGGGCGACAGCGCGAATGCGCCGAAGAAATCGGCGTCATCCTCTTCCACCGGCGCGCGGCTGGCAAAGAGCTTGTCGAGCAGCCGCGAGTAGGACGGCACGACGAACAGATAGACGAGGTCGTTCTCGCGTAGCCGGCCCGCATACTGATAACGCATCGACTTGCCGTCGCGGATGACGAGCGACGGCGTCGCCCAGCGCGGGATGCGTTCGCCGCGAAGCACCGGGCTGTCCTTGATAACACGGTAGGAGAGGAGCTCGTGGTTTGCCGCACCCGGCAGATCGACTTCGACCTTGTCGACGGCACCCATGCGCGGCGGGATGATGAGCCCCAGCTTCTTGGCGACCGGCTTGATCGTCCAGCCCTGTACGAGAAGCGAGACGAGCACGATGATGAAGGCGGTGTTGAAATAGATCTGGCTGTTCTCCAAGCCGCCGAGAATGGGCATGATGGCGAGCAGGATCGAAACGGCGCCGCGCAAGCCGACCCACGCGACAAAGCCGATCTCCCGCTGCGTATAGTCGAAGGGGAGCAACGAGAGCCAGATGGCGAGCGGGCGCGCGATGAAGATCAGGAACAGGGCGAGCAGCACGGCGGGAACGGCAATCGCCGGAAACTGCGACGGCATCGCAAGCAGTCCCAAGACCAGGAACATAATGATCTGGGCAAGCCAGGTCATGCCGCTCTGGAAGCGCTTGATAGAGGCATGGCCTTGCAGCTTGCGATTGCCCGCGTAGATGCCGGCGACATAGACGGCAAGGAAGCCGCTGCCGCCGACCGCGCCCGTCGCCGAAAAGACCAGCAGCGCCAGGGCCAGCACGAATATCGGGGTCAGGCCGCGATCGGTTTCCAGCTGGCTGACGATCAGCGAGATCATCATGCCGCCGAGCAGGCCGAGGATGACGCCGAGGCCCATCTCCTGCACGAACATGGCGAGCATACCGATGTTGATGCCGTGATAGCGCTCGCCGCTGGCAAGGATCTCTACGAGGGCGATGGTCAGGAAGATCGCCATCGGGTCGTTGGTTCCCGATTCAACCTCCAGTGTTGAGCGCACCTTGTCACGAATATTGATGCCGCCGATGCGCAGCAGGAAGAAGACGGCGGCAGCGTCGGTGGAGGAGACGATCGAGCCGAGCAGCAGGCCTTCCAGCCACGTGAAGTTCAGCAGCCACATGGCGGCAACACCAATGAGTGCCGCTGTTATCAGAACGCCGACCGAGGCGAGCGTCAGAGAGGGTATCGCCGCAAGCTTGAAGGCTTGGACCGGCGTTCCGAAACCGGAGTCGAACAGGATGACGGCAAGCGCGATGGAGCCGAGGAAGTAGGCCAGATAATTGTTGCTGAACTGGATCCCGAGGCCATCAGATCCAGCAAGCAGGCCGATCGCGAGGAAGAGCAGGAGGAGCGGGGCGCCGAAGCGGAAGGCGAGCAGGCTGGAGAATGCGGCGAGAAGCACGAGCGTCGTCGATACCAGTACGACGATATAAAACGCTTCCATGCCTGTCCCCTTACCCGCAATTCAATGCAGACCGCCCCCGGTCCCGCAGTCCATCCAATCGCCCTTTCGTGGTCACTCAAGCCCGCTATGAGTAAACGGCAAAACAAACAGGATGGGTAGGCCTTGCGGTCGACCCGTGCTGTTTTGCGGCTTCATGCTGCTGTTTTGGCGTGCCTGACGGCAAAACCGGGTGAGTGCTCACGAAGGAGCATGAATCGAGTGTATGAGCAAATCGGGCGATAGGAGGGCAGAAGTTGCGCTCTCGCGCGTTTCCTCTCAATCAATGAGCGGTCATGGAGAAGCGCACCGTCGGCTTCTTGCCCGATCGCGCTGCTCAGGCGTCTTCGTCCTCATCGTCCTCGTCATCGACGATGTCGGAAATCGGGATCAGAAAGACGACAAATTCATCGTCAATCGTTCGCTCCGGATCATCGTCGAACTCATAGGCGTGCTCGACTTCGCTTGCCTCTTCGGCGGTCGCCTTGCGCAGCTTGAGTTCCGTGACGCCGTCCCAGACCGGCTTGCCCTGCGATTGCAGAACCGTCAGATCCTCGCGGAAATCCTCGGCCTCGAAGAAATTCTCGGCATCATCGGCATTCTCGGAGCGAAAGCTTGCGATCGCCTGTCCGCCGATCTCGATCGTAAAGTAGTCCATCAAAATTCTCTTTCGCTTCTGTGCCGTCCAGCTTCGATGGACAGTACGGTGATCGGCTGCGGCGCGCCAGTCTAATCGTTCGGGCAAACGGACTATCGAGGTCCCATGACGCGTGTGGACGCCATTAACGGCTGCCCTTCGGCGATCTGCTTCGAGTTGCGCCCGCCAACAAGGCTGAGACTCAGCACGCTCGCAATCATGAGCAGAACGATGATTGTCATGAGAATTCTCATGGATGAGTCCGCCAGCCAACATCCGGCATTATCTTGTCTCTATGACGCTAGTCAGTTTGGCTTCAAAAGAAAAGCGGCCCGGTCGCCCGAGCCGCTTTCGACGATTCATGTCGGGACGCTCTTAGATGAGCTTTGCGAAAGCGACAGCCGTATCAGACATGCGGCTGGAGAAGCCCCACTCGTTGTCGTACCAGGACAGGACGCGCACGAAGTTGCCTTCCATGACCTTCGTCTGATCCGTTGCGAAGATCGAGGAGTGGCTGTCGTGGTTGAAGTCACGGGAAACGAGCGGCTCGTCAGTGTAGCCGAGGATGCCCTTCAGCTTGCCGTTTGCGGCAGCCTTGATCGCTTCGTTGATTTCGCCGACGGTCGTGGCCTTCTTGGCAACGAATTTGAAGTCGACGACCGAGACGTTCGGGGTCGGAACGCGGATCGACGTACCGTCAAGCTTGCCCTTCAGATGCGGAAGGACGAGGCCAACGGCCTTGGCGGCGCCCGTCGACGTCGGGATCATGGACAGGGCTGCGGCGCGGGCACGGTACAGGTCCTTGTGCATGGTGTCGAGGGTCGGCTGGTCGCCGGTGTAGGAGTGGATGGTGGTCATGAAGCCGTGGTCGATGCCGACCGCGTCATCGAGAACCTTCACAACAGGCACGAGGCAGTTCGTCGTGCAGGATGCGTTGGAGATGACTAGATGCTCCTTGGTGAGCTGCTCATGGTTGACGCCGAAAACGACGGTCAGGTCGGCGCCGTCGGCAGGAGCCGAAACGATGACGCGCTTTGCGCCGGCCGTCAGGTGCGCGGCAGCCTTGTCGCGGGCGGTGAAGATGCCGGTGCATTCCATCGCGATGTCGACGCCGAGTTCCTTGTGCGGCAGCGTTGCCGGGTCCTTGATCGCGGTCACCTTGATCGGCTTGCCGCCGCCAACAGTGATCGTGTCGCCCTCGACCTTCACCTCGGCCGGGAACTTGCCGTGGATGGAGTCGTAGCGCAGCAGATGGGCGTTGGTCTCGACCGGGCCGAGGTCGTTGATGGCAACGACTTCAATGTCGGTGCGGCCGGATTCGACGATAGCGCGGAGAACGTTACGGCCGATGCGGCCGAAGCCGTTGATGGCAACCTTTACAGTCATGTGCATTCACTCCCTAGAGATGGGGCTTGCGGATTGAGTTGGAGAGCGCCGAAGCGCACTCTTAGAGGTTTGCTTCTGCGGCAGCGACCACGGCGTCCGCGGTGATGCCGAAATGCTCGAATACCTTCTTTGCCGGACCGGACGCGCCGAAGCCCTTCATGCCGACGAACGTGCCTTCCGGACCGATGAAGGCATCCCAGCCTTCGCGGACGGCGGCTTCCACGGCGATCTTGACTGGCGAGTTGCCGATGACTTCCTTGCGGTATGCTTCCGGCTGCTCAAAGAACAGTTCGGTGCAGGGAACGGAAACGACACGGACGCTGACGCCCTTGGCTTCGAGCGTTGCACGGGCGGCAACGGCGAGCTCGACTTCAGAGCCGGAAGCGAAGATCGTCACCTTGGCGTCGGCTTTGCCGGCGAGCGTGTAGGCGCCGAGTTCGCAAAGGTTCTTTTCGCTGTACTCGGTACGCACTGGCGTCAGGTTCTGGCGGGTCAGCGCGAGCGCGGACGGGTGTGTCTTCGACTTGACGGCGATCTGCCAGCATTCGGCAGTTTCAGTCGGGTCTGCCGGGCGGAAGACCCGTAGATTCGGAACGGCGCGCAGGCCGGCGATCTGCTCGACCGGCTGGTGCGTCGGGCCGTCTTCACCGACGCCGATCGAGTCGTGCGTTAGGACGTGGACAACGCGGATGCCCATGAGGGCGGCCAGGCGGATCGGCGGTCGGCAATAGTCCGAGAAGATCAGGAAGCCGCCGCCGTAGGGGATAAGGCCGCCGTGCAGCGCGACACCATTCATGGCCGAAGCCATGCCGTGCTCGCGGATTCCCCAGTGCATGTAGCGCCCGGCGAAATCGGTCGGCGTGATCGAATGCATCTGGCTGGTCTTGGTATTGTTCGACGGCGTCAGGTCGGCGGAGCCGCCCAGCGTTTCCGGCAGGAAGCCGTTGATGACCTCAAGCGCGTCTTCCGATGCCTTGCGGGTGGCAATCGTCGGCTTGGTTTCGATCAGCTTCTTCTTGTAGGCGCTGATCGCGGCGTCGAAGCCTTCCGGCAGGTCGCCGGCGAAGCGGCGGGTGAACTCAGCCTTGTGCGCGGACTTGGCGAGGCCGTCTTCCCAGGTCTTGACTGTTTCGACCGAGCGGCTGCCGGCTGCGCGCCATGCGTCGAGAACGTCGGAAGGAACGACGAAGGGTTCGTATTCCCAGTTCAGCGCCTTGCGGGTCGCCGCGATTTCATCGGCGCCGAGCGGGTTGCCGTGAACCTTATGAGTGCCCTGTTTGTTCGGAGCGCCGAAGCCGATGATCGTCTTGCAGGCGATGAAGGTCGGACGGTCGGACTTGTGAGCGGCTTCGATGGCGGCGGCAATGGCAGCCTGGTCGTGGCCGTCGATTTCGATCGTGTTCCAATGAACAGCCTTGAAGCGAGCAACCTGATCGGTGGAATCCGACAGGGAGACGGCGCCGTCGATGGTGATCGAGTTGTTATCCCAGAAGAGAACGAGCTTGTTCAGCTTCAGATGACCGGCAAGTGCGATCGCCTCGTGGCTGATGCCTTCCATCAGGCAGCCGTCGCCGCAGATGGCATAGGTGTAGTGGTCCTGAAGCTCAGAGCCGAACTCGTCGCGCAGCTTGCGTTCGGCGATCGCCATGCCGACGGCATTGGCAATGCCCTGGCCGAGCGGGCCGGTCGTCGTTTCGATGCCGGTCGCATGACCGTATTCGGGATGGCCGGCGGTCTTCGAACCGAGCTGGCGGAACTGCTTCAGGTCCTCGATCGTCATGTCGGGGTAGCCGGTCAAATAGAGCAGTGAGTAAAGCAGCATCGAGCCGTGGCCGGCCGACAGCACGAAGCGGTCGCGGTTCGGCCAATGCGGCTTCTTCGGGTCGAACCGCAGATACTTCGTAAAGAGAATCGTCGCTACGTCAGCCATGCCCATCGGCATGCCGGGATGCCCCGAATTTGCCTTTTCGACTGCATCCATGGCGAGGAAACGGATCGCATTTGCCATCCGGTCGTTTTGTTCAGGAGAGGTCATGGCTATTCCACGGGTTCCGGGTGTCGGGGGATGGCCTCGAGCCTGTGGAGACCATCAATGAGAGCGGGTGACACATAGCAGTTGGAACGGCCAAGTCAACAAATGGAAGGCCCTCCGGAGGCCTCTCCAATCGATTTTAGACATTTGATCATCGATTTTTACAAAAGTTGAATAGGCGCTGAGGCGGCAGTTGATTTTCGTCATCCACAGAATAGGTCTGCAGCCGCAGGGCCAGCTTTATTGACGTGCCGTTGGCGAGGTGCGTATCCTTTTGGAAATACTGGATCGGTCTCGGGCGCCGATTCGCGGGTCTTGTGCGGGGAACCGGTAGAGACATGACGCCTACAGGCAAAATGGAAGCAGCACTCAACGAGCTCAGGCAAGCCATCTCCGGGCTTGAAAACGCAGTCGAGATGCGCATCGAGCACCAGCGGGAGCAGGGCGAAATCGAAGGCGAGGTACGTCGTATTCATGCCGATCGCTCGAAGCTTGCCCAGGAACTGGACCAGGCCGAATTCCGTGCGAACCGGCTCGAGGAAGTCAATCGCGAGGTCTCGCGGCGGCTGGTGACGGCCATGGAGACGATCCGCGCGGTTCTGGACCGATAGAAAGGCGCGATACATGGCGCAGGTAACGGTAACGATCGACGGCAAGGCCTATCGCATGGCCTGCGAGGAGGGTCAGGAAGACCACCTGACGGACCTCGCGACGCGCTTCGACAATTATGTCGGGCACCTCAAGGGGCAGTTCGGCGAAATCGGTGACCTCCGCATCACCGTCATGGCTGGCATCATGGTCATGGACGAAATTTCGGAGCTCACCCGCCGCGTCGCCGGGCTTGAATCCGAACTCGATTCGTTGCGGAACAGCAGTGATAGCGTTCTCGCGGCAAACGCCCGCACCGAGGAGGGCCTTGCGGCGGCCTTGGGTGAGGTGACGAGCCGTATCCGCAGCATCACCGACAAGCTGAACGGCCGTGCGCCCGCCGAACTCAATTAAATAGGGGCGGCGTCGCCGGCCCTCTGGCGCAGCGCCCAAATCGGCCTTATATAGCGGAGTGCGGTCTGCGCCTCTCGACAGGAACCACAATCCCTGGGGCCATACTCGATCCAAAGGGAGCTGTCCCTGACCAGGCTCGTGGGCCTGGACACACGGTGCCCACCTACGTTTGTAGGCGCCCAGGATCGTAAACATCCATCGGTTGTCGTGGATCGCACTTCCCAAAAATCCGTACACGCTTACTGCTGTTGGGGCACGATGGATATCTTTCCGTCTGCTTTCTCAATCTTGTACATCCCGATCCCGGCCCCAGGTCCCAGGCGAAGTCTGGCGTATAAGTAATCAGGTGGGGTCATGGCCGCCGTCTGTCGCTTGATCATGAAGTTATTGATCTGCTGATCCACTAGCGGCGTTTTCGATATGATCAGAAAAATCCAGCTGTTCCTTCCGTAAGGCGATTTGGTGAAGTAGATTTGCGGTCGAACAAAACGTTGTCGAATTGCAGATCGGGGTCTGGATTATCCTCGATGCTGCCAATCGCGGTTTAGCTTTGGAGCGCATCTTCTTTCTTCATATTGTTTATAGCTGTTTCCTGCGCGGTAATGTTGCTTCGCAGGCCCTCAAAGGCTTCGCGGCTCTGTTCGTTGTAGCGATAACTCGCATAGATCCACCAAGCAGTGCTGAGAACGGTGCAGATTACTCCGCACGCCACTGCGACATGAAAATAGATCCGAAATCGGTGTAGAGCCCCTTCTTGATCTCGCTGTTGCTCGTCGAGGAGAACAGGTATCGATACAAGAAGACGAGACCGGTCGGAATAACACACATGAAGACGAGTGCGAAGAAAAACGGGCCGTATTTCTCGGCAGTGATCGTCGCGTGTTCCGGTTGATCTATAAGTTCCTTTAGTTTGATCAGATCGATGTCCCTCACCTCACTGAAGTATTCCCTGGACCGGGCCCATAGACGTTGCAGGTGCAGTAGGCGGAGGGCGGACCGAAGCCCGGGCATATTCCAAACTGCGTGACGCACGCGCGCGGACCCTGCGGTGGGACGCCCTGCATTTGCATCTGGTAGACGACCAGCGGCGGACATGACTGCGCCATGAGGCTGTCCGGATAGAGGCATAATCCGATCAGCAAGGCAGCAGACTTCATCGCTCAGACCCCACAATTCCCCAGGAGCACTTTGAAAGTAAAGATTGCCACAGTTAGCGCAGAATCACAACTATTGAACGAACATTACAATATGGCCCGTTATGATGGTATGCGGTTGTGGTAGACGCTGTCTATCCTGAAATGCTTTCCGGTGATCCGCTATTGAAGATTCTCGATGGAATAGGCGGACCGCGGTCCGCCGACGACAATGCCTGTCGGTTGCTCCGAATGTGACAGAGACTTCTCTTGCTTGCTGTATTGCGAGTGCTAGTTTCCGCATCTTATCGATTTAATTTCCAGGAGACTCGAGATGCAGCTTGGCATGGTGGGTTTGGGCCGCATGGGCAACTACATGGTCCAGCGATTGATGCGCGATGGCCATGAATGCGTCGTCTACGACGCGAGGCCTGAAAGCGTTGCTGATCTCGTCGGCAAGGGCGCTGTCGGCAGCGCCTCTCTCGAGGAGTTTGTTTCGAAGCTGTCGCGCCCGCGCGCGGTTTGGCTGATGCTGCCGGCGGCGATCACGGACAAGGTCATCGCCCAGCTTCTGCCGTTGCTGCACGACGACGACATCATCATCGACGGCGGCAATTCCTACTATCACGACGATATCCGGCGAGGTGCCGAGCTCATCACCAAGGGCATTCACTACGTTGACGTCGGTACCAGCGGCGGCGTTTTCGGCCTGGAACGCGGTTATTGCCTGATGATCGGGGGCGAGAAAGGAATCGTCCAGTCGCTGTCGCCCATCTTCGCGTCTCTGGCGCCGGGACAGGGAGTCATTGCTCCTTCAGAGGGGCGCACTGCTCATCCGGAAAGCACGGCCGAGCAAGGGTATCTTCATTGCGGTCCGCATGGCGCCGGTCATTTCGTCAAGATGGTGCACAACGGCATCGAGTATGGCCTGATGGCCGCCTATGCCGAAGGCCTGAATATTCTGAAACATGCCAATGTCGGTGCGGCCACGCATGCGGTCGATGCCGAAACTGCGCCTTTGGCGCATCCCGAACACTATCGTTACGATTTCAACTTGCCTGATATTGCCGAAGTGTGGCGTCGCGGGAGCGTCATCACCTCCTGGCTGCTCGACCTGACGGCCGACGCGCTGCATGTCGATCCGGTCCTCACCAAGTATGCCGGCCGTGTTTCCGATTCCGGCGAGGGCCGCTGGACGATCATGGCGGCGATCGATGAAAGCGTCCCGACGCCGGTGCTCAGTGCGGCGCTTCATGGTCGCTTCTCCTCGCGCGACAACGACGAGTTCGCCAACAAGGTGCTGTCGGCCATGCGTGCGGGCTTCGGCGGTCACGTCGAGAAGCCAAAGGGCTAGGCTGAAACTTTTCGTTTTCCAAGCCCGCGCAGCGCCGCCTGTGCGGGCTTTCCTTTTATACAGCGGGATATATTGTCTATACAACGGGATACATTGTCGAGAGATTGCATTTAGGGCAAGGGATCACGGGTCTGGCAATGGGGCGCGCGTGGCATGATGCAACTACTGATATCGATGGCATTCGCCCTCGCCGTGGCCACGAGCGCCGCGGCTCAGACCGCCAACCCGCCGTCGCCGCCTTCCACGCCCACGACTAGTGCGGCTCAACCGCCGGCGGAAGTTCGGCAGATGCTCGAGCTGATGCAAACGCCACAGGTGAAGGAGTGGATGGCGACGCAAATGAAGGCGGCGCCGACAGCCACCCTGACGGAGGCCGGCGAAATGTCGGCGCTCTCCGAACTCGTCGGTCATGCGCGCCGCCATGTCGAAATGGTCTCCGGGGCGGCGATGGAGTTTCCCGGCGAAGTCGAGACCGCGTCTGAAGTCGTCGAACGCGAGGTCGCGCCGACGGGCTGGCTGCTGATTACGACGGAGGTCATTGCCCTTTTTCTCACCGGAGCGATTGTCGAGCTGCTGTTCCGTCTTATCGTGCCGAAACCGCGAATCCGACGGACCGACGACGAGGTCGTCACCGTTGCCCACCACGCTGCGGCAAATCTGCTTTATCGCGTCGTTCCCGCAATCGTTTTTGCGATGGCGACACTGGTGCCTTTGCTCGCTTTCAACTGGCCTCCGATCACGCGGTCCATGGCCATCGCGATTGCAGTCGCACTCATCGTCGCCCGCTTTACCGTCGCGCTCGGGCGGCTCCTGGTCGCCCTCGTTACCTTGCCGCGTGCGGATGGCGAGCGCCAGATTTCGCGCGCCAGGGGGCTTTTCTGGTTCCGGCGTTGCGCGACCTTCGCGATCTACTTCGCATTCGGCTGGGCGGTGATCCAACTGATGGTGCCGCTCGGCTTTTCCGAGGGCGCGCGCTACTTTGTCGGCTACATTCTCGGCATCGGGCTCTTCGCCATCGCAGTGGAGGCGATCTGGCACCGTCCGGTGGAGGAGGGAGAGCATCGCAGCTTCACCGTTTCCTGGGGGCTGACGCTCTATTTCGCTTTCCTTTGGCTTCTCTGGGTTTCAGGGTTCAACCTGCTGCTCTGGCTCGGGATCTATGCCGTGCTCCTGCCGCGTGCTCTCTCGGTTGCAACGCTGGCCGTTCGTTCCCTGCACCAGGCCGAGGCGGGCTTTCTCGCCGGGCGCCGGATTGCGACTGTGCTTCTCGACCGTGGCGTTCGAGCCCTTATCATCACGGCCGCGGCTTTCTGGCTTGGCCGCATGATCGGGCTTGCGGCCGATCGCATGGCCGCCGGCGAGACCATGCTCGATCGGCTTGCCCGTGGCGCGATCGGCGGCATCGTCATCCTGCTCGCTGCCGATCTGTTGTGGCACCTGGCGCGCGCATACATCAACGGCAAGCTCGATGACTCCAGGATCGAAGGCGCGATAACGGATGAGGAAAAAGCCAGCCGCGCCCGCCTGCAGACATTGTTGCCGATCTTCCGCAATATCCTCGCCGTGGTCATTGCTGTCATTGCTGTACTGATGGTGCTGTCGGGCCTCGGGGTCGAAATTGGCCCGCTGATCGCCGGTGCCGGCGTGGTCGGCGTCGCCGTGGGCTTCGGCGCACAGACCATCGTGAAGGATGTCATCAGCGGCATGTTCTATCTTTGGGACGATGCCTTCCGTGTCGGCGAGTATATCGAGAGCGGTAGCCACAAGGGCGTTGTTGAAGCCTTCAGCCTGCGCTCGGTGCGGCTGAGGCATCACCGCGGGCCGCTGACGACGGTGCCGTTCGGCGAACTCGGCGCGGTCAGGAACCTCAACCGAGACTGGACGATCGACAAGATTACCCTGAACGTCACCTACGACACCGACCTCGTGAAGGCGAAGAAGGTGATCAAGCAGATCGGACAGCAACTGCTGGATAATCCCGACTACAGTCCGCACATCATCGAGACGCTGAAGATGAAGGGCGTGGAACAGTTCGGCGAGTTCGCGATTGTCATCCGGCTGGCAATGATGACCAAGCCCGGCGAGCAATTCGTCATCCGACGCAATGCCCTGGCCATGATCCGCAACGCCTTCAAGGAAAACGGCATCGAGTTTGCTGTGCCGACGGTGCAGGTTTCGAGCGAAGGGCACGAGTCCGAGGCGCATGCAGCCGCCGCCCGCCATCTTTCGCAACGCTCGAATTCAGATGAGCCCGCGGCGTAGCATCCGGGACTCGCTTATCGGAGCGGGCTAGCCTCGTTCAGTGCTTTTTTGCCGCTCCAACCCTGTCAACGTTACGAAATTGCAATGTGCGCCGGCGCGCCCTGCGCCAAATTTGCCCCAATTGGAGATGAAGCAGGCGAGATCGGCGGTTCAGGGTCGGGCAGGCTGCGCACTCATAGAGCTTGCGTGCCGCGCATGTTACGTGTTTCGGACATGATTCCCACCAAACTGGAATATTGCGGCGGTACGAGATGTCGGGACACGGCAAGTTAGAAGAAATCGAAGACGCCGACGAATCTTCGGTACGTGGATTCTTCAGGCGCTACCGTGCGCACCTGACAGCACTGGCGACGCTCGCGCTGTTCTGTCTCGTCGGCTTCGCAATCGTGCAACTGACGAACGAAGTGCGATATGACGACGTCGTTCAGGCGCTGGCCGATACCAAGGTCAGCTCGATTTTTCTGGCCCTCCTGTTCACCGGCATGAGCTTTCTTGCCCTCGTTTTCTATGACGTCAATGCCATTGAATATGTTGGCCGCAAGCTGCCATTTCCGCAGGTGGCGCTGACCGCCTTCAGCGCCTATGCGGTCGGCAATACGGCGGGCTTCGGGGCGCTGAGCGGCGGTGCAATCCGCTATCGCGCCTATTCGCGCCTCGGCCTGACGCCTGAGGAGATTGGCCGGGTCATCGCATTCGTGACGCTGTCGTTCGGCCTCGGGCTTGCGGGCGTTGCCGCTATCTCGCTCCTGATCATCGCCGATGAAATCGCGCCTCTGATCAATGTCGGCAGCCTGACCCTGCGGCTGATGGCCGGTATGGTCATTGCCGGCCTCGGCGTCATCATGTTCCTGGGACGCGAGGGGCGCGCAGTCCACCTCGGTCCCGTCTCGGTCCGATTGCCGGACTCGCGCACATGGTCGCGGCAGTTCCTGGTGACCGCCTTCGACATCGCCGCCTCGGCGACCGTCCTTTATGTCTTGCTGCCACAGGCCGCGATCAGCTGGCCGGTATTCCTGGCTGTCTATGCCATTGCGGTTGGGCTTGGAGTGTTGAGCCATGTACCGGCCGGCCTCGGTGTGTTCGAGACCGTTATCATCGCTTCGCTTGGCAGCGCAGTGAACATCGACGCAGTGCTTGGTTCGTTGGTTCTCTACCGCCTGATCTATCACGTTCTGCCGTTGCTGATCGCTGTGCTGGCCGTCTCGGCAACCGAGCTTCGCCGGTTTGCCGATCACCCGGTTGCGTCAGGCATCCGACGGATCGGCATCCGGCTGATGCCGCAGTTGCTCTCGACCCTATCGCTCCTCCTCGGCGTCATGTTGATCTTTTCGAGCGTGACGCCGACGCCGGACCAGAATCTCGAGTTTCTTGCGAACTACCTGCCGTTGCCGCTCGTCGAGGGGGCGCATTTCCTCTCCAGCCTGCTCGGGCTGACACTGGTCGTTGCGGCACGCGGTCTCGGCCAGAAGCTCGACGGTGCCTGGTGGGTGTCGATCCTGTCGGCCGCGGCGGCGTTGACCTTGTCGCTGCTGAAGGCGATTGCACTGGTCGAGGCCTGTTTCCTCGGTTTCCTGATCTTCGGCCTGTTCGTCAGCCGCCGGCTGTTTCGCAGACATGCGTCCCTTCTCAACCAGACGCTGACGGCCTCATGGCTGACGGCGATCGCCGTGATCTGCGTCGGTGCGATCGTGATCCTGCTCTTCGTCTATCGTGACGTCGAATACAGCAACGAGCTCTGGTGGCAGTTCGAATTTGCCGGCGAGGCCCCGCGCGGTCTGCGCGCCGTGCTCGGCCTTACGATCATTTCCTCGGCGATTGCGATCTTCAGTCTGCTCCGTCCGGCGACGGTCAAGCCGGAACCTGCTTCCACCGACGCGTTGCAGCGGGCGGTCGGTATCGTCGAGAAGCAGCGCTTTGCCGACGCCAATCTGGTGCGCATGGGCGACAAGAGCATCATGTTCTCGGAGAAAGGCGACGCTTTCATCATGTATGGAAGGCAGGGGCGCTCCTGGATCGCTCTTTTCGATCCGATCGGGGAGCGCAGCGCCATTCCAGAGCTGGTCTGGCGTTTCGTGGAGTCCGCACGCGCCGCCGGCTGCCGCGCAGTCTTTTACCAGATCTCTCCGGCGCTTCTTTCGCATTGTGCCGATGCAGGGCTGCGTGCCTTCAAGCTCGGCGAGCTTGCCGTTGCCGATTTGAAAACCTTCGAGATGAAGGGCGGCAAGTGGGCAAACCTGCGGCAAACCGCGAGCCGCGCGCAACGCGACGGCCTTGAATTCGAGGTTATCGCGCCGGAAGACGTTCCCGCCGCAATGGATGAGCTTGGCTCGGTTTCGAATGCGTGGCTCGAGGATCACAATGCCAAGGAGAAGGGTTTCTCGCTCGGTGCGTTCGATCCAGACTATATCGTTGCCCAACCCGTCGGCATCCTGAAGCGGGAAGGCAGGATCGTGGCCTTCGCCAACATCCTGATCACCGCCGCGAAGGACGAGGGGACCATCGACCTGATGCGGTTCTCCCCGGATGCGCCGAAAGGGTCGATGGACTTCCTCTTTGTCCAGATCATGGAATATCTGCGCGACCAGGGGTTTGCGCATTTCAATCTCGGCATGGCGCCGCTTTCGGGCATGTCGAAGCGCGAGATGGCGCCGGTCTGGGACCGCGTCGGCAGCACCGTCTTCGAACACGGCGAGCGGTTTTATAACTTCAAGGGCCTCAGGGCCTTCAAATCAAAGTTCCATCCGCACTGGCATCCGCGGTATCTTGCGGTTTCGGGTGGAGGCAATCCGATGATCGCTCTGATGGACGCAACATTCCTGATCGGCGGCGGATTGAGAGGGGTAGTGAGGAAATGATGAAAAGACACCTTCTTGCAGCCGTCTGCGCCCTGTCGCTGTCCGTTCCGGCGGCAATGGCGGCGACCGAGACGACACAGAGCTTCGAGACCGGGCTCATTCCTTCGCCGCATATTTTCCTGCCCGAAGGCGACGTGAAAGGCGCCGTTGTGCTGATCTCGGATGGCGCCGGCTGGGGCGATAATGAGAAGGCAGAGGCAAACCGTCTCGTCGAGCAGGGAGCCGTCGTCATTGGCATCGATTTCGTGGCCTATATGGAGGCGCTCAGAAACTACGACGTCAGCCAGAATGACGGCTGCATCTACATGGTGTCCGATCTTGAATCGCTGAGCCAGCAGGTACAGCGCGCGGCGGGCAACAGTGCATACCATCTGCCGATCGTTGCCGGCGTCGGCGAGGGCGGTGCGCTGGCGCTGGCGATCGCGGCGCAGACCCCGGATGCGACGATCGGCCAGACGCTGGCGATCGATCCAGTTGCCGGGATTCCGCTTACCAAGGAACTGTGCACGCCGGCGAAGAAGCAAACGGTCGGCGACCGCATGATCTATGGGCTCAGCGAAACATCGCTGCCGGACCCGATCATCGCCTCGTTTACGGCGGCAGCAGAAAAGGAGGGCCGTGCGCATGTCGAAGAACTCAAGAAGCAGCACTCGGACATCGATATCCGCGATTCCGGGGACGATGCCCAGACGACGCTTGCCGACACGCTCTCGGACCTGATCGACGCCTCCGGCAGTGCAGACAATCCGCTCGGCCTCCCGCTCACCATTCTCGATGCCAAGCCGGCTTTCGACACGATGGCGGTCATCTACTCCGGTGATGGCGGGTGGCGCGATATCGACAAGGAGGTTGGTGCGGCGCTGCAGAAGCAGGGTGTGCCGGTCGTCGGCATCGACTCGCTGCATTACTTCTGGTCGGAGCGCCAGCCGCAGCAGACGGCGGATGATCTCGGCAAGATTATCGAGCTTTATCGCAAGCAGTGGAAGGTGAAGCACGTTCTGCTGATCGGCTATTCCTTCGGCGCCGATGTCGTGCCTGCCGCGTTTACGCGCCTGAAGCCGGCCGCCAAGGCAACCGTCGCGCAGATGTCGCTCCTGTCCCTGTCGCATGAGGTCGATTACCAGATCTCCGTCATGGGCTGGCTCGGCCAGAAGACGGAAGGTGCGGGCGGCGATCCGGTTGATGACCTGAAGAAGGTCGACCCCAAGATCGTCCAGTGCATCTACGGAAAGGAAGATGACGACGAGGTGGCCTGCCCTGATCTCAAGGACAGCGGTGCCGATGTGATTGCCCTTGCCGGCGATCACCACTTCGATGAGAACTATGAGCTCTTGAGCAAGACGATCATCGATGGGCTGAAGGCGCGGCTTCAGGACTAGGCTGCGTCGCGCCGCCCCAGGCTAGCGCATCAACTGCTCTTCACTCCAGCCGAGAGCGGCGATATCGCCGCTCCGGAAGCGACCATCATCGGCAACGATGAATTCATCGAGCTGCGGTGGATGTACGCTCGTTCCTGCCAACATCGCATGAACCTGGCCGCGATGATGCGTCTGGTGTTGGAACAGGTGGTTCAAAACGTCTTCCATCCGCTCGCGCTGAATGCGCCCCGAACGATGGATCTCGGTCGTCGACGCCAGCTTTTCCGGCGTTGCCGGCTCGCAAAGCGCGACCAGCCGACGATCGACTTTGGTTTGCTCTGCGGCAAGCGCCGCGATGTCGTCGAAAGGCTCCTCGACATCCCAGGCGGTAGGCCCAAGCATGCCGCCTTCGAGCGCATCAACGTAAAACCAGTCGACCGTCAGAATATGGTTGAGCGTCGCCTTGATCGACGGAAAGAAGCTTACGCGTGCCGCCTCGAACTCTCCCGGCTTCAACCTGCTGCAGGCTTCATGCAGGCGATGGTTCGCAAGCGCATTGTTATAGGCAAGCTTCCGTGTGGTCCTGCATGGGTCGAAAGTCGGCATCGGTAACTCCGTTTCTTGACGGGCAACCCGCAAGCGTCAGTCGTCCTCCTGGAACAAGCGAAACTGTGCCGCTTCCAGATCCTTTGGGGGCTGCATGCCGAGGTGCTTCCAGGCCGTCGCGGTCAGGACGCGGCCGCGTGGGGTGCGCTGAATGAAACCCTGCTGAATCATGTAGGGCTCGATGATGTCCTCGATCGCGTCGCGTGGTTCGGAAAGCCCTGCGGCGATGGTTTCGATGCCGACGGGGCCGCCGCCGAAATTGACCGCGATCATGTTGAGGTAGCGCTTGTCGAGCTGGTCGAGGCCCATGTTGTCGACGAGCAGCCGGGTCAGCGCCTCATCGGCAATCTCGCGGGTGACGGCTTCAGCCTTCGCCACTTCCGCGAAATCGCGCACGCGCCGCAGCAGGCGACCGGCAATACGCGGCGTTCCACGAGCGCGCCGGGCGATTTCCCGTGCACCCTCGTCGGTCATGGGCAGGTTCATCAGGCGTGCGCCGCGTCGAACGATCAGCTCCAATTCCTCGACGGTATAGAAGCTCAGGCGGACGGGAATGCCGAAACGGTCGCGAAGCGGCGTGGTCAAAAGGCCAAGGCGGGTCGTTGCTGCAACGAGGGTGAATTTCGACAGGTCGATCTTGACAGAGCGCGCGGCTGGTCCTTCGCCGATGATGAGGTCGAGCTGGAAATCCTCCATCGCGGGGTAGAGGATTTCCTCGACGGCCGGGTTGAGCCGGTGAATTTCGTCGATGAAGAGCACGTCGCGCTCTTCGAGATTGGTCAGTAGAGCGGCGAGATCGCCCGCCTTGGCAATAACCGGACCGGACGTCGAGCGGAAATTGACGCCGAGTTCCTTCGCCATGATCTGCGCGAGCGTCGTCTTGCCGAGGCCGGGCGGGCCAACGAAAAGGACGTGATCCAGCGCCTCACCACGGTTCTTCGCCGCCTCGATGAACACCTTCAGGTTTGCGCGCGCTTCCGCCTGGCCGGTGAACTCGTCCAGCGACTGCGGCCGCAGCGTCACATCCAGGTCTTCGCCTCGTTTCTCGGCCGATATCAGGCGCGCGGCTTCACTCATGCTGGCATTTCCCAATCTTCAAACGCTCGTGACCAATACACCAAGCCGAACGCTTTTGGCACCCGCTCGGGCAATTGGATCAGCGAGCCAGTTCCTTCAACCCAAGGCGGATGAGCTTGGCGCTGTCGGCGCCTTCACCGGCGGTCTTCATTGCGGCGGCAACGGCATTGGCAGCCTGGTCGCGGGAATAGCCGAGGTTCGTCAGCGCGGATACCGCGTCGGCGACAGGGGCAGCGGCAACACCTTCACCGAGCTCCTGCTTGAGGCCGATGGTGGCCGACGCTTCTCCGGCGAAGGCCGGCGCCTTGTTCTTCAGTTCGGTGACGATGCGCACGGCAACCTTGGGACCAACGCCCTGAGCGCGGGCGACTGCCGTGCGATCCTGCAGCGCGATGGCGTTCGCCAGTTCGCTTGGAGGCAGGGTCGAAAGGACGGCGAGAGCCACCTTTGCACCAACGCCCTGTACGCTCTGCAGGAGGATGAACCACTCTCTCTCGAGCGCGGTCATGAAGCCGAAGAGCTTCAGCTGGTCTTCGCGAACATAGGTCTCGATGAAAAGCACACAGGCCTCGCCCACCGAGCCGAGGCGGGAGAGCGTGCGCGCCGAGCAGAAGGCGACGTAGCAGACGCCGTGGACATCGACGAGGACGTAGTCATCGCCGATTTCATCGATGGTGCCTTTGAGCTTGCCGATCATGCAAATGGTCCGTTCGGTGGGTTTTCAGTGAAGATTAGCCGGCAAGCGCCGCCTGCCGCATGCGGCTGCTGCCGCGGTTATGAGCGTGGCAGATGGCGATGGCCAGCGCATCAGCCGCGTCGTTGCCCTTGAATTCGACCTTGGGCATCAGGATTTTCAGCATCATGTGGATCTGCTGCTTCTCGCCGTGGCCGACACCGATGACCGCCTTCTTGACAGCGTTTGGCGCATATTCGGCGACGGGCAAACCGGCGCGGGCAGGGACCAGCATGGCAATGCCGCGTGCCTGCCCGAGTTTCAGCGTTGCAACGGCGTCCTTGTTGACGAAGGTTTGTTCGACGGCAGCCTCATCAGGCTGATAGCTGTGCACGACTTCCGCCAGGCCATCGTGCAGCTGGCAAAGGCGCGAGGCCAGGTCCAGGTCGCCGTCCGAGGTGACCGTACCGGACGCGACGAAGCGCAAGGAATTGCCGAGCGTGTCGATAATTCCCCAGCCCGTGCGGCGCAGGCCCGGATCAACGCCGATGATGCGAATCGTATTTTGCATGCTTCACCCTATTGCACTCGCCAAATAACTGCCATCGATATGTGAACAAAACAAAAACATTCCTTGTTTTTGCCACACGCTGTTTACGGCAATTTAAGCTCCATAGCCGACTTTTGATCCACAAAATGTCAGAGGAACTCCCTTCTCAGGAAGGCAAGGTTCCCGTTTTCTGTTTTCAGGTCAGCCGGCAGGATGTTCCACGCTCTGCCGGTATGAGCCGTTCCGGAAGGGTTCATCGTTCATGGTTCAGAGATTTAAATCCCTGTCCTTCAAGGTCATCGCGACATTTATACTGCTGACCGCACTGTCGATTGCGGTCATCAACGTGCTTGCTTACTTCGCCAGCAGCCGCATTTCCGGTGAGCAGGCACTCAAGGCGAAGGAGAGCGTCCTGATCTTCCGCGGCGACATGCTGCAGGATCAGCTTGAGCAGTTGGAAAACCAGGCGAACTCGATTGCGCGCATCGAAGCGTTGCAGATGTCGATTACAAGCCTGAAGAGCGGTTGGAAGACAATCGAGAAGACGTCGGGTGATGCGCGCGCCGAATTGAAGAAGGTGTTCATCACCAACAATCCGAACCCGGCCGACCAGCGCGAAAAACTGGTGAAGCCGCAGGCACCAAGCGGCTTCTACTACGCCAACCATGAAACGACGCAGGGTGAAGTGGCCCGCGACCTGGAGAATACCGCCTTCAGCGACCTGCTGATCGCCGATCTCGATGGCAACGTCCTCTACTCCTACAAGAAGAACGACGATTTCGCGGAGAACCTGAAGACCGATGCATGGAAGGCGACCGGCGCCGGCCTTGCCTTCGCCAAGGCGATCGCCAACACCGCAAAGGCGACTGACGATTCCGCCCCCACCGGCTTTTCCGGTCTTCGCGTCGACGCGGCGAACGGCAAGTCGGCAATCTTCTATGCCGTGCCGATCGTCAAGCTCGGCGCGGCGAAGGGCGTGATGCTCTTCAAGGTCCGCGACAACATCATCACCAGCATTCTCGCCAAGGGCATCGTGTCCGGTAGCACGGCGCAAGCCGCTATCATCTCGGATGACGGATCGGCGATCGGCGTAAACTCGTCCGGCCAGCTGGCAACGCTCGATACCACGCCTTTCACCTTCGCGAAGGACGCGCTGTCGGCCAAGGGCATGACGGTCGACGACTTCGATCGCGCCGATGGCTCGGCACGAGCCTATGTTCGCGGCATCGATTATCAGGGCTCCCGCTTCCTCGTCGTGGAAAGCGTCCGCATCAGCGAACTCAATGCTGGCTCGCTGGAGATCGCCACGCTCCTGACGATGATTGCGTTTGGTGTTCTGATCATCATGGCCGTGGCAACCTGGGCCATCACCAAGCTGCTGTTCTCGCCGCTTGCCCGGCTCGCGGACGTCACGCGTGACGTCGCCGACGGCAACCTCGAAGTCGAGATCGGCAGCCAGAACCGCGGCGACGAAATCGGCACGATGGCCAAGGCATTGGCGCGGTTCAAGCAGTCGCTTGTCGAGAGCCGCGACCTGGAAGCTGCCAGCAACGAAACGCGGGCTCGCGCGGAGCGGGATCGCCAGCAGCACATGGCTGAGCGCGAGGCGGAAGCACGGACCCTGCAGGAAGTCGTCCAGGCGATCGACGAGGGCCTGCATCACCTTGCCAACGGCGATCTTGCCCATCAGATCGAGACCCGCTTCCCGAACGAACTCGAAGGCCTCCGGGTCAACTTCAACGAGGCGCTGGCTACCCTCAGCGAAACGATGACGGCGATCGGCGGCAACTCCATGGCCGTGCGTTCGGGTTCCGAGGAAATGCGCACCGGTGCCGATGAGCTTGCCGGTCGGACCGAGCGGCAGGCCGCCTCTATCACCGAGACCGCGAATGCGATCGATGCGATCACCCAGTCGGTCCGCGTTCAGATCGAGCGTGCGGAGCAGGCCGAACGCATCGCCCGCGACGCCAAGCGGGAGACGACCGGCTCCAGCCAGATCATGCGCGAGACAATTGCCGCGATGGAGGCGATCCAGGCGTCGTCGCGCCAGATCAATTCGATCATCGCCGTTATCGATGCGATCGCCTTCCAGACCAACCTGCTGGCGCTCAATGCCGGCGTCGAGGCTGCACGGGCAGGCGAGTCCGGTAAGGGCTTCGCCGTGGTCGCCATGGAAGTGCGCGAACTGGCACAGCGTTCATCGAGTGCCGCAAAGGAAATATCGAGCCTCTTGCAGAAGTCCACGCATGAAGTGGAGATGGGCGTGTCGCTCGTTGAGCGTGCCGGCGACGCGCTGACGGGGATCGGCAGCCATGTGGAGGCAATCAACGGCCAGATCAGCGAGATCATGGAAACGACGCGCGAGGAAGCCGACACCCTGCGTCAAATCAACTCCGCGGTCTCAGAGCTTGATGCGATGACGCAGCAGAATGCCGCCATGGTCGAGGAAACGACGGCTGCGATCCATCGGCTCGCGACCGAAGCGGTCGAAATGGACCGGCAGCTGGCGAATTTCACGCTGGCGCAGGCGGAACATCACCAGGGCGCCGAGGTACACCTGCTGCGACGTCGGGCTTGAACCGTGATCGGCAGATGAACGAGGGCCGGGAGACCGGCCCTTTTTCTTTCCCGCTCGTTTGGAATGGGCCGAGCGGCCACCTACATAGACCTGTCCTTCCAATTACCGACAGGCTTCGTCATGGTTCCCTTCTCCATTCTCGATCTCTCTCCTGTTCCAGAAGGCGGGACGATCCGCCAGTCGCTCGAGAGTTCGGCGCGCATGGCGCAGAAGGCCGAAGGGTTCGGGTACAACCGCTTCTGGCTTGCGGAACATCACGGCATGCCGGGTATTGCCAGCGCGGCGACGGCGGTCGTGATCGGCCACGTCGGCGCGGCAACCAAGCGGATCCGCATCGGCTCGGGCGGCATCATGCTGCCGAACCACTCGCCGCTTGTCATTGCAGAGCAATTCGGAACGCTGGAAGCGCTGTTTCCGGGCCGCGTCGATCTCGGCCTGGGGCGTGCGCCCGGCACCGACATGCGGACCGCCCGGGCCCTGCGGCGCAATCTCGATGCGGGCGCCCAGAGCTTTCCGAACGACGTGGTCGAATTGCAGCAGTTGCTGGGCACGCCGATCGAGAACCAGGCGATCCTTGCGGTTCCCGGCATGAATTCCAACGTTCCGATCTGGCTTCTGGGTTCCAGCCTCTACAGCGCGCAGCTCGCCGCGATGTTGGGGCTGCCTTATGCCTTCGCCTCGCATTTTGCGCCGGACTCGCTGCTTGATGCCATTGACATCTATCGCAGCCGCTTCACACCTTCCGCCATGCTCGACAAGCCCTATGTCATGGTTGGTGTCATGGGGTCCGTTGCCGCAACGGATGAGGAGGCGCAATACCATTTCACCTCGGCCCAGCAGCAGTTCGTCAATCTGCGCCGCAATGTGCGTGGCCAGTTTCCGCGGCCGGTCGCCGATATGGGGAGCTTCTGGTCCCCGATGGAGAAGCTGACGGTCGAGCACACGCTGCGCTATGCCGTCGTCGGGTCGCCGAAGACCGCGGAGGCAAAGCTCACCGAATTCCTTGCCGAGACGCAGGCGGATGAAGTGATCATCTCCATGCCGATCCACGATATCGAGGCGAGATTGAAATCGGTCGAGCTTTTCGCCGGGCTTGGAAACTTCCTTCGCGCTGCGGCCTAATGCCGCGCATCGCGGGCGCTTCGTGGCCTACAGCCATTTGTGCGAATTGACTTAACGCAGCCGGACCATAGCTTTGCTTGATCACACATGTCGTTTGCACAGCGTTGTGGCGACGCAAGTGTGATGGACGGCGCACGCCGCAAATCGCGCGCGCGGCCGGTTTCGAGCAACCTTTGGAGGATGAGGATTGCTATGCGTTACCACGGTCTTGCTGCTTTGATTTCACTGATCTGTCTTTCCGCCTCGTCTGCAATCGCCCAAGAGGGCGACGTGGCGGCCGGGGAAACGGTCTTTAAGAAGTGCGCGGTCTGTCATATTGCCGACACCGACAAGAACAAGGTCGGGCCGTCGCTGAACCACCTGTTCGGCCGAACAGCCGGGACGCATCCGGATTTTGCCTATTCAGCGGCGATGAAGGCGGCGGGCACAGCCGGGTTGGTCTGGGACGAAGCGACTCTGCGCGATTATCTTCACGACCCAAAGTTGAAGGTTAAGGGTACGAAGATGGTGTTCGTCGGGCTGAAGGACGACGGCGATATCACCAATCTGCTAGCTTATCTCAAGCAATTCTCGAAATGAAATCAGCTTATTGATGTAGAGGCAGACGGCTCGTTGGCGTCATTTCGCGCCATTGCCGTGATGTTTTGTTTATGAGATAGTCCTAACGCAAGTGCCAGCGGATTGCGGGTAATTTCCACAGCCGGCCGGGCATTGGGAGGAACGCATGGTTGTCGTGCTGGTTCTCGGTCTGATCGTCATCGGGTCGGTGGTTTTCCACCTGCTCAGCCCGTGGTGGTGGACTCCGATCGCTTCGAACTGGAACTACATCGACAATACCATCATCATTACATTCTGGATCACCGGCATCGTCTTCGTCGCGGTGATCTCCTTCATGGCCTACTGCATCTTTCGTTTCCGCCATCGGCCGGGCAATCGGGCCGCCTACGAGCCCGAGAACAAGCGTCTGGAATGGTGGCTTGCCGGCAGCACGGCCCTTGGTGTGGCAGCGATGCTGGCGCCTGGTCTCGTCGTCTGGAACCAGTTCGTGACGGTGCCGCCGGATGCTGGCGAAATCGAAGTCGTAGGGCAGCAGTGGCTGTGGAATTTCCGGTTGCCGGGCGCCGATGGCAAGCTCGGCAGGGCAGACAATCGAGCGGTGACCGCCGACAATCCGCTCGGCGTGATCACGAACGATCCGGCTGGCCTCGACGACATCATCATCTCAGGCGCCGAACTGCACTTGCCGATCGGCAAGTCGGTCCGCGTACACCTGCGCTCGATCGATGTGCTGCATGATTTCTACGTTCCCGAGTTCCGGGCGAAGATGGACATGATCCCCGGTTCGGTCACCTATTTTTGGTTCACGCCGACGCGGACGGGCACCTTCGAAGTGCTGTGCGCGGAGCTTTGTGGCGTCGGACATCCGCAGATGCGAGGGACTGTCGTCGTCGACGAGCCGGACGCCTACCAGGCGTGGCTCGCGCAGCAGCAGACGTTTTCGCAGCTGATGGCAGCGGTTGAACCGGCCAAGTAGGCCGGCGTTGCGGCCGGGGGAGCGGCCGTAACGGGAGGAGGAAGGAAGGCATGCGATGGTTGATATTCCAACCAGTGCCGGCGATGTTATCCCACCCGCCGAGGTGGCGGATGTTGAGCTCTATCATCCGAGGAGCTGGTGGACGAAATACGTCTTCAGTCAGGATGCCAAGGTCATTGCCATTCAGTATTCGGTGACGGCCTTTTCGATCGGTCTGGTGGCGCTGGTGCTGTCGTGGCTGATCCGCCTACAGCTCGGTTTTCCCGGCTATTTTTCCTTCATCGATGCGGATCATTATTACCAGTTCATCACCATGCACGGGATGATCATGGTGATCTATCTCCTGACCGCGCTTTTCCTCGGCGGCTTCGGCAATTACCTGATTCCGTTGATGGTCGGCGCCCGCGATATGGTGTTCCCCTATGCGAACATGCTGAGCTACTGGCTTTATCTGCTGGCCGTGATCGTGCTTGTTGCGGGCTTCTTCGCCCCTGGCGGACCGACGGGGGCCGGCTGGACGCTTTACCCGCCGCAGGCACTGACGTCAGGTACGCCAGGCGGGCGCGACTGGGGTATCATCCTGATGCTCTCGTCCCTCATCATCTTCATCATCGGCTTCACGATGGGTGGCTTGAACTATGTCGTCACCGTGCTGCAAGGGCGGGCGCGCGGCATGACGCTGATGCGGATGCCATTGACAGTATGGGGCATTTTCACAGCAACCGTCATGGCGTTGCTGGCTTTCCCGGCGCTCTTCGTCGCCGCCGTCATGATGCTGTTTGACCGGCTGCTCGGCACCAGCTTCTTCATGCCTGCGATTGTCGAAATGGGAGAGCAGCTGAAATCCGATGGCGGTAGCCCGATCCTGTTCCAGCACCTCTTCTGGTTCTTTGGGCATCCGGAAGTCTACATCGTCGCGCTTCCGGCATTCGGCATCGTCTCCGATCTTATCAGCACGCATGCGCGCAAGAACATCTTCGGCTACCGCATGATGGTCTGGGCGATCGTGATTATCGGGGCGCTGAGCTTCATCGTATGGGCGCATCACATGTATGTCAGCGGCATGAACCCGAATTTCGGGTTCTTCTTCGCCACGACAACGTTGATCATCGCCGTGCCGACCGCGATCAAGGTCTACAATTGGGTGCTGACGCTGTGGCGGGGTGATATCCACCTGACGCTGCCGATGCTGTTTGCCATCGGTTTCATCGTGACCTTCGTCAATGGCGGGCTGACCGGACTGTTCCTCGGCAACGTCGTGGTGGACGTGCCACTGTCCGATACGATGTTCGTGGTAGCGCATTTCCACATGGTGATGGGCGTCGCGCCCATCATGGTGGTCTTCGGCGCAATCTATCACTGGTATCCGAAGATTACCGGGCGGATGCTCGACGAGGTTCTCGGTCGGATCCATTTCTGGGTTACCTTCATCGGCGCCTATGCGATCTTCTTCCCCATGCATTATGTAGGCCTGGTGGGCGTGCCGAGGCGCTATTTCGAGCTTGGCGACACGGTTTTCATTCCGCCTTCGGTGCATGACCTGAACATGTTCATTTCGGTCGCGGCGCTTGTCGTCGGGGCGGCGCAGATGGTGTTCCTGTTCAATATCATTTGGAGTCTGTTCCGCGGTCGCGAGGCCGGTGGCAATCCGTGGCGAGCGACGACGCTCGAGTGGCAGACTCCTCAGACGCCGCCCGCCCATGGCAACTGGGGCAAGGAGCTTCCGATCGTCTATCGCTGGGCCTACGACTACAGTGTACCCGGCGCTCCCGAAGACTTCATACCCCAGAACCAGCCGCCTATGGCCGGAGTGTCGAGGGCGCACACATGAGTGTGGTTCTTGTCTTTCTCGCGGGAATAGCCGCAATCGTCATCTGGTGGCTGTCCGGGCAGAGGATGATGTCGAAGCCATGGATGGAGGTCGGCACGCTTGATGATATCGCGGGACCGGCGAAGCCGCCGATCCCGACCGCCAAGATCGGCCTCGGCATTTTCCTCGCGGTGGTCGGCGCGCTCTTTTCCCTGTTGGCCAGTGCTTATCTTTCGCGAATGAGCGGTGCGGATTGGTGGGCAATGCCCGTTCCTCGGCTTCTTTGGGCGAATAGCGCTGTCTTGATCGCCAGCTGCGCGGCTCTGCAATGGGCGGTGGTTGAAGCGCGCCGGGGCGCCGGTGACGGCCTGCGGCTTGCGCTTGATATAGCGCTGGCGACCGCAGTGCTCTTTCTTGCCGGGCAGGTCGTCGCCTGGCTGCAGCTGGTCGCGGCCGGATATGTCCTTGCCGATAACCCGGCAAACAGTTTCTTCTACATGCTGACGGGATTGCATGGCCTGCATATCCTCGGTGGGCTGGCAGTGCTTGCGCGAACCAGATTGCGCTTGCTCGCAGGCGGCACCGCCGCTTCCGCCAGGCTGCGCCTCGGTGTCGAGCTCTGCGCCACCTACTGGCACTTCATGCTCGTCGTGTGGCTGCTTCTCTTCGCGCTTTTTACCGGCTGGGCAAACGACTTCGTCGATCTCTGCCGCCAACTCGTTTCTTAAGGGGTGGAAGATGGCCGAACTGACCCGAATGCAAACCGACGACGTCGCCATGGGGCCGCCCGCCGGCCTGCGCGGCGTGGCGGCCGACTTTGCCTCGGACCAGCGGGCGTTCAAGAACGTCTCCTGGGGCAAGGCCATGATGTGGATCTTTCTCCTCAGCGATACTTTTATCTTCGGCTGCTTCCTGCTGGCCTATATGACCGCGCGGATGTCGACGCCGGTTCCGTGGCCTAATCCGAGCGAGGTCTTCGCGCTCAATATCGGCGGCCAGGAGGTCCCGCTGATCCTCATCGCGATCATGACCTTCATCCTGATCAGCAGCAGTGGCACGATGGCCATGGCTGTCAATTTCGGTTATCGCCGCGAGCGCGGGAAAACGGCCGCTTTGCTGCTTCTGACCGCCGCGCTCGGCGCGACCTTTGTCGGAATGCAGGCTTTCGAATGGACGAAGCTCATCACCGAAGGCGTGCGCCCCTGGGAAAACCCGTGGGGCGCGGCACAGTTCGGATCATCCTTCTTCATGATCACCGGTTTTCACGGGACGCACGTGACCTTCGGCGTAATCTTCCTGCTGGTTACCGCGCGCAAGGTATGGCGCGGGGACTTCGATACGGGCCAGCGCGGCTTCTTCACAAGCCGCAGGGGCAGCTATGAGAACGTCGAGATCATGGGCCTGTACTGGCACTTCGTCGACCTCGTCTGGGTCTTCATCTTTGCCTTCTTCTATTTGTGGTGAGGTCGCATCCATGGCACAGGCACAAGCACACTCCGGCCAACAGCATCCGATCAGGCTCTACCTCGTCGTCTGGGGATTGCTGTTCGTCCTCAGCACCTTCTCCTATCTCGTCGATTATCTCGGTATCCAGGGCTATCCCCGCTGGACGCTCATCATCGTGTTCATGATGCTAAAGGCCGGACTGATCGTTGCCATTTTCATGCACATGGCCTGGGAACGGCTGGCGCTCGTCTACGCGATATTGCTGCCGCCGCTGCTCGTCCTCGTCTTCGTGGCGATGATGGCGTCGGAGTCGCACTACACGATCTTCACCCGGCTTGCCTTCCTCGGCGGGGCCGGTCCCTGAGTCGGCCGTTGCAGGGCTACATGATCTTCTCGTTCGGATAGACGCCCGATAGGGCGGACTGGCGAACGAACCCGCCGACGTCATGGCCGGTCACCTCGACATTGCACCATGTACCATCACATGAGCGGACGGCGACCCGGACGCGCGCCGCGAGCTTTGCAACGGCATTCGCCGAGGCGCGCGGTGTAGCGCGGATCGGCACCGGCGAGGCCATCCAGGGGCCGATCAGCGCAGTACGGTGGCTGGATAGCAGCGCGCGATGCATGCAGCCGGAGATGCCATCGGCGGATGTCATTTGGCTGGAGAGCACGATGCCGAGCAAGCAGCCGGCAGCCAGCCCAGCCGGTGTGCTGCACGGTATCGACGGCGTGCCATGGCCTAGTTGCAGGATGCCATGCGCTTCAGGGCAGCGGTCACCCCGTTCAGCGAATAAGTATAGGTGGTCGCCGTGCCGCGCTGGGAGACCGCTTCGACCGTCATGTCGCTACCGGAGCGCATGGCGCTGATGACGTCATGCTCGCGCGATTCTTCAAGCACCCAGGCGGACTTGCCCCTGGTGAACATCGTAAACGTCTTGTCGCCGATTGCGATCTTGGCCCGGGAGCCGGGCTTCAGTTCGTAGCCCATGATCGCTTGCGGCTCATATCCGGCGCCCGGCGCCCGACCGATCACGAAGTAATTGCTGCCATGATCGACGCTTGCCGGTTGCTTGCTTGTCGGCACTGTCAGCAAATAGCACACCCTCTCGCCGCCCTTGCTGTAGGAATAGACGCCCCAGTCCTCGAACTGCTTGACCATTGTCGGCTGCGCATGGGCGGCAATTGCACCGGCAAGAGTGAAGGAGAGTACGAGAGCTATTCTTTTCATGGGCATTTTCCCCGCCGAAAGTGTGAGAGACGCTGGTCTTGGAAAAGACCGGCTGGAGCGAACGCGGCGCATTCAAGTCGGCGAGGGTTACCGAGACCTTAATGGCGGGCTGGGGGTAACGAACGTGTGACCGATCGATCGCCTGATGTGAATGGACGGCCAAAACGAAAGGCCGGTCATGTCTTCCATGGCCGGCCCGCAGGCCTAAGGCTCCTCTTCGCCTGATGTTCCGGATGTCAGTTGCCTGTCTGCCGCACCGTCTTCTGAGCGATCGCCTTGGCAAGATCGTCACGCTCCTCGCAGCCGTTCGGGCAAAGCGTCGTCAGTCGTGCGAGCTGGTCGTTCGCCTTGGCCATGTCGCCGGTCTCGACGTAGAGTTCGCCCAGATATTCGCGGGCGGCCTTGTGGTCGGGCTCGAGCTCCAGCGCCTTGGTGTAATAGGTCAGCGAGGTCCGGTAGTCTCCGGTCTTGCGCAGGGTAAAGCCAAGCAGATTGTAGACGTCTGCCTGCTGCGTATCCTCGGCAAGGCCGCGAAGCTCGTCCCGCGCCCCCTGATAATCCCCGGCAGCGATCTTGGCGCGCACCGACGTCAAATCTGGCGCGTTGGTGGATTCGATATTGTCGATGGCGAAGGCCGGAACGGCTTGGATCGCGGGAAGGGCAGCGGTTGCCGCGATCAAGGCGATCGTGCCTGCCAGAACATGTCTCTTCATGATCGTTTCTCCTTCAGTTTCTCATGCCTGGATCTTGGGGGTGAAGCCGTAGACGTTGCCGTCCTTGACGAAGGTGCCGGAGCCCGGGAACGGAAAATGCGAGCCGCAGATCGCGATCTTGTCTGCGATGACGCGGTCGATCAGCTTGCGGCGCGTCTCGATCGCCATCGGCCCGTCCTGGTCGTATGCGCCCTGCCATTCCGGATGCGGGGCGAGCAAGGCCGGCACGTACATGATGTCGGCCGACACCATCAGCTGTTCGTTTCCGCCGTCGACGAGATAGACGGAGTGGCCGGGCGTATGTCCCGGCGCTGATATCATGCGGATGCCGGGCGCTACCTCGGCGCCGTCCTCGACGAGTTTCCAGTTCTGCCATTTCGGGAAAACATTGGCGATGCGCTGGCCGGCGGCCTTACGGCTTTCCGCAAGCTTTTCGACTCGGCCAGACTCCGTCCACCAGCTATACTCGGCTGCGTTGACGATCAGTTCGGCATCGGGAAAGACGGCCGCATTGGTGCCCTTGTCCATCAGGCCCCAGACGTGGTCCGGATGGAAATGTGAGAGCATGACCGTGTTGATCTTCCTGTAGTCGATGCCCGCCGCCGCCATGTTGGCGGGTAGGTGTGTCGCATTCGCCTGCCACTGGCCGACGCCCGATCCGGCATCCATCATGATCAGCCGGTCGCCCATCTTGAGGACGACGACGGTGAGGGGGATCGGCATGAAACCGGTCGGCAGGCCGGCCTTGGCAAGCGCCTCCTTGGTGTCTTCGATTGAGGCGTTCTTGATGAAGCCTGGGTCGTGCGGCTTTCGCCAGATACCGTCATAGATGGCGGTGACCTCGACCGATCCGACCCTATATCTGTAGAAGCCGACGCTCGGCTCGTCGGGCGTTTCGGCAAAGACGGGTGAAACGAATTCCAGTTTCGAGGCAAGGCCGAAGGCGGCGCCTGCGGCGGCGGTGCCGAGAACGGTACGGCGTGTCATGGTGAACATCGCAAGTCTCCTCTTGTCGGGTGCTATGATGCAGCGGCAACCCGACAATGGGTGCCGCCGCTGCCAGACAAGATCGAGGCCGGCCGGCAGTTATTCCCGGCATGCCGGGCAATCTTCCTAAGCCGATGAAACCGATGAGAGATTTTTCGCGACGGCATCCAGAACCCTTCCCGTGAACGCCTTTCCTCGAAAAAAAATCGCGCCGGGACGGAATAAAATGACGGTCAGGGCGATCTATCTTGCGGAAGGCATAAGGGCGATCCGATGCGGTCGGCCGAACCCGGGGAAGACGATGACAGAGGCTGAGATCGCGGATTTCCTTTCATTCGAATGCCAGCGCACGCCATTAGGTGCCGATCGGGCGATTGCCGGTACCGGGCGGATGGCGGCTCGCCTTCTGAAAGCCCTCTCCGCCATGATCGGCATGTCGTTGGCGATGACGCGGCCGCTGCTCGACCCGCAAGCGGCCACGATGAGGACGCCTGCCGCATCGGCCGAAACGATGCAACGCTTCCAGAAGGCCATCCTTCCGCAGCTGGACGACGCCTACAATTTCGCCCGCTTCCTCAGTCGCGATCCCGATGCTGCTGGAGATATCGTCCAGGAAGCCTTCCTGCGCGCCTATCGGAGCTTCGAAGGCTATCGCGGCGGCGATCCGCGCGCCTGGATGTTTTCGATCGTCAGAAATTGCTACCGCGCCTGGCTACTCGACGGCCGCCGGAAGGCGCATTTCGAAGTGCCGATGGCCGAGGACGTCTCGACCGGTGAAGCGGATATCGCGACTTGCCAGATCGCGTCCGACGACGACACGCCGGAAGCGTCCGTGATCCGCAAGAGCGAGTCCGAGCGCGTACGGCGGGTCATCGGCGATCTTTCCGACCCGATGCGGGAGGTGCTGGTGCTGCGGGAACTCGAGAGCCTGTCCTATCGGCAGATCGCCGAAATCATCGACGCGCCGATCGGCACCGTCATGTCCAGGCTCGCGCGGGCACGGGAGGAGTTCGGCAAAGCCTGGCTGGCCCTGGAAAAGAGCGGGGTGGCGCCATGAGCGATGAAAGCCATAGAGCCTGTCCCGAATGGAGCGACATGCTGCACGGTTTCGTCGACGGTGAGCTCGATTCGGTCCATTCGGCGCAATTCGAGGCGCATCTTGCCGGTTGCGCCTCCTGCAGCGCCGCGCTGGCAAGGGTGACTGCCATGCGGAAGGTCATCGGTGGAAACGGGGTCAAATGGCGCGCGCCGGAAGAAGTGCGTTCTCGGGTCCTAAGTAGCCTGTCCCTCGCGACTGCCGCCTCCGTGGATCCGGAGAAGGCGGCTGCGGCCGAAAACGGCATCTGGCCGCGGATCTTCGCGTTCATCCGGCAATGGAGCCTTGTGCCGTCGCTTGCTGCGCTGGCCGCAAGTCTCTTCCTGTTCGTCAATCTGCCGCGTGGGATAGATATCCAAGATCAGATCGTCGCCAGCCATGTCCGCTCGCTGCTTGCCGATCACCTGGCTGATGTGCAGACCTCGGATCGACACACCGTCAAGCCCTGGTTCAACGGCAAGATCGACTTCTCTCCGCCAGTCGTCGATCTCGCGGCCCAGGGGTTTCCCCTGATCGGGGGCAGGGTCGACTACGTTGGCGGACGGGTCGTCGCGGCTCTGATCTATCGGCTCCGCGGACACGTGATTAATCTCTTTATATGGCCGGGTACGTCGACGGCACCGGGCAGCGCGGAACGCGAGGGATACAATATTAGTCGATGGTCGAGCGGCGGACTGGTGTTCTGGGCGATAACCGATGCCAGCGCCGAAGATCTTGCCGCATTCCGCAAGAATTTTATAGCGCAGGCCGGCTTGGCGCCCGAGGAAGAGCGTCCTTGAAACGAAAGCGCCGGCGGGAACAATCCGGCCGGCGCGATAACATGATGCTTCCTTGCAGGTCTCAGGCCGAAAGCTTGGCCAGAACCTCTTCGTCGACTTCGAAATTCGAGTAGACGTTCTGGACATCGTCATCGTCTTCCAGGCTGTCGATCAGCTTCAGCAGCGACTGGGCACGTTCTTCGTCGACGGGCACGTTGTTCTGGGCGCGCCAGACGGCCTTGACGGTTTCGGCTTCGCCGAGCGAGGTCTCGAGGGCCTTGGCGACTTCGCCAAGAGACTCAAAGGCGCAGGTGATGTAGTGGCCTTCTCCGTCGGTCTCGACGTCGTCGGCGCCGGCTTCGATCGCCGCTTCCATCATCTTGTCGGCATCGCCAGCGGACAGCTTGTAGGTGATCTCGCCAACGTGGTCGAAGGAGAAGGATACCGAGCCCGTTTCGCCAAGTGCGCCGCCGGCCTTCGTAAAGATCGAGCGGACGTTGGAGGCAGTGCGGTTGCGGTTGTCGGTCAGGGCTTCGACGATGATCGCCGTGCCGCCCGGGCCGTAACCTTCGTAACGGACTTCATCGTAGTTCTCGGCGTCGGCGCCAGCAGCCTTCTTGATGGCGCGGTCGATGTTATCCTTCGGCATGGACTGCGCCTTGGCGTTCTGGATTGCCAGACGCAGGCGGGCGTTCATCGCAGGGTCGGGCAGACCGGCCTTGGCCGCAACCGTGATTTCACGTGCGAGCTTGGAGAACATTTTCGATCGCACGGCATCCTGACGGCCCTTGCGATGCATGATGTTTTTAAACTGTGAATGGCCAGCCATGGCACCCCTGTTCACGTCGTATTGTTAGGAATGGGCCGCCTTATAAGAGCGAAATTGGCCGCATTCAAGGGAAAACGGCTCTGTCGCGCCGGTCGCCCGTGTATCCGGAATGGCGGAACAAACCCCAGGAAGTTGACGTTTCACCCACGGACCCTCGAAATGGAAGGAAGTGCTATGGCTAGTTTCAACGAGGCGCGAGAACACCCGGCACGCCAGCTCTGGGACCAGGTGAACGACATTCATGCCGGTATGCTCGGCGTGGACGGGGCCGACATGCACATGCAGCCGATGGCGCCGAACGCCGATCCGAAGACCAACACGATCTGGTTCTATACGAAATCCGATGCGGCGATCGTACGTGCGATCAAGCCGGGGACTCGGGCGCATTTCTGCGTGGTCGGCAAGGATCACGACTACCATGCCTGCCTTGCCGGCAAGATCGAGGTGCGGCCCGACCAGTCAAAGGTAGACGAGTATTGGAACTCGCTCGTCGCCGCCTGGTATGACGACGGCAAGAAGGATCCGAAGCTCACGATGCTCGCCATGCATGTCGACGACGCCGAGATCTGGGTTTCGACAGGCAATAAGCTGAAGTTCGGCTGGGAGATCGCCAAGGCCAACCTCGACGATGACAAGATGCCCGATGTCGGCATCAGGCAGCACTTGCAGTTCGCCTGAGGAGAATAGGCCCGGTGCAGTCCGGGTCTTTTACTGCATGCCCTTCGCGACATAGATCAGCGGCTTTTTCGGCAAGGCGCGCAGCGAGACGGAGATCGTGTTCGTCGGCGCGTAGCTGATGTCGAAATCGGGTCCGAACATCGACAGGAAGCTTTGCAGTGGGCGCGGCTGATGCATCGGCAGGATCAGCGAGGCGCGCAGGCGCTTGATGACGCGGCTCATGCTGTCGGAACCCATCGTCAGCCCACCATCCACCGGCACCATCACGACATCCAGCCGGCCGATGTCCGTGTAGTGGGCCTCCGTCAGTTCGTAATGCAGATGGCCGAGATGACCGATGCAGAGACCGGCAACCTCGAAGATGAAGATCGAGTTCCCATCTTCCTGCGGCGCGCCGAAGCCGCCCCTGATATCGGTTGTGACGTTGCGGATGTAGGTGTCTCCGACCACGAGGTTGATCTTGGCCTTTTCGCCCGGGACGTCGCTCCATCCATGCAGTACATATTTGATGGCCGGGTCGGTCACCAGAGTATAGTGCGAGGAATGGGCGCGGTTCATGGTGACGACCATTGGCGCCTGTGGCGGCGAGTACCAGCCGCTGTAATCGGTCGCGATCGTTACGCCGCCTGGCGTTTCAATGAGGAAGGTGGAGTGCCCGATGTAGGTCAGCGCAACCGATTGGTCGGTGGCGCCGGCACCGATGATCGGTGACGGGCCTGTGAAGCTGGCAAAGGTCGCTTGCGGGATCGATTGGGCGATGGCCTGGCACTGGCTGACGTTTCGCTGTTCCTCCTGAGCGGCGGCGGCTTCCGCGGCAACCAGGACCATCAGGCAGGCGATTGCGAAAACAAGAAAACGCGGCTTCATGCCACTTCCTCCAGCGCTCTCACGGATAGGCTCGGGAGGATGCGGCAAGGCGCAGCAGCGGTCCAGTTGAAATCCGGAGTCGCTTCTCACGTTTGCGTCATGGCGGGAAAGGCTCTAGCGCCAGAACTCCGGAATAGTCTCGGCAAGCCGGGGACCGAGACGCAGCGGAGCGATCTTTTCAGCCAGGCCGGTCGCATCGGAGATCTCAACGCCGACACCGCAGATGGTGGCAGGGCCGGTCGCTGCTTCCATGCGGCCCTTCGGCATCTTGGAGATGAACCGGTTCAGCGGCTCCTCCTTATCCATGCCGAGCGAGGAGTCGTAGTCGCCGCACATGCCGGCATCCGACATGTAGGCGGTACCACCGTTCAGGATCTGGTGGTCGGCGGTCGGCACATGTGTGTGGGTGCCGACGACGAAGCTGGCGCGGCCGTCGACGAAATGACCGAAGCACTGCTTCTCGCTTGTCGCTTCGGCATGGAAGTCGAAGATGATCGCATCGGCCTGTTCCTTGAGCGGGCAGGCATCGAGGATCGCTTCTGCAGACTTGAAGGGATCGTCGAGTTCGGGATGCATGAAGACGCGACCCATGACATTTGCGACCAGCACGCGTGCACCGTTGCGGGCGTAGAACAGCCCCGAGCCGCGGCCTGGCGTGCCCTGCGGATAGTTGGCCGGTCGCAGGAACTGGTCGTGACGCCCGGCAAATGCGACCGCTTCCTTCTGATCCCAGACGTGGTTGCCCGTCGTGACGACATCGGCGCCGGCGTTTATCGTCTCGAGGAAGATATCCTCGGTGATGCCAAAACCGCCGGCGGCGTTCTCGCCGTTGACGACGACGAAATCGAGCTTCAGGTCAGAAATGAGGCCGGGGAGGCGGTTCCAGACGGCGGCGCGTCCGGTCTTACCCACCATGTCACCCAGAAAAAGCAGTCGCATTGCTATCCAATCCAAGAGGCAAAAAAGCGCAGCCCGCTTTCCGTCAGAAGGGCGTCCAGGCTGACATCGTGCGGCTCGTCGGGCACATGTGCCACTTCCTGGCAGTCGAATGCAATGCCGATCAGCTTGGGATGCAGGCCTTTTTGCCGCAAACGGTCGATGGCGCGGTCATAATAGCCGGCACCGTAACCGATGCGGTGGCCGCGATTGTCGAAGGCGGAGAGGGGAACCAGCATGATTTCGGGATCGAGCACGGCGGCGTCCGCCGGCGGTCCCGAGGTGCCGAAGCCTGTGCTGACCAAAGGGACACCGGGCACGAGTTCGCGAAACACGATTGTCTGCTTGTCGAGGATGGCGGGCACGCAAAGCCGTGCTCCGCGCGCCTGGAACCGCGCCAGAAGCGGCCGGATGTCGGCCTCCGAGCGGATCGGCAGGAAGCCGGAAACAACGGTGCCGGGATCGAACGCGACGGCCTCGCCGGCATGCTCGGCCATGGCCAGGCTCATCTCGATGCGGGTGGCTTCCGGGATGGCGTCGCGCAGAGCGAGCCGGCCGGCACGCATTTCGGCTTTCAATTCTTTCGGGGTCATACGGTCCATCGCGCTGTTTTCAGCAGACGATAAAGGTCTTGCTGATCATTTCAACGGGACAATGCGACCTTTGACCACCCACCGGAGCCAACCAGGTCAAATCGTGATGCTGGCCGGTACGGTTGAGGCGTCGGCCTGTGCCTCAAACGCATAGGCGTTCGCGCCTAGTGCCTGCTGACCAGTCCTTGCGCGCAGTTCGCGCATGGCCTTGTCCATCAACTGCCGGACCTCCTGCAGGACGGCCTTGAACTCTTCCATCGTCTTGCGATCCTCGGCGGAGATGCCTACGGACGCCTGCTGTCCGTCTTCGACGATGCTCTTGTAGGCGTTGCGCGCAGCCGTTGCGCCGTCGGGTTCGTCTGCCTCGGTTGCGCTCGTGTCGGTGCTATCCGAAGACGTCGTTGCATCTGCGGCGGATGCGTGAGCTGTGGCGTCTGCCGAGGCTGCTCCGGTATCTTCAGTTGCGACAGAGGCATCGGCTGTGGAAGCAATGTTTGTGGCGCTGGCCGCAACAGCCGAGGCAAATTCCGCAGCAGCGGCGCTGATCTTGTGAGCGAGTTCGGCAGCAAGCCGGGCGACGACCTCCGGCGGGTAGCCGCCGCTCTTCAGCATTTCGAGTTGCTGCTTGGCTTCCTCAAGCTTGCGCGCCGCTCTGGCCTTCGCCGCTTCGGCCGAGGTGGCCATGCTCTCGCGCAGGCTTTCCTGTGCCTTTGCCGCATTCTGCAATATCTTCAGGCGCGTGCTGGTGCTGTCGGCCGATATATTGAGATTGTCGGCGGAATAGGTGTTGCGCAGGATGTTGAGCGCTGATGCGGAACCGACTTGCATACTATCCTCCGGATTGCACTATCCGGTGCAGTCTGCAACTTCAGGCTTGAGTGGGCCTGTGCCACCTATGCAAGCGTAGCGAGCGCATGGATCGTTTCATTGAACAGCGGCATGCCGCCCGGCGACCAACCGAGAGCACGGATCTTCGCCGTGTCCATCGGCGTAAGCTGCGCCTTGTCGGCGGGAAGCGGGAGCCTGTTCACACAATCGCGCTCCCAGCGAATGTGTTCCAGGATGTCCCAGGTATCCAGCGTGACATCGGAGACGTTGAAGGTCTCGCCGGAGATACGCGCGGCGTCCGCTTCCAGCATGAGCCGTACGGCCTTGCCGACGTCTCTTCCGTGGACCTCGGTTCCGGCGCGTGATGGCAGGTGGCGGCCGGCTAGGTAATCTTCGATCAGTCTGTCCCATTTGTTCGGTCGGAGGTCGCCATAGACGCCGGTCAATCGGAGGCTGGCCGTTGTGAAGACGGGCGCCGCGAGGTGTGCGAGACTGCGCTCGGCATCAAGCTTGACCTGGCCGTAGAGGGTCTCGGGCTTGTCGGGCATGCCCTCTTTCAGTGTGGTTCCCGGTGCGTGCTCGCCGTAGGCGGCGCGGCTGGAAATGAAAACGCAGCGGCGCGTGCCGGCGCGTTTGGCTGCTTCGAAAAGCCGGACGCTGCCGTCGAGGTTGAAGCGCTTGAACGTCTCCGGGTCGTCGCCCTCGCCGCCGCGGTATTTGCCGGGCAGGTGGTGGAAGGCGGCGTGCACGAAGAAATAGGCGTCCTCGAAGGCTTCGATATGATCGTGCGCCGGATCGAGCGAGAGCGGGGCGAACTCGACCGGTCTCGAAAAGAAGCGGGGCAGGGGAGCGTGGCGGCCGCCGATGATCACGGTATAGCCGGCGGCGAGCAGTTCTTCGACGATATAGCGCCCGACGAGACCTGTTCCCCCCGATACCAATACCTTCATGCTGCCTCTTCCGGGTTCGCCATGGTCGATAGATCCGGCAGGTCATCGCCGGCATAGAATGCATGCCAAAGGTCGATCAGCGGCCGCAGTTTATCGACCTTCGGATGATTCGTCTCCCACGGCTTCTCATACTGGTAGTGCAGGACGGAAATGCTGTGCCAATCCCAAAGCTGGGGCATGGTAAACCAGACATATTGGAGCATGTTGAAATAGATCGGCAGGCCGTGCCAATCCGGGAAAAATTCCTGCAGGAAGGTCTGGTCCGTCCGCTTCCAGAACACTCCCGGCTGATCCAGTCGCTCCAGCATGCGTTGGAATGTGTCTTCAGACGGTTGCGCGACGAAGACGCCGGAGTTCAGCCGCTGGAAGTCCTCGAGGGATTCATAGACGTTCGGGGCGGCCGAAAACTCGGGATAGCGGAAGAGCTTGTCGATGTTGTGCAACACGATCGCATCGGCATCGATGAAGACGCAACTGGTGTATTCGGTCAGCTGCCAGAGGCGCAGCTTGCAGAAATTGTCGAGCGGCGAGTGAAACGCCGGCTTGCGTCCTTTCCTGAAGGGAGCCGCGGCGTGCAGATTGGATCGAGCATGACGCTCATTGAACTCGGCTGACAGCGGCAGATGCTCGACCGGCACCAGGCGGCAGTCGAGCTTTAGGAGTGGGTCGAGGCTGGCTTGGTCAACGCCCGCGGTATGGAGGACGACGATGACCGCTGGGGTAGCGGTTCGGCGCAAGGATGTTGCAAGCGCCTTGGCACCCTTGGCGTAATCGTCGTTGGTGACGAGAGTGACATAGGCGTGCTGGGGCTCACTCATGAAACGGACTTCAGCCTCTTGCCTTCCGGATCATGGTTGATCGTGGCGGCAATGTCCTTCGTCCAAGCGGAAACGGCAGGCACGCGCGACCGGTCAACGCGATAGGCAAATTTCTTGGCGACATCGACGATCTCGCTCAGAAGGCCTGCCTGGAGGGTGATCGGATCGAGGCCGAGATGGCGAAATTTCTCGTTCTTGACGATGAGTTCATTTTCCGGTGCTTCCTTGCGCGGGTTCGGTAGCCAGGCAATTTCGGCGCCGCTCATCTTTGCGATCATTTCCGCGAGATCGCGCACGCGATGCGTTTCGGTCATCTGGTTGAAGATTTCGACACGGGCTCCGCGGGCAGGCGGGTTGTTCAAGGCAAGCTCGATGCAGCGTACCGAGTCCTGGATATGGATGAAGGCGCGGGTTTGGCCACCGGTGCCATGGACGGTCAGGGGATAGCCGATCGCCGCCTGGATGAGGAAGCGGTTCAGCACGGTGCCGTAGTCGCCGTCATAGTCGAAGCGATTGACGAGTTGAGGGTGCCGGCGTGTCTGCTCGGTATGCGTTCCCCAAACGATTCCCTGGTGCAGGTCGGTTATGCGCAGGCGGTCGTTCTTGGCGTAGAAATGGAAAAGCAACTGATCCAGGCATTTGGTCATGTGATAGATCGAGCTGGGATTGGACGGATAGAGGATTTCCTGGCTGACGGTCTCGCCGCTCGCCGTCTCGATGCCAACGGGCAGATACCCCTCGGGGATCGCCGCCCCGACCGTCGAATAGCCGTAGACGCCCATCGTGCCGAGGTGGATGAGATGTGCGTCGAGCTGGAGTTCGACAAGCGCATTCAGGAGGTTGTGGGTGGCGTTAACGTTGTTGTTGACGGTGTAGTTCTTGTGGCGGTCGCTCTTCATCGAGTAGGGGGCGGCACGCTGCTCGGCAAAGTGAATGACGGCATCCGGACGGTTCTCGGCGAGCCACTTCTTCAGGAGCTCGTAGTCCTTGGCGAGGTCGATCAGGTTGAAATGAATGCGCCGGCCAGTTTCGGCGTGCCAGATGCGCGTGCGCTCCTGGATCGAGTCCATCGGGGTCAGCGACTGGACCCCGAGTTCGGTGTCGATCCACCGCCGCGAAAGATTGTCGAGGATATGGATCTCATGCCCCGCGTCCGAAAGATGCAATGATGTCGGCCAGCCGATGAATCCGTCCCCGCCCATCACTGCAATCTTCATCGCGGTGTCTCCTGCTTGAATGTCTCTGTCAAAAATTACTTAGGAAGCGTGACAATTGTTCAATGCTTGCAAGGCGGAAAGTCTTCCGCCAAAGAGGGCGCGTGGCTTTGGAGAAAATTATGGCGGACAACGGTTTTTCGATTTCGGGTGAACTCACGGAAACGGGTCACCGGCTCCTGCAGCGGGTTTATTACGAGGACACGGATTTTTCCGGCCTCGTCTACCATGCCCGCTACCTGCACTTCCTCGAGCGCGGCCGCACAGATTACCTCCGGTGCCTCGGCGTCGAGCAACGAGAGCTTATCAATGCGGACGAGGAGGGGCTTGTCTTCGTCGTCCATCGCATGGAGATCGACTTCAAGCAGCCGGCACGGATGGATGACATCCTGACGGTGCTGACCCACACCGAAAGAGCAGGCGGCGCCAAGATGGTCCTCAATCAGGAAATCCGGCGCGGCGAAACGCTGCTGATCGCCGCCAAGGTGATTATCGCCGTCATTAACGCCAATGCGAGGCCCCGAAGACTGCCGGAGACACTTGCCGAGAAGTTTCTCGAAGGCAGCAAGCCGCTCCGCGGGCCGTGAGCCGTTGCCGCGCGCAGTGCGATCAACATCCTTTGCGTGCAGCGATTCGCCCGGGTTGATCGCGAACGCTGAAAAGACACGGGATTCCGGCCTTGCATAAACATGAGTTTTGTGTGAAGGAATTCGCGCGCTGGAAGATATGCGCTGTTGTGGTCATCGAGCTAGATCTGACCAAGTAATCCAAGGGATAAATCTTTCGCCGATAGTTTCGCTGTCATGATCCGGCGCTAACGATCTGTTAACCATAATAGTGTCTTACTCGGATTGTCAGAGTTTGTGCGGTGCACGCCTTCCTTTGACCAAATTTGACGGCAAGGAAGGCGGATAAGAGCTTGGAAGCTTGACCAGGGCTTTGGGCGGCGGCCGCCAGACACTTCTTGCGAGATCACTTTGTGCCGCCCGGTCAAGTGCCGGGCGTTTGGATTCGGGGATTTTGGATCAATGGAACAAGTAGGATTGGCAGCAGCAACGGCCGACGTCAGCCTCTGGTCGCTGTTTATGCAGGCAGGTCTCGTCGTCAAGCTGGTCATGCTCGGGCTCATCGCAGCCTCGGTCTGGACCTGGGCGATCGTCATCGACAAGTATCTGGCGTATGGTCGCGCACGGCGCCAGTTCGAGAAGTTCGAGCAGGTGTTCTGGTCGGGCCAGTCGCTGGAAGAGCTCTATCGCACGCTATCGGAGCGCAACAACACCGGCCTTGCCGCGATCTTCGTTGCGGCGATGCGCGAATGGAAGAAGTCGTTTGAGCGCGGTGCGCGCTCCCCGATCGGTCTGCAGATGCGTATCGACCGCGCCATGGACGTTACGCTGGCGCGTGAATCCGAATTTCTCTCCGCCCGTCTCGGCTCGCTGGCAACGATCGGTTCGGCCGGCCCGTTCATCGGCCTCTTCGGTACGGTCGTCGGTATCATGACCTCGTTCCAGGCAATCGCCGGCTCGAAGTCGACGAACCTCGCGGTCGTTGCTCCCGGTATCGCCGAAGCGCTGCTTGCAACCGCAATTGGCCTTGTTGCCGCTATCCCGGCCGTTATCGCCTACAACAAGTTCACTGCCGACGCCGGCAAGCTTTCGGGCCGTATGGAAGGCTTCGCGGATGAATTCTCCGCCATCCTTTCGCGCCAGATCGACGAAAAACTGCAGCCGCGCCAGGCCGCGCAGTAATCGACGGGAACGGAGTCAACGATATGGGTATGGGTGCTCCAAGCGGTGGCGGTAGCGGCGGTGGTCGCGGTGGTCGTCGTCGCGGTGGCCACAGAGGTGGTGCCATCTCCGAAATCAACGTGACGCCGCTCGTCGACGTCATGCTGGTGCTTTTGATCATCTTCATGGTGGCAGCACCGATGATGACGGTCGGCGTGCCCGTCGACTTGCCGGAAACACAGGCCAAGGCGCTGAATTCCGAAACGCAGCCGATCACGATCTCGGTGAAGAACGACGGCCAGGTGTTCCTGCAGGAAACACCGATCCCGGTCGAAGAGATTGCCGCGAAGCTCGAGGCGATCGCAACGACGGGCTACAATGAACGCATCTTCGTTCGCGGCGACGCGACCGCGCCCTATGGCGTGATCGCCGACGTCATGGCTCGCATCCAGGGTGCTGGCTACAAGAACATCGGCCTCGTGACGCAGCAGAAGAAGGACCAATAGCGAACGCTATGAAGGCCAGTATCGTCACATCTGCGGCTCTGCACTGTGCACTGCTTGCCTGGGCGCTGATCTCGATCGGCTCCCCGGAGCAGTTCAAGGTCGAGGATTTCGAGGCGATGCCCGTCGACCTCGTGCCCGTCGAAGAAATGACGCAGATGCAGCAGGGCGACAAGACGGCCAAGCCGAGTGAAAAGCCGGCGCCGAAGCCGACGGCCAAGCCGACCAATGTCGAAAACGCCGAGAACATGGGCGAGAACAAGGTCGACCTCAAGGCGCCGCCGGTCCCGAACGCCAAGCCCAGCAATAACGAGAGCGCTGCTGCCCCTAAGGCCGTCGAAAAGCCTCTTCCTCAGAATGATCCCGTCCCCAACGAGGTGAAGGAGATAATGAAGGAGGAGACGGACGTCGAGCCGAAGCAGGTCGCGTCCATTACGCCGCCGAAGCCGGAAATCACCCCGCCGACGCCGCCAAAGCCAGAGGAAACGCCACAGGAACAGCCGGAGCCACCGAAGCCGGACGCCGAGGCGCTGCCGGACAAGGTTCCGACTCCGGTCGTGAAGCCGCAAGCCAAGCCGCCGGAACAGAAGCCGGCCGAAAAGCCCCCGGAGAAAAAGACCGAGGATCAGGCGAAGGCGGACGAAAAGCCGACGGACAAGAAGAAGGCCGACAAGAAGCAGGAGAAAGCGAAGTCCGCCTCCTCTAAGCAGAGCGACTTCAACGCCGACGATATCGCGGCGCTGCTGAACAAGCAGGACCCGTCGAATGGCGGAGCCAAAAGTTCGACCGAGGTTGCTTCGCTCGGTGCCAAGAAGGCCACCGGTGGCTCCAAGCTCTCGATGAGCGAGATGGATGCGCTGCGTAGCGCGATCGCCGGCAACTGGTCGGTTATCCCGGGGATGGAAGGTGCTAGCGACGTTCGCATCAAGGTCCACATGAAGCTGGACCCTGACGGTAACATCATCGGCTCACCCGAGGTCGAAGCGGTTGGCGGCACCAACGAGGCGACGCGCATGGCGTTGGCAAGCGGTGCCAAGCGTGCCGTGATGAAGTCGTCGCCCTTCACCAATCTCCCGAAAGACAAATATGACGCCTGGGGCGAAGTTATCGTCAACTTCGATCCCAGCGATCTAGCACTTTAAAATGCTGAAAGGCTTGTCCTCCATGACCAAGTGTTCCCTCATTCGCGCCTTGATGGTCGCCGTCGGCATGATAACCACTGCGGTTGTCGCCACGCCGGCCAACGCGCTTGTCGAAATCAACATCAACAAGGGCAATGTCGAGCCACTGCCGATCGCGATCACCGATTTCCTGCAAGGCGACATGGGCGCCCAGGTGTCGCAAGTGGTTGCCGCCGACCTTCAGCGCTCCGGCCTCTTTGCGCCGATCAACAAGAACGCCTTCATCGAGAAGATCTCCAACCCGGATGCCGCTCCGCGCTTCGAAGATTGGAAGGTCATCAATGCGCAGGCCCTCGTTACCGGTCGCGTGACGCAGGAAAGCGACGGGCGCCTGCGCGCCGAGTTCCGCCTTTGGGATACATTTGCCGGCACGCAGATGACGGGCCAGCAGTTCTACACCCAGCCTGAGAACTGGCGTCGCGTTGCCCATATTATCGCCGATGCGATCTACAAGCAGATCACCGGCGAAGAGGGCTACTTCGATACGCGCGTCGTCTTCGTATCCGAGTCCGGCACGAAGCAGGAGCGCAAGCGCCAGCTCGCCATCATGGACCAGGACGGCTACAACGTGCGCATGCTGACGAACGGCAGCGATCTCGTGCTGACGCCGCGCTTCTCGCCGAACCGCCAGGAAGTCACCTACATGTCCTTCGCCAACCAGCAGCCGCGGGTTTACCTGCTGCAACTGGAAACTGGACAGCGCGAAGTGGTCGGCAACTTTCCGGGCATGACCTTCTCGCCGCGCTTCTCGCCTGACGGACAGAAAGTCGTCATGAGCCTTCAGCAGGAAGGCAACGCAAACATCTACACGATGGACCTGCGTTCGCGCACCACGACGCGCCTGACGTCCACTGCTGCGATCGATACCTCGCCGTCCTATTCGCCTGATGGCAACCGCATCGTCTTCGAAAGCGACCGTGGCGGCCACCAGCAGATCTACGTGATGAATGCCGATGGCTCCGGCCAAACCCGTATCTCCTTCGGAGACGGCAACTACTCGACGCCGGTCTGGTCTCCGCGCGGCGATCTGATCGCCTTCACCAAGCAGTCGGGCGGCAAGTTCTCGATCGGCGTCATGAAGCCGGATGGTTCGGGTGAACGCATCCTGACGACGGGCTTCCACAACGAGGGCCCGACCTGGGCGCCGAACGGCCGCGTTATCATGTTCTTCCGCCAGGCAGCTGGTGCCGGCGGTCCGCAGCTCTACTCGATCGATCTGACGGGCTACAACGAGCAGCTCATCAAGACGCCGAACTTCGCTTCGGACCCGGCCTGGTCGCCGCTTCTCGAGTAGGAAAGCCTGTGGATGTGCCTTTTTGTCGCCGCAAAAATCCCTGATTGGGGCGACTGAGGGACAAATCAACCATCTGTTAACCATAATTCTTGAATGCCGATTAACCCAACGAGGTTACAGTCCGGCAACCTTAATCAAGTCGCAAGGAGACCGGCCATGAGCCGAATTCACACCCCGGCAATGAGCCGCATGCAGAATTTCGCCCGTAACCCCGTCATGATCGCGCTTGTCGCCGGTCTTGCCTTGGCCGGTTGCGCCAACAAGAAGAACATGGCGAACAGCGCTGGTGACCTGGGCCTCGGTGCCGGCGCCGCAACGCCCGGTTCTGCACAGGACTTCACCGTCAACGTCGGCGATCGTATCTTCTTCGACACCGACTCCACCTCGATCCGCGCGGACGCTTCCCAGACCCTCGACCGCCAGGCTCAGTGGCTTGCCCGCTATCCGAAGTACGCGATCACCATCGAAGGCCACGCCGACGAACGCGGCACGCGCGAATACAACCTTGCTCTCGGCGCTCGCCGTGCAGCGGCCACCAAGGATTACCTTGCTTCGCGCGGCGTTCCGGCACAGCGCATGAAGACGATCTCCTACGGCAAGGAACGCCCGGTTGCCGTCTGCGACGATATTTCCTGCTGGTCGCAGAACCGCCGGGCCGTTACAGTTCTCGGTGGCGCCGGCATGTAATTGCTGGGAAATATTACAATTTCGAAAGGCGGCTCCAACGCGGGCCGCCTTTTCTTTTTGAACACACTTTGGCCAGTTTCCGTTGCTTTTTGAAAGCAATTGGAAAAATCTCCTGTTCGTGCCAATGGGTGCGAAGAATCACAGGGACAGGACAAACCATATGAAGAAATTTGTCGTTGCGGGCATGCTGTGCCTCGCGGCCGTGGCCGGGGCGGGCCAATCGGCGAATGCGACGTCGCTTTTCGGGTGGCAGATCGGCGGCAAGGCTGCCAATCGGCAACCGCAGGCACCGGTTGTAAACGTGCAGGCGGGCGGCCCTGAGGTTCGCATCCAGCAGCTGGAAGAACAGCTGCGCCAGCTGAACGGCCGCATCGAAGAGATGAGCTTCCAGCTCCTGCAGATGCAGGAAACGATCCGCAAGGCGCAGGAAGACAACGAATTCCGCTTCCAGGAGCTGGAAAAGGGCGGCGGCAGTAGTGCCGGCAGCAGCTCCAAGACGATGAAAAAGAGCGAAGCCGATGTGCCTCCTCCGGCGCAGGGCCGGAGCGGTGGTGACGATGTCGCCCGCGTAATCCAAGCACCGCAGGGAGCCGAAACGGCTCCCTCGACCGACGTTCCGGCAAATGATGGTCTCGGCCAGCCGCCGAAGCAGCTCGGTTCGATGCAGTTCGACCAGAGCGGCAATCCGGTCGGAGGCTCGGTCAACGAGAATGCCACGGTCGGATCCGGCCCGGTTCCTGGCGTCGATTCCGGCCGTTCGTCGCAGACGGCCTCGCTCGGCAGCGAAGCCGACCAGTACAAGGCCGCCTACGGCCACGTGCTTTCCGGGGACTATTCGACGGCCGAGCAGGAGTTCACCCAGTACATCGCTCAATACCCGAGCAGCGCACGCGCGGCGGATGCCAATTTCTGGCTTGGCGAAGCGCTCTACTCGCAGGGCAAGTACAATGAGGCCGCCAAGACGTTCCTCGATGCTCACAAGAAGTATGGCAGCTCCGAAAAGGCGCCGGAAATGCTTCTCAAGCTGGGCATGTCGCTTGCGGCGCTCGACAATACGGAAACCGCATGCGCCACGCTGCGGGAAGTCTCGAAGCGTTACCCCAAGGCTTCGCGTGCCGTGATAACCAAGGTTGCCAGCGAGCAAAAGCGTCTCGCCTGCTAGGGCCTTCCGGTTTTGCGCCCGGATGGCCCCCTTCTACCTGAGACGGCAGCGCGCCGTTTCCTTGACTCGCTGATCGGGCCCTCGCGCATCCTTGTTGCGACTTCGGGCGGAAGCGATTCAACAGGCCTGCTTTTGGCTCTTGTCGAAGCGAGCAAGGCTGTACCCAACTCGAAAATCTCTCTTTGCGCTGTTACAGTGGATCATGCACTGCGGACAGAATCGGCCGAAGAGGCGCGCCAGGTTGCTGCCCTCTGCGGGTCGCTCGATATCCCGCACGTCGTTAAAGTCTGGCAGGGCGAAAAGCCCAAGGCCGGCCTCATGGCGGCTGCGCGCGACGCCCGCTACGCGCTGCTTGCCGAAGCCGCCGAGAACTTCAACGCCGACATCGTTGTAACCGCGCATACGGCAGACGATCAGCGCGAGACGCTCGCCATGCGGTGGGAGCGCTCAGAACAGCCAAGCACCGGCATCGCCGATCTCGTGCTCTTTGATCGCCGTATTTGGGTTGCCCGACCGCTGCTTAGCTGTCGGCGAGAGGCGATCCGCGAATATCTTCGCACAAGACATGTCGGCTGGATCGACGACCCAAGCAATGATGACCCGAACTATGAACGTGTGCGGATGCGATCCCGCCTCGCCGAAGAGGCGGATGCCGTCCCGGATGCGGGCGAGGCCGGTGACTTGCGCACGAGCGTCGCCGCTTCGGCGGCTAGATGGCTGGATCAGCATTTCGTTCTGCATTCTCCCTTGGTCGGCCAGGTACTCCCGGCCGGACTCACCGCGGAGAGGGGCATTCTTGATTATGCCATTGCGCGCCTTGCTGCGGTTTTCGGCGGGCAGGCGTTCCCGCTCGGACGCAAGCAGACGGACGATGTTCTAGCGCTTATCAAAAGCGATCAGCCAAATCGGATGACCGCGGGCAGGGTAGTGTTTGACCTTCGGCGCGACGGGCTTTTTCTCGTTCGTGAAAACCGTGGGATCCTGCCGTTGACGCTTGCGCCGGGCGCGCGCGGCGTCTGGGACAGGCGGTTCCTCGTTGAAAATGCAGCCCCGACGGAGATCGGCGTCGTTGCCGGCGGAGCTGAGATGCAGAGCGACCGGCTACCGAGGGGCGTGCTCAGGCAGGCCCGGTCAGCGGCGCCATGCGTCGTCGACGCTGCTGGGTCCGAAGTTCCCTCTCGTGTTGCCGAGAAAGTCAGGATCAGTCCCTATTTCTCGCCGTTCGACCGTTTTTTGACACGATTTGACTTCATCTTTGCCGACAGGCTTGCGGCTGCCTTTGGAACGCGCCCCTATCCAAAACCGCCTTTAGGTCTTATTGACGGAAAATCTATCTAACAGTCCAGTTTTCCTTGGCATTCACCCAAGGCAATCCTATGTTAGAGACCAAATAAGACGGTCGCCATGAGGTGGCTGTTCCAGTGCTGGGGAGTTCGATGAACCCTAACTTACGTAATTTCGCCTTGTGGGCAATCATTGCGCTTCTGCTGATTGCCCTGTTCAGCATGTTCCAGACGTCGCCGGCGCAGACCAGCTCCCGCGAGATCCCTTACTCGCAGTTCCTGCGGGAAGTGGATGCGGGCCGCGTCAAGGAAGTCGTCGTCACGGGCAACCGCGTCACCGGCACCTATGTTGAAAACGGCACCACCTTCCAGACCTATACGCCTGTTGTTGACGGCAGCCTGCTCGATCGCCTCCAGCAGAAGAACGTCCTCGTTTCGGCGCGCCCGGAAACCGATGGCTCTTCGGGCTTCCTGAGCTATATCGGTACGCTGTTGCCGATGCTGTTGATACTGGGCGTCTGGCTCTTCTTCATGCGGCAGATGCAGGGAGGCTCACGCGGTGCGATGGGCTTCGGCAAATCCAAGGCCAAGCTTCTGACCGAAGCTCATGGCCGGGTGACCTTCGATGACGTCGCAGGCGTCGACGAGGCCAAGCAAGACCTTGAGGAAATTGTCGAATTCCTGCGTGATCCGCAGAAATTCCAGCGCCTCGGCGGCAAAATTCCGCGTGGCGTTCTGTTGGTTGGCCCTCCGGGCACCGGCAAGACGCTGCTCGCCCGCTCTGTTGCAGGCGAGGCCAATGTGCCGTTCTTCACGATCTCGGGCTCCGACTTCGTCGAAATGTTCGTCGGCGTCGGCGCAAGCCGTGTCCGCGACATGTTCGAACAGGCCAAGAAGAATGCGCCCTGCATCATCTTCATCGACGAAATCGACGCTGTCGGTCGCCATCGCGGCGCCGGTCTCGGCGGCGGTAACGATGAACGTGAGCAGACGCTGAACCAGTTGCTGGTCGAGATGGATGGCTTCGAAGCAAACGAGGGCATCATCCTGATCGCGGCGACGAACCGCCCTGATGTTCTCGATCCCGCACTTCTGCGTCCGGGCCGCTTCGACCGCCAAGTGGTCGTGCCGAACCCCGACATCGTCGGTCGCGAGCGTATCCTGAAGGTTCATGCCCGCAACGTTCCGCTGGCACCGAACGTCGATCTCAAGGTTCTGGCTCGCGGTACGCCCGGCTTCTCCGGCGCGGATCTGATGAACCTCGTTAACGAAGCTGCCTTGATGGCTGCGCGCCGCAACAAGCGCGTCGTGACCATGCAGGAATTCGAGGACGCCAAGGACAAGATCATGATGGGCGCCGAGCGCCGCTCTTCGGCGATGACCGAGGCTGAAAAGAAGCTCACGGCCTATCACGAAGCCGGTCATGCGATCACCGCACTCAATGTGGCGGTCGCCGATCCGCTGCACAAGGCAACCATCATCCCCCGGGGCCGTGCGCTTGGCATGGTCATGCAGCTCCCCGAGGGTGACCGCTACTCGATGAGCTACAAGTGGATGGTCTCGCGCCTCTGCATCATGATGGGCGGCCGCGTTGCTGAGGAGCTGACTTTCGGCAAGGAGAACATCACATCGGGTGCATCCTCAGACATCGAGCAAGCCACCAAGCTTGCTCGTGCGATGGTCACCCAATGGGGCTTCTCCGACGAGCTCGGCCAGGTGGCCTACGGCGAGAACCAGCAGGAGGTCTTCCTCGGCCACTCTGTTTCGCAGTCGAAGAACGTCTCCGAGGCCACCGCCCAGAAGATCGACAACGAAGTTCGCCGCCTGATCGACGAGGCCTATACCCAGGCCCGCGATATCCTCACCGACAAGCATGACGAGTTCGTCGCGCTGGCCGAAGGATTGCTCGAATACGAGACGTTGACGGGCGAGGAAATCAAGGCGCTGATTCGCGGCGAAAAGCCTTCGCGCGATCTCGGCGACGACGCGCCGCCCAGCCGCGGCTCGGCCGTTCCGAAGACCGGTAGCCGACCGGTGGCTAAGGGTGACGAGCCTGAAGCCGGCCTAGAGCCGCAGCCGCATTGATTTATCTTGAGAATGTCTGAAAGGCCGGGGTCTAGTCTGGACTCCGGCCTTTCGCGTCGGTAACGCGATGTAATGGGTTTTCTCGCGAATTTACGTGATGGTGACAGCGATTTATGTCATGCCGGTGACATAGGGAGGCTTCACTCGAAGCTCTTGTAACGACATTCGCCCGTGGCGACGTGATTTTTGCAAGTAATAATGCGCAGCCTGAAGGCGCGCTAAGGCACAGGGGTGCATATGAAAAGACGCTATTTCGGTACAGACGGTATTCGCGGTCAATCCAATGTGTTCCCAATGACACCCGACCTTGCGATGCGGGTCGGGATTGCAGTCGGAACGATCTTTCGCCGAGGCAACCACCGTCATCGCGTTGTCATAGGCAAGGACACCCGCCTTTCTGGTTATATGCTCGAAAACGCGATGGTCGCAGGCTTCACTGCTGCGGGCGTCGATGCCTTTGTTCTCGGTCCTATCCCGACGCCAGCCGTGGCGATGCTGACGCGGTCCTTGCGCGCCGACATCGGCGTCATGATCTCGGCGTCCCACAATCCCTACCAGGACAACGGCATCAAGCTATTCGGGCCAGATGGCTATAAGCTGTCGGACGATCTGGAATCGCAGATCGAGGATCTGCTTGAAAAGGATCTCTCGACGCAGCTTGCCAAAGCCGACGACATCGGCCGCGCCAAGCGTGTTGACGGCGTGCACGACCGCTATATCGAGCATGCCAAGCGCACGCTGCCGCGTGACGTCACGCTACAAGGCTTAAGGATCGCGATCGACTGCGCAAACGGAGCCGCCTACAAGGTGGCGCCCGCTGTTCTCTGGGAACTCGGCGCCGACGTCGTGACCATCGGCAACGAGCCGAACGGCACGAACATCAATCTCAATTGCGGCTCGACCAGCCCGGTTGCTCTGCAGAAGAAGGTCGATGAAGTCCGTGCCGATATCGGCATTGCGCTCGACGGCGACGCCGATCGCGTGATCATCATCGATGAGAACGGCGCTGTTGTCGACGGCGACCAGCTGATGGCTGTCATTGCCGAGAGCTTTGCCGAAAGCCAGCAGCTTCGCGGCGGCGGTATCGTTGCGACGGTGATGTCGAATCTCGGGCTGGAGCGCTTCCTCGAGGATAAGGGCCTCGGCCTCGTACGCACGATGGTCGGTGACCGCTATGTCGTCGAGCACATGCGCCAGCACAACTACAACGTCGGTGGCGAGCAGTCCGGTCACATCGTGCTGTCGGACTACGGTACGACGGGCGACGGTCTAGTGGCCGCATTGCAGATCCTTGCTGCGGTCAAGCGGACCGGCAAGACGGTGAGCGAAGTTTGCCGCCGCTTCGAGCCAGTGCCGCAGCTCCTTCGCAATGTGCGCATTTCCGGCGGCAAGCCGCTTGAAGACGCCCGTGTGCGGAAGGCAATCGCCGATGCAGAAGCCGAGCTCGGTCATAGCGGCCGCCTTGTTATCCGCCCGTCCGGCACCGAACCGCTGATCCGGGTCATGGCTGAAGGCGATGACCGCGGCCAGATCGAACGCATCGTCAATGATCTGGTTGGTATAATCGGTGGTGCGCGCGACGCCGCGTGACGTCCGTATTTGTGAACATGGCGGGCATTGTTTCGGCGTCCGGCCATGTGCGCAAGATCATGCTAAAGATTTTCTGAATTTAATCTGACATTAACTCTAATTTGTAAGACTCCGGGATGAATAAAAGCCGGGCGTGGTCGAATGACGCACGCCCGGGCATCGATTGTTTCTGGAGCATACTATGAAGAGATTTTTGATTGCCCTGGCTGCGGCGTTGACGGCAGGTGGCCCGGTTCTCGCTGCCGATCTTTATGTCGATCCGGCTCCTCCGCCCCCTCCCGCCTTCGGCGGATGGTACCTGCGCGGGGACTTGGGCATGACTAACCAGCGTCTTGGCAGTATGCAGCACGAATTGTTTGACGACGTGGAACTCCACGAATTTCCGGATGAGGGCTCATTTGACAGTGGCCTGCTCGGTGGGTTGGGCGTCGGTTATCAATTTAACCAGTGGCTCCGCGGCGATGCGATCGTTCAGTATCGCGGCAAGACCGATTTTTCCGCGCTCGATCGTTACGGTCATACCGATGCGACGGGACCCGTCTGGGATGGTACGAATGACTACGATGCTGCCAAATCGGAATGGCTGTTGATGGCGAATGCCTATGTCGACATCGGCACATGGGAAGGTATTACGCCTTATGTCGGCGCCGGCATCGGTGCCTCACGCAACACGATCTCTCGGTTCAGGGATGTCAACGTCCCGACCCAAGGCGTTGCTTATGGTGACAGTGAATCCACTTGGAACTTTGCTTGGGCGCTCCATGCCGGTATCGGCTATCAAGTGACAGATCGCCTCACCGTCGATTTTGGCTATAGCTACGTCGATCTTGGCGACGCAAAAACCGGCCCGCTCCGTTCCTACGACAACACGGTGAACACCGGCCCGATGCACTTCGACAACATTACCTCGCACGATTTCAAACTCGGCCTGCGCTATTCGCTGCAATAGCCGACACCCCATTGTTGCGAGCGCTTCGACTTCAAGGCCGCCGTCAGGGCCGCCTTTTTCGTTTCTCCCCGTCCCCGATCGAAGTTAACAAACATAGTTAACCGCGCGTTAGCATCTGGTTGGAATAATGCCCGGATGGTCAGTCATGCGGGCATTTCTCTGCCCGGTCGGGAATTGCAATGAAATCGTCCACCATCATCCGCGCCACGGCGGCAAGCTTCGCTCTGTTCGGCGGTCCGGCGATGGCGGAGGAACCCCCGATTACGCAGGCACCCGAGGTCACCATTGCCGGCGATGCATCGGCAAGGGGCTGGTATCTTCGCGGTGATCTTGGCTATGCGCCGTGGACAGGAAACGAAGCGCCGGCCTACCGCTTTACTGACGCAGGGGGCGCCACTGCTGGCGGCGAATTCGATCCGGCACGTTTTTCCAGGCCGATCTCAGGCGGTGCCGGTATCGGCTATCAATTCACCGACATCTGGCGCGCCGACTTCACGGGCGACTTTTTCAAAAGCAAGTTCACCGGCACAGCCCGCACCGATTTGCCTTGTGCTGCATCCGCAGCCGTCGGAACCGGCTGCGCCTTCGGTGCGCGCGGCGATCTTCGGGCCTATGGCGTGATGGCGAACGGCTATGCCGACCTCGCGACGATTGCCGGTTTCACCCCTTATGTCGGTGCCGGGATCGGGGCGACCAATGTAAAATGGGGGAACGTGCATGCGCAACCCGCGTGCACGGATGGTGCTTCGACCTGCTCGGGAGCGGCGTTCTCCCAGCAAGAACTCAATGGCGAAAGCAGCTGGCGCTTCACTTATGCGCTGATGGCCGGCCTCAGCTATGAGGTCACGGATACCATCAAGATCGATGTCGGCTACCGCTTCTCCGACATTGCCGGCGGCAGCATGTTTACGGGTCCTTCGGGATCAAGCGGTCGCGACGACGGACTGACGCGATACGAAATCCGTGTCGGCTTGCGGATCGCTGGCTGGTAAGTCCGCGGCGCAATGACGCGCATACGCTAAAAATCTCTCTCCTAGCGACAGCGGCTGCTTGACTTCGATCCCACCGCCCTATAACGACGGCGGCGGGACACTCCTCCCCAACGAGGAGCTATCTATCTGGAAGGATAGCACATGGCGAAGACCGCAAAGCCGGACGTACGTCCGAACAATACTCATTTTTCCTCTGGCCCTTGCTCGAAGCGCCCCGGTTGGTCGCTCGAAGCCCTCTCCGATGCGGCTCTTGGCCGTTCGCACCGCGCGAAGATCGGAAAGACGAAGCTCAAGCAGGCCATTGATCTCACCCGTGACGTTCTGGAAGTGCCGGCGGATTACCGCATCGGTATCGTTCCTGCTTCCGACACTGGCGCCGTCGAAATGGCCCTCTGGTCGTTGCTCGGTGAGCGCGGCGTCGACATGGTCGCCTGGGAAAGCTTCGGCGCTGGTTGGGTTACCGACGTCGTCAAGCAGCTGAAGCTGAAAGACGTCCGCAAGATCGAAGCTGGCTACGGCGAGCTGCCGGATCTTTCCACCATCGATTTCGACCGCGACGTGGTCTTCACCTGGAACGGCACCACCTCCGGGGTTCGCGTTCCGAACGCCGATTTCATTCCGGCTGATCGCAAGGGTCTGACGATCTGCGACGCCACCTCGGCCGCTTTCGCACAGAATCTCGACTTCGCCAAGCTCGATGTTGTCACCTTCTCCTGGCAGAAGGTTCTGGGCGGCGAGGGCGCACATGGCGTCATCATCCTGTCTCCGCGCGCTGTCGAGCGTCTGCTCACCTACGCGCCGGCCTGGCCACTGCCGAAGATCTTCCGCATGACTTCGGGTGGCAAGCTGATCGAAGGCATCTTCAGCGGCGAGACCATCAACACGCCGTCTATGCTCTGCGTCGAGGACTATATCGATGCACTGCTCTGGTCGAAGGAAGTCGGCGGCCTCAAGGCCCTGATGGCCCGCGCCGATGCCAACGCCAAGGTAATCGCGGACTTCGTTGCTGCCAACGACTGGATCGCCAACCTGGCGGTGAAGCCGGAGACGGCATCCAACACGTCCGTCTGCCTGAAGATCGTCGACAAGGACGTTCTGGCGCTCGACGCCGATGGTCAGGCGAACTTCGCCAAGGGCGTCGTCAGCCTGCTCGACAAGGAAGGTGTCGCCTATGACATCGGCCACTATCGCGATGCACCGTCGGGCCTGCGCATCTGGGCAGGTGCCACGATCGAGACTGCCGACATGCAGAAGCTGATGCCGTGGCTCTCCTGGGCGTTCGCGACCCAGAAGGCGACGCTTTCCCAGGCTGCTGCCTGAGCTGATAGCATCCGGCTCCGCCGAACGGGCGGAGCCTCGTATCCCTGATTTCATCCATCGCTGAACTTTTTGAAGGAAGCCCCGCAATGGCACCTCGCGTTCTCGTATCCGACGAACTGTCGGAAACCGCTGTCCAGATCTTCCGTGATCGTGGCGTCGAAGTCGATTTCCAGCCGCAGCTCGGCAAGGACAAGGACAAGCTCGCCGAAATCATCGGCAACTACGATGGTCTCGCCATCCGCTCCGCCACCAAGGCGACGGAAAAGCTGATCGCCGCTGCGACCAATCTCAAGGTCATCGGTCGCGCCGGCATCGGCGTCGATAACGTCGATATCCCGGCCGCCTCCAAGCGAGGCATCATCGTCATGAACACGCCGTTCGGCAACTCGATCACCACGGCCGAGCATGCCATTGCGCTGATGTTCGCCGTTGCCCGCCAACTGCCCCAGGCCGATGCCTCGACGCAGGCCGGCAAGTGGGAAAAGTCGAAGTTCATGGGTGTCGAAATCACCGGCAAGATGCTCGGCGTCATCGGCGCCGGAAACATCGGCGGCATCGTCTGCAAGAAGGCTATCGGCCTCGGCATGCATGTTCTGGCCTACGATCCCTTCCTGTCGGCCGAGCGCGCGCAGGAAATGGGCGTCACCAAGGTTGAGCTCGACGAGCTGCTGGCCAAGGCCGACTTCATCACGCTGCACGTTCCGATGACCGACAAGACCCGCGGTATCCTCGGCAAGGAAAACCTCGCCAAGACGAAGCCCGGCGTTCGCATCATCAACTGCGCCCGTGGTGGCCTGGTTGACGAAGCAGCGCTCGCAGAAGCCATCAAGTCCGGCCACGTCGCCGGCGCCGGCTTCGACGTCTTCGAGGTCGAGCCCGCCAAGGAGAGCCCGCTGTTCGGCCTGCCGAACGTCGTCTGCACGCCGCACCTGGGTGCGTCGACCACGGAAGCACAGGAAAACGTCGCCCTTCAGGTCGCCGAGCAGATGGCGGATTACCTCGTCAAGGGTGCGGTCTCCAACGCCATCAACATGCCGTCGATCACTGCTGAAGAAGCACCGATCCTGAAGCCGTTTATCCGGCTTGCCGACGTTCTCGGTGCTTTTGTCGGCCAGGTGTCGGAAGATCCGATCAAGGAAATCGAGATCCTGTACGATGGCGCGACGGCCACGATGAACACCAAGGCGCTGACCTCGGCTTTGCTCGCCGGCCTCATTCGCAACCAGGTCGCCGACGTCAACATGGTTTCGGCGCCGATCATGATCAAGGAAAAGGGCATCGTGCTCTCCGAGGTCAAGCGTGACAAAACCGGCGTCTACGACGGCTACATCAAGCTTACCGTCAAGACCGACACGATGACGCGTTCGATCGCCGGCACGGTCTTCTCTGACGGCAAGCCGCGCTTCATCCAGATCAAGGGCATCAACCTTGATGCCGATGTCGGTTCGCACATGGTCTACATCGCCAACACCGACGTACCCGGCATGATCGGCTTCATCGGTACGACGCTAGGCGCCGCTGGCGTCAACATTGCGAACTTCCAGCTCGGCCGCGACAAGCAGGGGGGCGATGCTATCGCGCTGCTTTACGTCGATGGTCCGATTGGCGATGAGGTTCTGGCCAAGCTGACAGCACACTCGGCGATCCGCCAGGCAAAGCCGCTGGTGTTCTCAGTCGATTGAGTTTTGCTCCCCAGGCAATGAGAAAACCCGGCGTGGGAACCTGCGCCGGGTTTTCTCGTTTTGTCTTTCGGTCGACCACGTTGATCACTGTCAGGGGCGACCATCGGTCTCTTTCTACGGTTGTTGAACAACCAATTTGGGAGCTTTCATGACAAAGTCAGTCGTCGCTATCGCCCTTGCGCTCGCCTCACTCATCAGCCTGTCAGCTTGCGCAAACACGGCGAACGGTCTTGCCAAGGACGGCAGGGAAGCGGGCAATGCGCTGGATGTCAGCACGCATCGCATCCTCAAGGCCGGCGCGAACTAAGTCGAGCGGCCGGCCTTTATGTTTGCAGGTTAAGCCCGCCTGAGCAAGCGGGCTCGCGGCTACTGCGGGTTCGCTGGAGCCGGAGCGGCTGGCGCCGGGGCGGCCGGAGTCTCGGTAGCCGGGGCAGCAGGAGCTGGAGCGGCAGGAGTCTCAGCTGCTGGCGGTGTCGCGGGTGCAGTCGATGCAGGTGGCGGTGACGCCGGCTCGGAAGTGGTCGGAGCCGGTGCGTTCGGTGCCGTCGCGGTCGAACCGGTTTGTGTTCTCGGCCAATAAGTGGCTGCTAATGCTACGATAACGACAATGGCTGCCAAAACAATCCACAGCGTCCTGCTCTTGGACGCCGAGGTATTCGGGTTTGGTCTGTTGAAGTCATTCGTCATGTTACTCCTCCTCTTAACGTTAACGCCCCAGCGAGCGAAATGTTCCCACTGCGTGCAAATTGCGCAGCGAGACTAACGCAGAGGTTTTGTACCTGACCCAGTGCCTTTGAAAATCGTAGGCGTATGAAGGGCGGGCGAAGCGCAAATTTTACCGTAACGTACTTCTAATTTGCGTTCTTTCGTGGCTCGCTTCGGACCGCTGCCCAGGCCGTTGCCCAGGACTAGGCAGCCTTGGCGCGCGGTTCTTTTCGGAGTTGGAGGCTGGTGAGAACGGGTATCGTGGCAGTCTCCGTTGCAACGTTTGCGACTGGCATACGTGGGTGGGTGCGCACTGCGGGCCGCCATATCCGGGGCGCGCTTATCGCTTTCTCGGCCTTCAGTGGAACTGCAGTCGGCTGCGCCTATGTCTATGGGCAGGTTCCGCAGCAGACCGACAGGCAAGATTTCCCTCAGCGCGAACTTGTTATCGGCACCAAGCAGGCACCGCCATTTGCGATGAAGGATGCCGATGGCAATTGGAGCGGCATTTCCATTGAGCTCTGGCGCGAGGTCGCGCAGAAGCTAGGGCTGCAGTTTCGCCTCGCCGAAGAGCCCGATGTTCAAAAACTCATCGAAGCCACATCGCGGGGCGACTACGATGTTTCCGTCGCAGCGATCACCATCACGGCCGACCGCGAACGCCGCGTGGATTTCAGTCAGCCCTTCTACGATACCGGCCTGGGGATCGCTGTGTCGGTCAACAGCGTGTCGGTGTGGCGCGAAATCACCCGGACAATGATCTCAGCGGGATTCCTGCAGGCGGCGGGAGCGCTGATCGGTATCTCCCTGCTGGTCGGCGCACTGGTGTGGCTGTTCGAGCGGCGCCACAACGACGACTTCGGCGGACCGGTCGGACGCGGTTTGGGAGCGAGCATCTGGTGGTCCGCGGAGGCCATGACCCAGGCAAGCACCGGGCATCGCGGGCCGATCACCGTTGCGGGGAGGGCGCTTGCGATCATCTGGATGGTGGTATCGATCATCACGATCGCCGTGTTCACCGCCAGCGTCACTTCCGCACTGACGACGAGGCAGATGCGCGGGCTGGTCAATGGCGTGGAGGATCTGCCGGGCGTGCGCGTTGGCACGCTTGCCAATTCGGCGACCATCGGCTTCCTGGACGGCGAGCGCATCAAGCACCGCACATTTGCCCAGGTTGCCGACGGGCTGAAGGCGCTCGAAACAGGATCGATCGATGCCTTCGTCTACGACAAGCCGCTTTTAGCGTGGACTGTGGAGCAGCATTTCTCCAGCAGCGTGCAAGTCCTGGATGTCGATTTCGAGCCCCAAAGCTACGGGCTCGCCATGCCGCTCGGCAGACCGTATCGAAAGGCAATCGACGTCGCCGTCCTTCAGGCGATTCACGATCCGCGTTGGAAACGAACGATCTTTCAGTACCTCGGAGAAAAACGATGAGCGAAAGAGCGGTGCCTGCTTAACCCCTTACCTGGCCGGCTTCAGCAGTCTCAGCGCATTGATGGTGACCAGCACCGTTGCGCCGGTATCGGCCAGGATCGCCGGCCAGAGGCCAGTGATGCCTGCGATGGTGGTCACGAGAAATGCCGCCTTCAGGCCGAGCGCGATGGTGATGTTTTGGACGATGTTGCGCATGGTGCGCTTGGAGAGCGCGATCATCGCAGCAACGTCGCTGACGCGACCATGCAGGATCGCGGCATCGGCAGTTTCGAGCGCCACATCGGTGCCGCCGCCCATGGCGATACCGACATCGGCGGTCGCAAGGGCAGGGGCGTCGTTGATGCCGTCGCCAACCTTGGCAACGATCAGGCCGCCGCGCTTCAGCTCAGTCACGATGCGTTGCTTGTCCTCCGGCATCAGGTCGGCGCGTACCTCGATGCCGAGCTGTGTGCCAATCGCTTTTGCGGTACGGTGATTGTCACCCGTTAGCATGACAGTCTTGATGCCTGCCTCGGTCAATCTCTCAAGGCCGGGCTCGGCGTCATCGCGCGGTTCGTCACGCATGGCGATGGCTCCTGCCAGCGTGTCGCCGACGATTAGTACCGAAACTGTTTTTCCATCGTCGTTGAGCGCCGTGATGCGCGCGACCTGATCCGATGAAAGAGGGATTTGTTCGCTGGCGGCTTTGGGAGACCCGAAGAATACGGGTTGGCCCTCGACGGTCCCGGTGATGCCTTTTCCTCCCAGAGCCTTGGCGTTGCTTGCTGCGGGGAGGGTGATCTCGGCGGCGGTTGCTCGCGCCAGGATTGCAAGCGCCAGCGGATGGCTGGATCCTGTCTCAAGGGCAGCGGCATATTTCAGGACTTCGCCTTCGTCCTTTCCAAACGCGATCACATCGGTCACCTGCGGCTTGCCTTCCGTCAGCGTGCCTGTTTTGTCGAATGCTACGGCAGTGACTTTGCCGAGGGTCTCGAGAACCCCGCCGCCTTTCAGCAGCAGACCGCGGCGCGCTCCAGAAGAAAGCGAGGCGGCAATCGCGGCCGGGGTCGAGATCACGAGGGCACAGGGGCAGCCGATCAGCAATATGGCGAGGCCCTTGTAGATCCATTCGTTCCAGGCGCTGCCGGCAAGAAGCGGCGGCAGGATCGCGACAAGGGCGGCAACCACGACGACGCCGGGCGTATAGTAACGAGAGAAACGGTCGATGAAGCGCTCCGTCGGCGCCTTTGATTCCTGCGCCGCTTCGACCAGCCGGACGACACGCGCAATCGTGTTGTCCGCCGCCGCTGCCGTCACCTTGACCCGAAGAGCCGCGTCGCCGTTGACGGTACCTGCAAAAACGGTGTCGCCCACGCCTTTTTGCACGGGCGTACTTTCGCCGGTGACCGGCGCTTCGTCGATTGCACTTTCGCCGGACAGGATGGTGCCATCCGCCGCGATGCGGTCGCCCGGACGAACCAGAATCGTCGAACCGACGGCGAGGCTCTCGGCGGGAACTTCCCGGGTCTTGCCATCCTCTTCGAGGAAGGCGCGTTTCGGGACCAGGGTCGCCAGCGACTGGATGCTCGCGCGTGCCTTGCCGGCGGCGATGCCTTCCAGCAGTTCGCCAACCAGAAACAGGAAGACCACGGCGGCGGCTTCCTCGCTGGCCTGGATGATAACCGCGCCAACCGCCGCGATCGTCATCAGCATCTCGATCGAAAAGGGCGTGCCAGCGAAGGCAGCGACGATTGCGCGTCGGGCGATTGGAACAAGGCCGACGAGCACTGCCATGATGAACGCGTAGGGCGCAATTGCCGGCACGAGGTGGCCGATGACGTAAGCTATAACGAGGGCTGCGCCGGCAAAGATTGTCAGCCGGCCCTTCTTGCTGTGCCACCAAGGTCCGGCCATAGGGGCCTCGTGACCGTGGAGCCCTTCCAGCGCGTCAGGCACTCTTTCCGCTACATGCTCATGACCTGCGTGATTATGCCCGGCGTGGTCGTGATTACTGTGGTCATGGTCATGGTGGGAATGGTCTGCCGGCTGTGTATCCACTGGCATCCTTCCGGTCACCTGCGAGACGGAATAGCCAAGGCTCGTCACTTTCTTTTCGATGGCGACAAGATCGCTGCTGCCGTCGTGGCGTACAGTCATCGTCCCCGCGGTCACGGAGATAGAAACGTCTTCGACACCTGGGATGCGTCGGACGGCGGTGTCAATCTTGGCTGCGCAGCTGGCGCAATCCATGCCGCCAACCCTGTAACGTTTCTCGACCGTTTCACCCATGATCCGCTTCCTTGTCAGACAGAAGCATCCTCCCTACATCCTCTAGCGACTAGAGGTGCAAGAGGAAAATCATGAAAACGATCACGATCGGCGAAGCCTCCCGGAAAAGCGGCGTCAAAGTGCCGACGATCCGCTACTACGAGAGCATCGGCCTCCTGCCGGAGCCGAACCGGAGCGAAGGCAACCAACGTTCCTACGAGCCGGCGGATCTGCGCAGGCTCGCCTTCATCCGTCATGCCCGCGAGCTTGGCTTCGAAGTGGAGGCGATCCGCACCCTCCTGACCCTGCAGGACGACCCGCACCAGTCATGCGCCTCTGCAGACGCGATCGCCAAGGCCCGCCTAATCGAAGTCGAGCAGAGGATCCGAAGCCTGATGGCGCTGAAAGCGGAGCTGGAGCTGATGGTGGAAGGCTGCGGTCACGGCCGTGTCGATCAGTGCCGTGTCATCGAGGTGCTGGCGGATCACGGCCAGTGCAGCCATGCCCATCACTGATGGGGAAGGGAGGCAGAAATACCGCAATGCACAATCCAAAGGCGTTACGCCTAAAGTTTGTGCGAATTATGATTCTGTTTTTGTTTAGCTTTTCGACCTATAACCCGTCGATCCGCTGCCATTACTTCTTGTGATCTAGTATGACCGGTTTCCAGAAAGCATTTGCTCCGATCGATGCGCCGAACGATGATTTTCAGTCGCTGTTTGCAACCCATCCGTCGCCGATGTGGGTCTACGAACCCGGCAGCCTTCGCTTCCTGATCGTCAACAATGCTGCCATCGATCTCTACGGCTATTCGCGCCAGGACTACGCGCGCATGACGGTCCTCGACATCAGGCCGGAGCAAGAGCGCAAGCGAATGCGCGATGCCGTGCAGGCCCGTACGGATATGGAGCGTGCGGAGCGCTGGACGCATTTGAAGGCCAATGGCGAAACCCTGGAAGTGCTCACCTACGGACGGGCGGTTCGCTTCGACGGACGGGATGCGATCCTCGCGATCGTGCAGGACCGGACCGAGGTCAACGCAGCCCAAAGGCAGGTGAGCGATACACGCTCAATGCTGGACAGTATCGTCGACAACCTGCCCGTAGGCGTCTTCGTGAAGGACATGGAAGAAGACGGACGCTACATCCTTTTCAACGAAGCGTGTGGGGTCATCGTCGGCCACGATCCAGAAGGTATCATCGGTCAGAGCGACTCCATCATTTTCGAGGAGAAGCAAACGGCGATCTTTCGCGAGCAGGATTCCCGAGCTCTCGGGGCAGGTACAACCATCAGCTTCGAAGAGACGATGCAGCGCGCCGATGGGACGCCGCGGATTCTGCGGACGATCAAGCGGGCTCTGCCCGCACCGGACGGCGGCGTGCCGCGCTATGTCCTGGGCATTTCCCAGGACGTGACCGAGGAGCGATCGGTCGAGGCTCGTCTCGCTTACATGGCAATGCACGATGCGCTGACGGGCCTGCCGAACCGCGCCTCTTTCGCCGATCATATCCAGCGGGAGGCACCGGTCGCCACGACGGAAAACCCGCTGGCGCTGCTTTACCTCGATGTCGACCACTTCAAGCATATCAATGACAGCAAAGGGCATGCCGCGGGCGATGCGCTGCTATGCCAGGTCGCAGGGCGCCTGATGCAGCTTGTCGCCGATGGCGACCTCGTCGCGCGTCTCGGCGGCGACGAGTTTGCGCTGCTGCTCCGACTGGAGCGACGTGAGAACATTGAACGCTTTGCCGAACGGCTGCTCCGATCGTTATCGGCCCCATTTGATCTTGATGGCGTCGACGAGCATGTCACCTGCAGCATCGGCATTGCGCTTGCGCCGGAGCACGCCGAGGACGACGATGTCCTGATGCGAAACGCGGACCTTGCGCTCTACGCAGCGAAGGAAAGTGGTCGCTCGACCTATCGCTTTTATCTTCCTGAAATGCGCCTCGAAGCCGAGCGCAGGCACATGATCACGGCCGAGCTTCACGAGGCGCTGCTAAAGGGCCAGTTTGAACTGCACTACCAGCCAATCGTGCAACTTGACGACGATGGTCTGGCGGGCTTCGAGGCCTTGATCCGCTGGCGCCATCCCGTACGAGGGCTGGTCCCGCCGATGGAATTCATACCCCTCGCCGAGGAGACGGGCCTTATCATTCAGGTCGGCGAGTGGGTGCTGCGCGAAGCCTGTCGGGCGGCGGCGGCCTGGCCCGATCACCTCAAGATCGCCGTCAATCTCTCCGTGTGCCAGTTTCGCCACAACAGCCTGCTTGCGACCGTTGTTGCGGTACTGGATGAGACCGGTCTCCGTCCTGAACGCCTTGAGATCGAGATCACCGAGTCAGTCTTCCTCGCCGACGTTGAGCAGAGCCTGCCGCTCTTGCGGGCGTTGAAGGAACTCGGCATCCGCATCGCCATTGACGATTTCGGCACCGGTTATTCCTCCTTCAGTTATCTGCGCGCCTTTGCCTTCGATAAGATCAAGCTCGACCGCAGCTTTGTCTCCGGCATCGAAACGGATCCGGGTAACTTGGCGATCGTGCGGGCGGTCGTCGGCATCGGCTCCGGTTTCAACGCGACAACGCTTGCGGAAGGGATCGAGACCGAAGAGCAGTTACGGAAATTGCGCGCCGAAGGCTTCAGCGAAGTACAAGGCTTCCTGCTTGGCACGCCTATGCAACAGGCCGAGGCGGAGGCCCTGATTTACGGCGGAGCCTCTCCCTTGCTTGCCGCGACCGGCTCCTGAAATCATTACCTCGAAGGTGTCAGCTTTGCTGCGTGGATCGCTGACGGGGCAAGCTCCTGATTTATAAAGCAGTTCTAAGCCGCCTTTTCAACGGCAGCAGCGAAAGGCCGGCGAGCGAGGCAAAGGCTGCGCCGGCGAGAAAGGTTATCTGGTGTCCGCCCCAATCCCAGAGGGCGCCGGCGAGCACGCTCGCGGCGAGAAGAGCGACACCCGCAATCAGGTTGAAGATGCCGAAGGCGGTTCCGCGCAGTTCGGCGGGTGCGGCATCCGCAACAAGGGTCGCCAGCAGGCCCTGTGTAAAGCCCATGTGGAACCCCCACAGCAGTACTCCAATCCCGAGGCCTGCCAGCCCGGGAAGAAACGCAAGGCTGAGGTCGGCGAGAATGAGAAGCGCCAGCCCGACCATCAGCAGGGTTATCCTGTCGACACGATCCGCCATGACGCCTACCGGATAAGCCGAGATTCCATAGGCAATGTTCATGACGATCAGGACGATCGGAACGAACATGACGGGAAGTCCCATCTGTTGAGCATCAAGGATGAGGAAGGCCTCGCTGAACCGTGCAAGGGTGAAGACAGCAGAGACGGCAACGACCAGCCAGTAGATCACGGGCAGTCGAACGAGTTCCGAGGCTCGGAGCGGCACCCGAGCGCGCCCTTGGTCGGCATGCGGCGGTTCCTTGACGACAAAGAGGATGATCGCGACCGAGCAGAACGCCGGTATGACGGCGATCCAGAAGACCGTCGCATAGTGGTCGGCGGTCCACCACATCAGACCCAAGGCCAGTGCCGGCCCAAGGAAGGCGCCGACCGTGTCCAGCGACTGACGCAGACCGAAACTTGCGCCGCGGATTTCCTTCGGGCTGATGTCGGCTATCAAGGCGTCGCGCGGTGCGCCCCTGATGCCCTTTCCAACGCGGTCCACGAAACGCGCGGTTACGAGCCAGCCCAGCGACGGTGCCAGGGGAAACACTGGCTTTGTCAGCGCGGCCATTCCGTAGCCCAGGGCCACGAGCAGCTTTCGCTTGCCAAGCCAATCGCTGAGCGCTCCGGAAAACACTTTGGTGATGGCGGCGGTCGCCTCGGCAATGCCTTCGATCACGCCGACTGCAAATGCCGAAGTGCCGAGGATGGCAACCATGTAGACCGGAAGCAGCGCGTGGATCATCTCGGAGGAGATGTCCATGAACAGCGAAACGAAGCCGAGAGCCCAGACGCCTTTCGGGATCGCCCGCAGGGCTGCGGGTCGCGAGCCGGCAACGTCGACCATATCGAACTACCTTTCACAAACGAACCCGCCAGGGTCTTCTGCTTTTGAAATCTGACGGCGACCTGAAAAAGCGTCCGAAGCCTAGCGTGATATCGTCCTCCTCGTGCGCTCGGACACTTCAGTCTAGCCGCTGCGGGATCAATCGTTACATCTCAATTGTTTGCCGGCAGCGCAAGCAGGCGGAAAATGTTGACATAGCCGATTCACGCGTGGATCATATGGTCCATGGGGTCGCGATCACCCCACGAGGCGCCAGCCGAAGAGTCGCGTCCAACGAAGCCGCTAAAACGGAGGACGCGCGATGCCGTCATTCACCGAAATCTCAGCCGACAAACTGAACCGCCTCATCGGCACGCCGGGTGCGCCTGTCTTGATCGATGTGCGCAATGACGAGGACTTTTCCGCAGATTCTCGTCTCATTCCCGGATCGATCCGCAAGCCATTCAAGGATGTGGAGGAGTGGGGTGCCGAAATCCACGGTCCGGCCGTCATTGTCTGCCACCACGGCGCCAAGCTTAGCCACGGCGTTGCCGCGCATCTTCGCGTCATGGGTACGCAGGCCGAAACACTGGAAGGCGGGTTCGAGGCATGGAGCAAGGCAGGCGGTCTCGCAGTGCCGGACGATAAGCTGCCGCCGCGGGACGCGAAGGGGCGGACGGTTTGGGTCACGCGCGCGCGCCCGAAGATCGACCGTATCGCCTGCCCCTGGTTGATCCGCCGCTTCGTCGATCCATCGGCTGTCTTCCTGTTCGTTCCCACCGCTGAAGTGCTGATGGTCGCCGACCGGTTCGGCGCAACACCGTTCGACATCGAGGATGTCTTCTGGAGCCATCGTGGCGAGCGTTGCTCCTTCGATATCATGCTGGAGGAGTTCACCCTTCAATCCCAGCCGCTCCTCAGGCTTGCGACGATCGTCCGGGCTGCCGACACCGCAAGGCTCGATCTCGCACCCGAAGCAGCGGGATTGCTGGCGGCTTCGCTCGGGCTCTCGCGGATGTTTGCCGATGACCTCGAGCAATTGCAGGCCGGCATGACCCTTTACGATGCCTTCTACCGATGGTGCCGCGACGCGACCGACGAAACGCACAACTGGCCCTCGGCGAAGAAGGGAAGTTAGATGACCAATCTTGCCACGAACAGGCCCGCCGACGACACGACGGGCGGGACGGGTCACGGTGTCTCCTTCGGCGAGGCCTTTCGCGTCTGGTTGCGCGTGGCGGCGTTGAGTTTCGGCGGCCCGGCCGGGCAGATCGCCGTCATGCACAGGATCGTCGTCGACGAAAAGAAGTGGATCGGCGAACACCGTTTTCTGCACGCCCTCAACTACTGCATGCTGTTACCCGGGCCAGAGGCGCAACAGCTCGCCATCTATATCGGCTGGCTCATGCACAGGACGGCAGGAGGCCTTGTGGCCGGCATCCTTTTCGTCTTGCCCGGCTTCCTCTCCATCCTGGCCTTAAGCTACGTCTACGTGATATTTGGCAACGTCGAGGCCGTCGAAGGCATGTTCTTCGGCCTCAAGGCCGCCGTGCTTGCGGTCGTCGTGCAAGCGGTCATTCGGATCGGGGGCAGGGCGCTCAAAAATCCCGCGATGGTCGTTATCGCGCTAGTGGCATTCTTCGCGATATTTGTGCTCCACGTCCCATTCCCGCTCATCATTCTGGCGGCGGCGATAACAGGCTTCCTCGGTTCCAAATCCAGTTCAAGGCTCTTCCAGGTGGGTAATGGCCACAAAACTGCGGCGGGTCACATCCTTGCCGATGCCGACTCCGCGCTTGGTGAGGAAACGCCGGTTCATGCGCGGCCAAACCTGGTGTGGTCGCTTAAGATCTCGGCTGTGTTGCTGGCACTCTGGCTCGGGCCGCTTCTGCTGCTCTACGTTTTCCGTGGCGGAGATGATGTGTTCACGCAGATCGGCATCTTCTTTAGCAAAATGGCCGTGGTGACTTTTGGCGGCGCATACGCCGTCCTCGCCTATGTCGCGCAGGAGGCGGTGCAGCACTATGGCTGGCTGCGGCCGACGGAGATGCTAGATGGACTCGGCATGGCCGAGACGACGCCGGGGCCGCTGATCATGGTTCTACAGTTCGTCGGGTTCATGGGCGCCTATCGCGACCCGGCTGGCCTCGATCCGATGACCGCAGCCACGCTGGCGGCGATGCTGACGACCTGGGTCACGTTCGTGCCGTGCTTCCTCTGGATTTTTCTCGGTGCGCCTTTCATTGAAAAGCTCAGGGGAAATGCGGCGCTCGCAAGTGCCATGTCGGCGATCACCGCTGCCGTGGTGGGTGTGATACTGAACCTCGCCATCTGGTTCGGTCTGCACTTTCTATTTGTCGAGGCTCGCGTCCATCAGTTCGGTCCACTATGGGTCGAACTGCCGGTCTGGTCGTCGCTCGCCCTGCCGTCGCTGGCTCTCAGCCTTGCCGCAGCGGTTGCGATCTTCCGGTTCAGGATGTCGGTGATCCCCACACTGCTTGGATGTGCTGCTGCCGGAATGGCGTGGAGGCTGATCGCGTCGTTCTGATCGAGCCGCGCTGCGAACCAGGGCGGCGCGAGTGATGAAACGTGCTTCCTCTTGCGCCGGACCCCAATCCTTTCTATATCCTCGCCAACGAAAGTCCGGCGGCCGATCCCGCTCTGACGTAGGAAATCCGCCGGCTCAGATGGGCGGACCGCAACAAGCTTAGAATTGGCAGCCACCCGTGAATACACTGGATTTTGACAAGAGGCCGGAAGATACCCGCGTTGTCGTCGCCATGTCCGGCGGCGTTGATAGCTCCGTGGTGGCAGGCATTCTCAAGCGCCAGGGCTATGACGTGCTCGGCATTACGCTGCAGCTTTACGACCACGGCGCGGCCGTTCACCGTGCCGGTTCCTGCTGCGCCGGCCAGGATATCGACGATGCGCGTCGCGTTTGCGAAACGCTCGGTATTCCTCACTATGTCCTGGATTACGAAAAGCGCTTCCGGGATACGGTGATCAACCCCTTCATGGAAAGCTATGTGGCCGGCGAGACGCCGATCCCCTGCGTCTCGTGCAACCAGACGGTCAAGTTCGCGGATCTCCTGGCAACGGCCAAGGAGCTTAGCGCCGACGCGCTGGCGACTGGCCACTACATTCGCTCCCGCGCCAATCCGGCCCCCGGCAATCCCGGTCGCCGCGCCCTTTATCGCCCTGCTGATGCCGATCGCGACCAAAGCTACTTCCTCTTCGCGACGACGCAGGAACAGATCGATTACCTGCGCTTTCCGCTCGGCGGTCTGCCCAAGGCAGAAACCCGCAAGCTTGCCGAAGAGATGGGGCTTGTCGTCGCCAAGAAGGCCGACAGCCAGGACATCTGTTTCGTGCCGCAGGGCAAATATTCCGACATCATCAACAAGCTGAAGCCGAATGCGGCACTCGCAGGCGAGATCGTCCATCTCGACGGCCGCGTGCTGGGCCAGCATGAAGGCATCCTGCACTACACGATCGGCCAGCGCCGCGGCATCGGCGTCGCCACCGGCGAGCCGCTCTATGTCGTCTATCTCGATGCCCGCTCGCGCCGGGTCATTGTCGGGCCGAAGGAGGCGCTGGAGACGCACCGCGTCTATTTGCGGGATGTCAACTGGCTGGGTGACGAGCCGCTTGTCGAGGCGGCTTCGGGCGAGGGCTTCGTGTGCTTTGCCAAGGTTCGCTCGACGCGCGCGCCGACGCCTGCCGTCTTGCATGCCGATGCGACCGGCATCTATGTCGACCTCGCGGTTGGCGAGGCTGGCGTTGCGCCGGGCCAGGCCTGTGCGCTCTATTCGGCACCCGGCGACGACGCCCGCGTGTATGGCGGTGGTTTCATCGAACGCTCCGAGCGCGAACCGGCGGCGGAAGCTTCGCTGAAGGCGCTGTTGGCCAGCCCGGTCGCGGCCTGAAAAAGCCTGTGGTATTTTCTCGATCATGCGCTTGACACAAAGCCGAAGCGCACCTTATAAGCCGCTCATCCCACGGGCCGAGCGCATCGCGAACGGCACCGTTGACCAGTGGCGGAGTAGCTCAGTAGGTCAGAGCAGAGGAATCATAATCCTTGTGTCGGGGGTTCAAATCCCTCCTCCGCTACCAGTCAAATGACGCATTTTCTTCTGTGGACTTTCCCATAAACCTTGGCTGCGGGCCTTTCTCCGTTGCTTACCCCTGTGCACCATGGGTCTGCGCTGTTGTCATCATTGTCGCTTAGACTGCTCGGCGAAAATCACGGATCGGATTTGAGAATGGCGAAGAAGCCGAAACTGGAACATTCCGAGCTTGCCGGTGAGTTTACCGATGATGGCGTGACCGTGCTCGTCGACATCTTCCGTCCGGCGGGTACGAATGGCGACTGGAAAATGGAAGTGGTGACCCAGCACGAGGATCTCATCGAATGGGAAGAGCCCTTCGCGACCGATCGCGAGGCCTTTGACGAGTTCCTGGCGACGATCGCACGCGAGGGGATCCGAACATTTCTGGAGGAAGAGGACCCGACCGTCCACTAGCCCTTGCATCGTCGCGAAGGCGCGCGGCCGGCCGGCAAGCGGAGAATTGCTCGCAGCGCTCTACGTTCCGGAATATTGGTCCGCTCTCGGGCCGGCCAGCGTTACTTGCCAGGCGCTTCTGTCGTTGAAGTTCTGGCTTGCCAGAAAAGTATATCCCGTGCTTGCCTAGGGTTTTACTTTGCCTGCAAGATTGTCGAGAACATAATCGCCGGATCTCAGTCGGGCCAGCAGGACGACATGGTTGTTGCCGCGGCGATCGATGACAACCGAAAGCGCCAGTTTGTTCGACGCAAAGCCGGCGCCCAGCAAGGTTTTCAGCTTCAGTAGGGCATAGTCTTCGCAGTCGCCTTTGTTGTTGATGGGAAGCGACCAGTATTCGGATTTCCCCGATGTCTGTGCGTCCGTCGCCAGCGTTGACCTGCCGGTTCACCTTTTGAAGCAAAGGCATAGCCTTCTCGTCGGTCATCTCGTGGCCGCCGTTGCCATGGCAAAGCCAAGTATAGCGCGTGCAAGCCGAGGGGAAGCCTATCGGCGCTCCAATGGCGCCTGATGCGCGCAGGGTGGATCCTGCATAGCTCTCACCAGAAAACGCTGTGAAAACAAGCGTGAACGCTGCGAAAGCTGCCAAGGTCCGCGTCGAAAACATCCTATCGGCTGAGTGCTGCGCAACCAAGGTGGCGGTAACGAAGGCGGCGGTAACCAGGGTGGCGGTAACGAAGGTGGTGGCAACCAAGGCGGTGGCAACCAGGGTGGTGGCCACCAGGGTGGCGGCAATCAGGGTGGTGGAAACCAGGGTGGTGGAAACCACCACTAAGGCTTATCTTACACGGCGACCAGCCTCAGTTCAGAGAAGCAAAGCCCGGGCGTATGTCCGGGCTTGGTCATTTCATCGTTGAGCAGTCTCAAAATCTGAAGCCAGCGCTGACGGTAACAACCTTCTGATTGAAAACGGTGTCTATGCCCAAAAGGACTTTGCTGCCGTAGTCGTTGTAACGACATTCCACGCGCCCGAAGATGTTGTACGTGAAGGCGTAGTCGAGACCGGCTCCGGCGGTCCACCCTGAGAACTGGCATCGAAGCCGTTCCAGGTGAAAACTGGGGCTGCTGGTACAACCGCGGCCGCCCCGTCATAAAATCGGGGGGCGACGCCGCCCCTGCAAGACCAATGAAGGCCGCCGAGGCGGCAGCGATACGAAAATGCGCGATAAATCCCTCTCCTATGACAAGGGTCCACTCACTTTGCGCACCGATCGGGCTAGGTCCGATCGGTGATCGCGGTCCATGCTGCGTGAGCGAACGTGGCCCTGTCTGAACGGGTCCATTACGAAGTTCTGATGTAGAGGACTACTGGAGAGGAGTGCGGAGCGCTTATCCGTTGGCCAATGTCTCGTGACGGTCAAGGGCGAACGAGCGCGTTTCTTCGGCGGGCATCGCCTTGCCGAAGAGATAGCCCTGTCCGACATCGCAGCCGAGTTGAAGCAGGTGGCCGAGTTGGCGATGCTCTTCGATGCCCTCGGCGGTGGTCTGTATGTTGAGGCTGCGCCCGAGCCCAAGCATGGCGCGGATGATTTTTTCCTGACGCTCATCATCGCGGTACGTTGCGATGAAGCTCTTGTCGATCTTGATCTTGTCGAAGCGATAGCGGGCGAGCTGGGCGAGGCTGGAGTAGCCGGTGCCGAAATCGTCAAGCGCGATCTGAACGCCTGCATCGTGGAGTTCATCCAGGATGATTGCGGCAACCGCCGGATCCTGGATCAGGGCATTTTCGGTGATCTCGATCTCCAGACGACTTGGCGGAAGACCATTTGCCGACAACACCTTGAAGATGCGCGAGGCCAGCAGCTTGTCCTCCATCTGCACCGGAGAGACATTGAAGGAGAGGGTAACGTGGTCGTCCCAGGCCAGGGCGTCTCCGCAGGCCTGCGCCAGAAGGTCTTCGAAAAGCTCGGTGATCAGTCCGGTCTCTTCGGCAATGCCGATGAACTCCGGCGGCGGAATGGCGACGCCTTCTTCGTCCGTCCAGCGAGCGAGCGCTTCGAAGCCGCAGACCGTGCCTCTCTTGAGATCGATCAACGGTTGATAGAAGGGGCGGATGGCCTTTTGCTGAATTGCGACGCGCAGCTTTGATTCCAGCGTCGCGCGCTTTGCCACCTTGTCCTGCATCGAGGCTTCGAACACCATGTGGTGGTTGGGGCCGCGTGACTTCGCCTCGTACATGGCGAGGTCGGCTCGGTGGGCCGCGTCCTCGAGCGGCTCTTGACCCTGCTCCCAGCGATCGTGGCCGACGCTGGCGCCGACTTCGACCGCGAACCCGTTGATGTGAATGGGCCGTGTTACGGCTTGAATGAGCAAACGCGCGAAGCGTTCTTCATGGCGGGAGGAGAGGCCAAGCGCAACGACGACGAACTCGTCGCCGCCGAAGCGATAGACGCAGTCCGCGTTTCCGATTGCGCAGATCCGTTTTGCCACCTCGATCAGAAGGGCGTCGCCGCCATTGTGGCCGACAAGGTCATTGACCTTCTTGAAGCCATCGAGGTCTACCGAGAAGATTGTCACGTTCTGCTCCCACTCGTCACCTTCGACGTCGGTCTTCGTCCTTCGCAGCAGGACTTTCCGTTCGAACGCATAGCGGTTGGGAAGTTTGGTGAGGTGGTCGTGGGTTGCTGTCCAGTCGGCCTTGGCCTGAGCGGTGGCCCGCAGCTCCATCTCCTTGCGCAAATCGACAATGCGCAGGATCGAATAGACGAAGCTCATCGCCCCGCCGATGCCAAGGGCGAGGACGAGCTTGTCTGCACCATAGCTTTCGTAGGCGCCGACGAAGGCGACCACACAGTTATCCAGTTCCAGGATTGCACCGACGAGCCATAGCGTTACCCCCAACGCCATGACCAACAAGCATTGCCTCCCGGCCCTGCTCTGGAAGAATACCGGCATGCTTTACTCCATCTCCACCCGGGCGCTGATGTATCATGGAAGTCTGAAGCGTTTGTTGAAATCAAAGGGCGATTTCTTGTTATCAAATCGCTATCACGGCGTGTGAACTGGCTCGAAAGCCGCGGTGAAAAACGAGGCGAGCGCTTGTCGCTCGCCTGTTGTTCTCAAAGTCTGGTTAGAAGGGTGACGCTGACGACGAGCAGGAGAAGCATCCCGGCGCCAGTCATACGTAGCAGACGCGAGCGTCGCATCCGCGCGCCGCTCCAATCATAGGGCATGCAAAGTCCTCCTTGGGGCAAGGATTGACAGCCCGACGGTGTCGGGTCGAAAAACTATCGCATCGATTGCTTGCGTAAGGCTGGACTAAATTATCGCCCTGAAAATTAGGTGGTTTGTCCTTCGAAGCGCAGGGACCAGCGGCTTCCGTTGCTGGTCATGTGAGCGACGGCGAGCGGTTCGATATCGGTAATCCAGAATGATGACAGGGGGGCATTCAGCGTGCCGATGATGGCTGCTCGGATGACCGCCGCATGGGTAATGGCGATGATGTTACCGCCGGACTGCAAGTGCTCGCGCATCCAGCCGTTTACACGCATGCACACGGCAGCGATCGCCTCGCCACCATGCGGTGCTTCCTCCGGTTGCGCCATCCAGGCGGCAAGGTTCTCGGGTTCCGCTTGCTGGATCTCGGCGATCGAACGGCCCGCCCAGCGGCCAAAATCGCAATCGGCGAGCGCCTCGGAAACTTCCGGCTGCAAGCCAAGCGCGCCGGCCGTCTGCCGCGCGCGCAGCGTCGGGCTGGCGAAGACGCTGTCGGCGTGCCGCAGGCGTGGGGTGATTGCCCGTGTGGCAATGATTGCCTTTTCATTCAGCGGTTCGTCCTGCGGGAAGCGCGCCTCGCGGTTGGCGGCCGTCGGGCCGTGGCAGATCCAGGTAAGGCGCGTCATCACGTTCGTTGTCTCCGGATATCGGGGAGCGTGGTCCGCCGCTGCATGAAGTTTCGTTGACAGGTTCGAAGCGGCAGATATAACGGTGATGTTGTGGGTTTGGAAACCGGTGAAATTCCGGTGCGGTCGCGCCACTGTGATCAGGATGAGGATACCTCGGACTGGAAGTCAGACCCTGCCACGCAACGATTCTCGACTGAACGCGTCATTCCAGGAGGAATACATGTCTGACACTACTTTTGCGCCCGTCGCCGCACCGGCTCCGATTCCGGTTGGCGAGCTTTTGCCTTGGGCCATCTTCGGCGGTCTACTGATGCTCATCGCCATCTATTTCGTCGGTACCGAAGAGGGCGCGATGGCGCTTTTCAACGGTATGTACGTGCACGAGTTCGTGCATGACGGCCGGCATCTCCTCGGCTTTCCCTGCCACTAAGGGAGTTCCGGACATGGTTGGAAATCTTTTGCTTCGCGGCATGCTCGCGGGGGTGATCGCTGGCGTCCTCGTTTTCGCCTTTGCGCATACTTTCGGCGAGCCGCTTGTCGACCAGGCGATCGCGTTCGAGGAGGCGGCCGCCCAGGCGGCGGGTGAAACTGCTGAGCCTGAAATCGTCAGCCGCGCCACGCAGGCGGGCCTTGGCCTCTTGACCGGTGTAATGGCCTACAGCATTGCTGTCGGCGGCCTGTTTGCCCTCGTATTCGCCTTTATCCAGGGGCGGTTCAGCAATCTGAGCGCCCGCGGGACCTGTGCCGTCATCGCCGTTGCGGCGTTTGTCGCTATCGTGATCGTACCCAACATAAAATATCCGGCCAATCCGCCAGCAGTCGGCAATCCCGACACCATTGGCGTCAGGACCGAGCTGTTTTTCCTGATGATCGTCGTTTCGATCGCTGCGCTTGTAGCGGCAATTGCGCTTGCACGCCGCCTCACGCCGCGGTTCGGTATGTGGAATGCGGCAATCGCGGCAGGTCTGGCCTATGTCGGTTTCATCGGCCTCGTGCAGTATCTGCTGCCGCCGATCAACGAGGTTGCGGAGAACTATTCGGCTATGGTTCTCTGGCGTTTCCGTACGACCACGATCGGGATGCACGCCATCCTATGGGGCGTTCTTGGCCTGGCCTTTGGTGCTCTGGCCGAGCGCAAGCTCGGTGCCGCACCCAGGCTCAGCGCTCGCGCGTCGGTCTTCCATTGATCGGAGAAGGCCCCGGAGCAATCCGGAGCCTGTCCTCAGAGATGACCAGTCGGCGTCCCATTTTTCTTGTAGCCATGATTGCTGTCCTGCAGCTTTGGTCCGTCGCGGCCGACGCGCACCAGCGGAGCAGCAGCGGTTCCCAAAGCGGCATCGCGATCGCCGAGATCTCACATGGCGAAATGGTCATGATGGCGGAGTATCGCGATCGGATCATTGATCTCGCGGCGCGTGCCACGGACACGAACGAGCCGTTCCGACGCGTGCTGAACTATGCGCAGATCCAGCATGCCTATTGTCTCTGGGGCAAGATGCCGGGCGGGGTGACCGACGAGGCCAGTCCATTCAATGAATGCTCGCACGCCTACCTCGCGGCAACGAAGGCCGTACTCCTGTCGATGCGCAACATGGGCGCGGAGGCGGACGAGGCGGAGGCCATCGTCTCTGCGATCGACGCCGGCATGGTGTTGCGCGGTCTGGCGCTGATCACCTGCGAGTTCAGCGGTGAGGCGTTCAACACTGCGGATGTCGTTCGCCCGGTGTGGAGGAATGTTCCCTTGCATCCCGGCAGCATGGTGACGGTTACCGGCTTCGCGGCGGTGTTGCTGGCTGCGGCATATTGTGGACGGCGGCTGCTTCGGTGGATCGCGCCCTGACGAAACCTGCTCCGGCAGACCGTCCTTAATTTAACCCTGAATGGCTCTAGCTCTTCTCGATATCGCGGTCGAGGTGCGTCGCAATCAGCATGGCCGCGAGATGGACAGTGTTCTTCGCTCCGTAGCGCTCCTTCATGCGCTCTAGGCGGTGCTCGACCGTGCGGGGTGAAATGCCGAGGTCAGCGGCGATCTCCTTGGCCGTCGCGCCTTCCGTCAGGAGCTGCATCACGGCTTCATCGGTCGCATCCATGCGTGCTCGCTGCTGCGGCGGGTTGAACATGAAGCGACCGTTCGAGACCGCCAGAAGCCAGGCTGGATGTTGCGCCGTTGTCTTTTGCGGAAGGATCAGCCGTTCGTATCCGATGTTGACGCCAAGCACCCGTGTCTTGACCAGTTCCATCGACGGCTTCTGCGTGGCAATCACCTCGCGATAACGCGGGATGACGGCCGTCTCCATGTAGCCCCGATCCTTGAATTCGCCGATGCGCTGATCGGCAAAGAGCTTGTTGATGTTCAGGATACGCGAACTGACGGTAGAAGAGCGCACGACCTTCAGATGCCATTGCAACGGATCGTCGCCGTTGAGAACGACGAGCGTCATCCTCATCCGGATCGTCAGGAGCTCGAGGACGTCGCGATAGATGTCCTCTGGAGCGGCCGGCAGTTGCGGCGTGGTATGCAACCATGCGTCCAGCAGTTTCTGCGTGACAGTATGAAATGAAGTGTCCTTGTTCATCAATCCATGCGCGATATCTGGAATCGTTGCACTACGACAACCCAAAATGGGTACAGCTTTCAACAGCCGACCACGGCTGAATCGTCGTAAGGCATTAATATGAAAAATATATCGCTCGCTGCATCTATTTTGAAGCGAATTTCTCGGTGTGCGTTCTGCACGTTAAGCGGGTTCAGGCTGGAGGCGCCCGCGGCGTCCGGTTTCAATCATCCGAGTAGCGTTGTTCGCGCCAGGGGTCGCCGTACATGTGATAGCCGTTTTTTTCCCAGAAGCCTGATGCATCGGCCGGCAGCAGCTCGATACGGCGCAGCCACTTGGCGCTCTTCCAGAAATAGAGATGCGGAACGACGAGCCGCATGGGGCCGCCGTGATCGCGCGTCAGCGGCACACCTTCCCAGGAGGTTGCGAGGATGGCATCTTCTGCGGCGAAGTCGGAGAGCGGCAAGTTTGTCGTATAGCCATCATAGCTTGTCAGCATGACGTAGTGAGCTTCCGGATTCGGTATTGCCTGATCGAGCAGGTCGCGCGTCGAAACACCCTTCCACTTGTTGTCGTAGCGTGACCACGTCGTCACGCAATGAATGTCGGTGACCTTAGTGCTCTGCTCGAGCGCCTGGAAGGCGGTCCAGGTAAGATCAAGCGGGGTTTCGACCAGTCCACGGACTTCCAGGCTCCATGTGTCGGGCGCGATGATCGGGTGCTGGCCGAGATCAAGGATCGGCCAATCCTTGACGAGGTGCTGACCCGGCGGCAGGCGCTCGGTTTCCGGGCGACTGATGCGGCCGGTGAGGAATTTTCCTTCCTCGGCCCAGCGGCGCTTCGATCTCGTGAGCTTGCTGTCGGTCGGGGTTTGATCGTCGCTCATCGCTGGCCCTTTCGCGTTGCCGCAATAGGGCATCCAGGCTTCGAGACTGTCAAGCGTGCGTCACGACAGATTCTTGAGGTACAGCGAGAGGAGCTGTGTTTGCGACGATATGCCGAGCTTGCGGTAGACGTTGCGCCGATGAACCTTCACGGTCCCTGTCGAGATGTTGAGCTTCAGGCCGATCGACTCGGAGGAGTGCCCCTGAAGGACAAGATCGACGATCGCGGTCTCGCGGCTGGTGAGATTGAGATCACGCCACACCGCTTCGGCGGGCTGCAGGGCGCTTTCACTGGCGTTGCGTTTGCGGTTGCCGCGGGGTCTCGAATGCTGTTGCGCATCAAAGCGAGTTCCGAGCCCGGCCCAGTAGTGCCGAACCATGTTTGCGATCAATGGTTCGGCTTTCTTCAGCAAGGCAAATTCCGCAGGCGGGAAGGGCCCGGTCTTTTCCTTGCGCATAAGCGAAAGAACGATCGTGATATCGTCATCGGCCGTGACGAAGAAACCGATCTCCTCTGCAAGGCCTGTCTGGACGTAATAAGTCCGGTAGTACTCGCTGGAGAAGAACCGGTCTGGCGCCAGTTCCCGCATGCGAAACACGCCGGCGCGACGTTCATGGGCCGTGTGGTAGAACGGGTCGAGGAGGTAGGGGCCAGCCTGGTAGAGGGTCACGAAAATGATGTGCTCCTTCGGGTCGAAGGTGCTGTAGAGATCGATCGGCCGCTCCTTGCCGCGATAGGCGAAGACAACGACGTAGTCGAAGCTTACGAGCGCCGCCATCATCTCCCGGAAGGTCTCGCCGAATTCTGCATCGCCCATCGCCTGCCGGCCAATGGTGGCATTGAAGGCCCGAAATAGCGCCTCCAGGTCAGTGGTCATTTCCCGGAACCTCCTGATCGCCCCGCGCGGAAATCCGCTCCCCGTGTATATACCTTCCATGAAGGCTTTGCGGCTAGAATACCCCTCTCGGGGTATATACCGTGAGGGAAGGGCGCGCTTAGTCTTTCCACAGCGACGGTGGCAAAAGGCAGCGCTAGACTGCCCAATCCAGACCAACCGCAGGGAACAGACGTGGCATCTGCTTCGACGAACGATATCGAATTCCGTTCGGTCACCAAGAATTATGGCCCGGTGATCGCCGTAACGGACATCAACCTCAATGTGCCGAAGGGTGCATTCCTCGCGTTGCTCGGCCCGTCGGGCTGCGGCAAGACCACTTGCCTGCGCATGATCGGCGGTTTCGAGCAGCCAAGCCAAGGTACTGTGCTGATCGACGGGCGCGAGATGAACGGTGTGCCGGCCTATCGGCGCCCGGTGAACATGGTCTTTCAGCATTATGCGTTGTTTCCGCATTTCGACGTCCGGCAGAACGTTGCTTATGGTCTGAAGCAGGTGCGGCCCAAGTTTGCGGCGGCCGAAATCGACCGGCGTGTCACTGAGGCGCTTGAAATGGTTCGGCTCGGCGGCTTCGCCAAGCGCCGCATCCACGAAATGTCTGGTGGACAGCAGCAGCGCGTGGCGCTCGCTCGCGCGATCGTCAACCGTCCGTCGGTGCTGCTCCTGGACGAACCGCTGGCTGCGCTCGACAAGAAGCTACGCTCCGCCATGCAGATCGAATTGCAGACATTGCAACGCGAACTTGGCATCACCTTTGTTCTGGTCACCCATGATCAGGAAGAAGCGCTCTCTATGGCGGATATCGTCTGCGTGATGAGCGCGGGGCGGATTCGCCAGCTGGGCTCGCCGCAGGAGGTCTATGACCGCCCGGCCGATTTGTTCGTAGCCGATTTCGTTGGCAAGACCAACCGGGTGAAGGCGACGATGGAGGCGGATGGCGCGACGCTGCGTCTTGCGGACGGTTCCGCAATCGCCGCGGGGATCCGGGCGGGTGTTTCAACGGGCGAGGCAATCGTCGCGATCCGGCCGGAATCGATCCGCCTGACACGCATGCAGGCGCCCGATATCGCAAGCTTCAAAGGCACGGTGACCCACCGCATCTTCCTGGGGTCGTCGGCGGAATATGCCGTCACGGTGCCGGGGCTCGGTGACTTTCTGGTGACCGCCGACCGCCGCAGCATGAACGAAAGCGATCTGGTCGAGCCCGGCGAGGCCGTCTACCTCGGCTTTGATCCCGGCGCGGCCCATGTCTTCTCAGCATCAAGTGCAGCCTAAAATCAAAACAAGGGAACAGCATCATGAGCAAAGACTATAAGGATAACCTTCCCATTTCAGCCAACGGCTTCATGGACGAGTTCATGCGGCTCAAGCGTGGCTCTGTCAGCCGCCGCCACTTCCTCGGCATCACCGGCCTCGGTCTTGCGACCGCCGTGATGTCGCGCTTCCCAGGTGCCTTGTCGACGCCAGCCTATGCCGGCGAAGACCTCGGCACGCAGATGTCGATCGCGACCTGGCCGAACTACCATGATCCGGCGACATTCGAGAACTTCAAGGCGGCAACCGGCGTGGCCGTCGAAGTCAACGTGTTCGGTTCGAACGAGGAAATGCTGGCGAAGCTGCAGGCGGGCGCTTCCGGCTGGTCGCTTTTCGTGCCGACCAACTACACGATTTCCACCTACCACAAGCTCGGCCTGATTGACGAACTCGACCTCTCGAAGATTGTCAATTTCAGCCAGTCGACGGAGAGCCCGCGTTTTACCAAGGAAGGCCAGATCGACGGCAAGACCTACGCTCTACCGAAGAACTGGGGCACGACCGGATTCTCGGTCAACACCTCCAAGATCAAGGCGAAGCCCACGAGCTGGAAGGATTTCTTCGAGGTCGCGCAGACAGAAGCTGATGGCCGCGCCATGGTGCATGACTACCAGCTGACGACGATCGGCAGCGCGCTGGTGTCGCTGGGCTATGGTTTCAACTCGATCAAGCCGGAGGAGCTTGCGAAGGCCGAGGAGCTGCTGATCAAGGTGAAACCGCATCTCTTCGCCATCAACTCCGACTATCAGCCGGCCATGCGCGCCACGGACGCCTGGATGACGATGTGCTGGACGAACGACGGTGCGCAGCTTAATCGCGACATGCCTGAGCTTGCCTACATCCTCGGAACGGACGGTGGTGAAATCTGGACCGACTACTATGCGATCCCGAAGGACGCTCCGAACAAGGCGGCAGGCTATGCTCTTCTCAACTACCTGATGGATCCCGCGAACGCGGTGAAGGAGCATATCGCCAACGGCGCGCCGACCACCGATAGCCGCGTCATTTCGTTGCTGCCGAAGGAGATCACCTCAAACAAGATCGTCTATCCGGATGAAGCATCGCTGACGCCTCTGGAGTTCGGCGCCGCTATAACCCTGACGGATCCGGGTCGCGCCGAGTTGATGGCGCGGTTCAAGTCGGCGTGACCAGCCTGCCGTCATGCAATGCCTCTTCCCGGTTTCGGGAGGAGGCAAGCCTCCTCGTGGTCACCAACCAGCGAACCTCCAGAATGGCTCTGTCACCGGACACCAGAAAACGCCTGATCACCGCGGCCCTCGTTGCGCCGGCGAGCGCGTGGCTGTTCGTCTTTTTGGTCCTGCCGTTCATTGCCATCGTTGTGTTCTCCTTCGGCGAGCGGGCGCCGGAAGGCGGTTACCAAGCGGCATTTACGTTTGCCCAATTTGCCAATCTCGGATCCCGTGCGGCCGCCTTCAAGAACACGCTGGTGCTTGCGCCGATTGGGTCCTTCGTCTGCCTGTTGGTGGCCTATCCGGTCGCCTACTACCTGGCGGTGAAGGTAAGCCCGCAGTATCGGTTGTTGCTGGTGTCACTCGTCGTAGTGCCTTTCTGGACCAGTCTTCTCGTTCGCACCTATGCGTGGATGTATATCCTCGGCGCGCGGGGCATCCCGCATCTCCTGGAATTTGTCGGCATCGAGAATGTACGGCTTCTGAACACGCCGGGGGCTGTCCTTCTCGGCATCGTCTATGGCTACCTGCCGCTGATGATCATGCCGATCTACGTCAGCCTGGAAAAGCTGGACCGCCGGTTGCTGGAAGCTTCAGCGGACCTCGGAGCAAGACCGCTGTCGACTTTCTTCGGCATAACGCTGCCGCTGTCGTTGCCGGGCGTGATGACCGGCGTGGCGCTGGTCACCATCCTGTTGCTCGGTGAGTACCTGATCCCGCAGCTGCTGGGCGGCGGCAAGGTGTTCTTTATCGGGAACGCGCTGGTCGACCTCTTCCTGCAGTCGCGCAACTGGCCGTTCGGCTCCGCGATCGCCGTCACCCTCGTTGTCGTCGTCGTCATCGTGCTTCTCGTCGCCATGCGCATCGCCTGGCGCGTTGCGGGTACCCGCCAGGTGGATCTTGTCTGATGCGTGGGCTTGTTACGGCAGTCTATCTGTTTCTCTACACACCGATCGCGCTGGTGGTGTTGTTCTCGTTCAATGCGGGCCGCAACGCTTCCGATTTCACGGGCTTTTCCACGCAATGGTACGGTAAGGCGCTCTCGAACACCTTCCTCATGGAGGCTCTGCAAAACAGCCTCATCATAGCCCTGACCAGCGCTGCACTAGCGGCGATCTTCGGCACCATGGCCGCGCTCGGCATGGAGCGGCTTGGCGCCAAGACACGGGCCGTGTTCGATGGCCTGTTTGCCGCAGCTATCGTCGTTCCGGGGGTTGTGATCGGCATCGCGACGCTGGTTGCCCTGGTTGAAGTCTTCGGTTTCATCAATCCGGCATTGGCAGCGATTTGGCCCGGCAATCAACCGCCAAAGCTGACGCTCGGCTACGGTTCGATCATCGCCGCACACGGGCTTTTTACCATGGCCCTGGTGACGATGATCGTGAAGGCGCGCATCGCCAGCCTCGGGCGCGATATCGTCGAAGCGTCGAGTGATCTCTACGCGACGCCGCTGACGACCTTTCGCCAGATCGTGCTGCCGCAGATCCTGCCGTCGATCCTGGCCGGTTTCCTGCTCGCTTTCACCTTCTCCTTCGATGACTTCATCATCGCGTTCTTCGTCGCCGGGTCGAACACGACGCTGCCGATCTACGTCTTTGCCTCGATCCGTCGCGGCGTGACGCCCGAGATCAACGCAATCGCCACGATGGTGCTCATCGCATCGCTTGCCCTCATTCTCATCGCGCGTTTCCTTATGCGCGAAAGGACAACAACAACCTAATTGGGAAACACCATGATCCTCAAGAACCGTGTTGCAATCGTCACCGGTGCCGGGTCCGGCATCGGTCAGGCCGGCGCGCTCGTCATGGCGAAACAGGGCGCCCATGTCGTCGTCGCCGACATCGACTTCATGAATGCCGAGGAGACCGTCAGCCGGATCCGTAGGTGTGGCGGCAGCGCCGAAAGCATGGTGCTTGATGTCACCGACGACAAGGCGCTGGAAGCAGGCATTGCCGCGATTGCCGAACATCATGGCCGCATCGACATCCTTCACAACCATGCCGGTGCGCAGGTCGCCGGCGATCTGGAGCAGGTCGCGATCGACGGTTTTGACAAGTCCTGGAGCTTGAATGTCCGCGCACATTTCATGGCCGCGCGCTTCGTCATGCCTGTCATGAAGAAGACGGGCAAAGGCGTCATTCTCAACACCTCATCCTCATCGGGCGTGCTCTACGATCGCGAGATGATCGCCTATACGACGACAAAGCACGCCGTCATCGCCATGACGCGGCAGATGGCGGGCGACTATGCCAGGTTCGGCATCCGCGTGAATGCGCTTTGCCCCGGCTGGGTGGATACGCCCTTCAACGAACCCTTCATTGCCCAGATGGGCGGGCGTGAGGCGATCGAAGCCTATATCGCTGAGAAGGTGCCACTTGGACGCTGGGCCGACGTGTCGGAGATCGCCGAGCCGATCCTCTTCCTCGTGTCGGACCGCTCCTCTTACATGACTGGGCAGATCCTCGTGGTCGACGGCGGGGAGACCGTCGTTTGAGCCGGTTGAGAAGGTTGAATTCCTAGGGCAATTGTTAAATAACGGATGGACTGTGACGGGCGCTGTTCTGGCGCCCGCTTGTATTTACAGGACATCCAAGGCCCATGCCCATTCCCGCCCGGATCGAGACCGATCTGCCCTTCCTGACTGGACTGCGTCGCGACCTGCATGCCCATCCAGAGCTTGGCTTCGAGGAGGAGCGCACGAGCGACATCGTCGCGCAGTTGCTCGAAGACGCAGGCATCAAGGTGCATCGCGGCCTCGGCGGCACCGGCGTTGTCGGTACACTGCCGGTCGGCAATGGCACGCGGACAATCGGGTTGCGGGCGGATATGGATGCGCTTGCGATGCCGGAGATGGCGGATCGTCCGTATAAGTCAAAATTTAGTGGCAAGATGCATGCCTGCGGACATGACGGGCACACAACAATGCTGCTCGGCGCGGCACGATATCTGGCGGCAACGCGTGACTTCTCCGGAACCGTGCATTTCATCTTCCAGCCGGCCGAGGAGGGGAGGGGCGGCGCGCGCAGGATGGTCGAGGAGGGTCTGTTCGAACTGTTCCCCTGCGATGCCGTCTACGGGCTTCACAATATGCCGGGCCTTGCCGTCGATGAGATCGCTGTAGTCGAAGGCCCTCAATTGGCATCGTCAGACAGTTGGCGCGTGACCTTACGGGGCACCGGGACGCACGGCGCCAAGCCGCATCTCGGCAAGGATCCGATCACCGCTGCCGGCACCTTCCTGACCTCATTGCAGACGATTGTCGGGCGCGTCGTCGATCCGCTGCAGCCGGCCGTCATTAGCGCCTGCTCGCTGCAGGCCGGCGACCCCAAGGCGTTGAACGTCATACCCGATATCGTCGAGATCGGCGGCACCGCCCGGGCCTATTCGCCTGAAGTTCGCGATCAACTCGAGGAAGAGATCGGCCGGCTTGCGAATGGCACGGCGGCGATGTTCGGCATTGCGGTCGACTACCAGTTCGAACGACGTATTCCGCCCGTGGTCAACGACAGCGACGCGACCGCGCGTGCGCTCGGCGCCGCTAAGGCGGTCTTCGAGGGGAAGGTGCGCACGAGTTTCCCGCCCTCGACGGCAGGCGATGATTTCGCGTTCTTCGGCCAGAATGCGCCGGGATGTTACGTCTGGCTCGGGAACGGTCCTGCCGTCGATGGCGCCCTGCATCACAACACCGCTTATGACTTCAATGATCATGCGATTGGCTACGGCGCGGCCTTTTGGACAACGCTGGTCGAGCGCGAGCTGAAGGCCGCACTTTAATCGGTGGTTCGCGGACCTCGATGACTTAGCCGACCGCAGCTGGGGCACAAGCCCAGCTGCTGCTACTCCTCGTGCTCGGGGGTCTCGATCACTGGGCTTTCGAGCACTTGGCCTGTAAGGACGTCGGCGATCCCCCGATCGGTCTGATGCGGGCCGACGTTGCAGGCAAGCGTTGCGCCGAAGCAGGCCTTGAAGACGAGATAGGGCGGCTTCCAGTCGACGATCTTTTCCATCGCCTTTCGGATCGCCCGGAAGGACGCGGCCGCTTCTTCCAATGGCGCGTTGGTGACCAAGCCGGACACCGGCAAGGGTAGAAGCGCTTCAATCTGGCCATCTCTGGCGACAGCCATGCCGCCGCCCGCTGATATCACCGCGTTGGCGGCGACCGCCATGTCGCGTGCATTGCCGCCGAAGACCGTGAGGTTGTGGCTGTCGTGGGACACCGTCGTGCAGAAGGCTCCGCGCCATTCTCCCCAACCTGTCAGGAAGCCGACGCGCGGCCGACCGTCGACCTTGCCGTGCCGATGCGCGACCGCGATCATGGTGCTCCCGACCGGCGGCACGATGAAGCCGCCGTCGACGCCGGTTTCCGCCTCGCCCCACTGTGTGAAACGGGGGCGGTCAATCGTGGCGACACGAACGCGCTTGCCGGTGGCGGGAACCCTGAAGTCATCTTCCGCCAGGGCGGTCAGCTTGATCGAATTTTGTAGCGCGACGGTATCGAACGAGCGCAACTGGGCGTTCATTTCGCCCGATGTCGAGACGATTGCGCCATTGGCGATGACGGCTTTCGTGGCGAAACCAACGAGGTCTTCGAAGAGCACGATATCGGCGCGTCTGCCGGCGGCAATCAAGCCAAGATCCGAACGCTTCAATCGCTGCGCTGCATTGAAGGTGGCGGCCCGCAGCGCCCATTCCGGTTTCATGCCATAGCGGACGAGCCGTCGGATGACATCGTCAAGACCTCCGCCGTCCTTCAGTTCGTCGGGGAAGACGTCGTCCGTGCAGAGCGTGACCGTCGATGGCAGATGGCCGATTCCGTTGAGCGCGGTTACGAACTCCTGCAGCAGATAGTCATGCGAGCCGCGAAGCTCGATGGTCAGTCCGGCGGCCAGCTTCTGCAGCAGGTCCGCGCTCGAGGTCAATTCGTGATCGGAGCTGACACCGGCAGCCATGAAGGCGTTCAGGTCAGCGCATTCAAGTCCGCGCGCATGGCCGCAAATGAGTTTTTCCGAAGCGAGGCCGGCATTCACAATATCAGTCATGCGGGGATCGCCGTCGATCACGCCGCGCATATTCATGACCTCGGCTACACCGCCGATGCCAGGCCACCGCAGCATTTCGGCGATGACCGATGCGTCGAAATCGGCGCCGGCGACTTCAAGCCCCGGAGCGGAAGGAACGCAGGAAGGCGCGAGAACAATGGTACGGAGGGGCAGGCACCGGGACGCTTCGATTGCCCAGCGCACGCCGTCCAGGCCATGCACGTTGCCAAATTCGTGCGGATCCCAGACGACAGTCGTCACGCCGCGCGGAACGACGGCTGCCGCATAGGCGGCGGGCGTCACCATCGAGCTTTCGATATGCATGTGCGTATCGATGAGGCCTGGCGAAACGATGCTGCCTGTTGCGTCGACGGTCTTGGCAGCGTCGGTGCGGCTGCCCGGTGCGTGGACGCTTGCGATGAGCGGTCCAACGACGCCGATGTCGGCGTCGCGGGTCAGGCCGGTGACGACATCGAGCAGGCGTCCGCCCGAGATCAGCAGGTCGAAAGGCGCACCACCGCGCGCGGCGGCGACGGCACGGGCGCGAAGTGCGGGATCGTTGAGATCCTTCGTTTCGGCGGCGCTCATCGGCCGGCCTCATCGATCAGTGCGCCGAGGATCAGGGCGCGGGCCTTTTCAGTGTCGATATCGACGGCGTATTTGGCGTTGAAAGTTGCATGCGTCGCCCGGGTCTCCACCACGGTGCGGCCACGCGAATGTTGACCCTGCAATTCGGCGTCGATGCGCGCCGGGCGGAAAGTAACGATGTCGGGTGCGACGAAGGCGACTGCGGCTGATGGGTCGTAGATCGCCATTCCCGGTCTGCCGCGGCTGGTTCCGATGCCGATGTAGCCGTCGAGCATATCGGCGATAAGGGGCGCGTTGGCGCCACCGGCGTCTCGCACCGGGCCGACGTCGTCAGGAGTCGCGATAACCTTGCGGCAAAGATCGAGATCGACCATGCGCAGCGGCAGATTATGGGCGAGAACGATGGCGAGGGCTTCCGGGTCGGCCAGCGCGTTGAACTCGGCCGATGCCGTGTGATTTCCTGCGGTGACGCCGCCACCCATCCAGGTGAGTTCGGTGATACGGGCTGCGAGGTCCGGGCATGCCAGTGCGAGGGCGGCGAGATTGGTCAACGGGCCGAGAGCCAGGATCCGGTGCGGGCCATTGGTCTCTAGCCAGCGGCAGAGCGCAGCGAATGCATCGCCTTCCGGCAAGGCCGGCGCGGCGGGCAGACCTTGGCCCGATGTCGGAATACCTGTTTCGCCGAGGATCGCCTGGGCGGTTTCGAGCGAGCCGAGAACTGGCATGGCACGGCCGGTGTGGATCGGGAAAGTCCAGCCGAAGGCCTTGGCAGCACCTGATGCGTTGACGCGCACCTGCGCCAGCGGCGTGTTGCCGAAGACAAGCGAGACGCCTGCGATGTCGAGCTTCGCGTGTGTCACCACGAGGATCGCGGCGATATCGTCAAAGCCCATGTCGGTGTCGATCCAGACGCCCATGATGTTACCTGTAGCGTGAGAGCGGCGCTGCTGCGGCAAGCGGCAGGTCGAATGGAAGTGTCGAGCCGATCGCATGCGTCGGCAGTTCGGCATCGACCTCGGCCTTGATGGGGCCAAGCGGCGTGTCGAGCAGATATTCGCGGGTGTTGCCGGCAAACGAGGTGCCGCGCACGGTGCCCTGGTAAGGACCTGAACCAAGGTTCACCATGCGCGGACGCCAGGCCAGGCCCTTTGCGGCCTGTGGCGCTGGACCGGAAAGCTCGACCGATGTGGTGGATGTCGCGAGCTTGCCGTTTTCCAGCGCAAAGACGTTTTCGAAGCCCACGAAATCGGCGACGAAGGCCGAGACGGGCTTATTGTAGATTTCCTCCGGTGTACCGACCTGCTCGATGCCGCCGTTCAGCATCACCACGATCCGGTCGGCGAGAGCGAGCGCCTCGATCTGATCGTGGGTGACGAAGATCATCGTGACGCCGGTTTCCTTCTGGACGCGCTGCAGCTCGGCGCGCATTTCGAGGCGCAGGCGGGCGTCGAGATTGGAAAGGGGCTCATCGAGCAAGAGAACTTTCGGCTCCATGACCATGGAACGGGCAAGGGCCACACGCTGCTGCTGGCCGCCGGAGAGTTCGGCGGGTTTGCGATCGGCAAACTTGGCAAGGCCGACTGATTTGATGCCGGCGCTGACCTTGCCATCGAGATCCTTGCCGCCGATGCCCTTCAGGCGCAAGCCGAAGGCGACGTTCTCGTAGACCGTCAGATGCGGGAAGAGGGCGTAGGACTGGAAGACGAGCCCGACATTGCGCTTGTTGGCGGAAACGCGGGTGATGTCCGACCCGTCGAGGGTGATGCGGCCGGAACTCGGGTTCAGCAGGCCGGCGATGGAGCGCATCGTCGTGGTCTTGCCGCAGCCGGAGGGGCCGAGGAGGGCGACGAGTTCACCTTTCCTGATCGTAAGATCCAGATCCTTCACCGCGACCGTATCGCCGTAGGCAAGCGTCAGCTTGTCGAGTTTGAGATAGGCGTCAGACATAACGAGAGAATCCCAGGAAGCGTTCGGCAAGGAAGACGATGCCGATGGAAAGGAAGGCAAGCAGCGAGGAGAGAGCCGCGATCGACGGATCGTACGTGGTCTCCATGTAGCCCAGCATGTCGATCGGCAGGGTGCGGACGCCCGGACCGGAGAGGAAGAGCGAGACCGGAACCTGATTGAAGCTCGTCACGAAGCCAAGGATGAAGGCCGCCAGGATGCCGCCGCGGATATTTGGCATGACGACGCGGAAGAAGGCGCCAACGCGTGAGGAACCGAGCAGGACGGCAGCTTCTTCCATATCCGAGCGCAGGTTGTTGAGGCTGGCTGACACGACGCGCACGGCGTAGGGCAGCACGAGCGCCGTGTGCGCCATGAACAGGGCCAGCGTGATGTTGAAGCCGAAGGGCACGACGAGATAGCGCAGCAGGGCCAGACCGACGATGATGCCGGGTACGATGATCGGCAGCGAGACGATGGTGCGCACCGTTTCGCCGAAGGGCAACCTGTAGCGCGACAGTGCGTAGGCGGCGGGAATGCCGAGCACGAGCGCTGTCAGCGTGCCGAAGACGGCAAGGAACATCGACATGGCGAAGCTCTCGCGGAAGCTGTCGATGGTGAAGACCTTGGCGACCCATTTCAGGGAAAGACCCTGCGGCGGGAAGGCGAGTGTGTCGCCAGCCGAGAGCGATGCGGCGATGATGATCAGGAACGGGCCGATCAGGAAGATCAGCAAAAGGCCGAGAACCAGCGGAGAGAGAATACGGGCGGTCATCGCTTGTTCCTCGCCGTGGCAAGGCGCTTGAGCAGGATGTTGGCGGCAAAGCTCATGACGATCAGCATGAAGGCGATGACGCTTGCCGAGACGAAGTTGTTGGCCACCGACACCTGCTGATAGAGCAGCGTTTCCAGCATCAGCACCTTCGAGCCGCCAAGCACGGCAGGCGTAATGTAGGCGGTAAGCGATCCAGTGAAGACGAGCGTGCCGCCGACGACGAGGCCTTCGCGGGTGACCGGCAGGATCACCTTCCAGAACACCTGGAACCAGTTGGCACCGAGCACGCGGGCGGCGGGAATGGCGTCCTTCGGCATGTTCTCGAGGGCGCTGATCAGCGACAGAATCATCAGCGGCAGGAAGAGCTGCAGCAGACCGATGAAGACCGCGGTTTCGGTGAAGAGCAGGCGCAGCGGGCCGTCGCTGAGGCCGAGGCCCTGGATGGCCTGATTGACGATGCCGGTGCGGCCGAGGATGACGATCCAGGCATAGGTGCGGGCAACCGGCGAGATCATCAGCGGCAAGGTGACGAGGCCGATCACCCGGCCCTTGCCCTTCGGCGGCAGGTTGACGATTGCGAAGGCGGCGGCATAGCCGATGACAGCCGAAACCGCTGTCACCTCAAGCCCTAAGCGGAAGGTCCGCAAAAAGACAGTACGGTTCAGCGACTCGGAAAAGAAGCCGGTATAGGCGCTGAGCGTCCAGCTGCCGTCGATGCGGAAGCCTTCGGAGAGGAGGACGACAACGGGCAGCAGGAAGACCAGCGCGGCAAAGACTGCTGCGGGCAGGGCAAGCGCCAGGGCTTCTGCGCGGTTCTGAAACATGAAGCGACTTTCGACGGATGGAAGGGCTGGCTCCCGCAAGCCTGGGAGCCAGCTTGGAAATTACTGACCGACCTTCTCGTTCCATTCCTTCAGCCAGGCGGCGCGGTAGTCGAGCGCGGCTGCTGACGGGATGAGCTTCAGGCTCTTGGCGGTTTCTTCGCCGTAGGTCAGGTTGTTGGCGGCTTCTTCGGAGAGCTTGACCTCCTTGTTCGCCGGGCTGTCGACGAGCTTTTCAGCAAGCTTCGTCTGGATTTCGGTGGAGAGCCAGAAGTCCATGAACTGCAGGGCGAGATCACGGTTCTGCGAGCCCTTGGTGACGACCATCACGTTCATGCCGCCAGTCTGGCCTTCCTTGGGCGTTGCCCATGCGACGGGAACGTCGAGCTTGGTGAAGCCTGCCCAGGAAAAACGGCCGATCGGGGCGGCCCAGATTTCCTCCTGCTGCATCAGCTGCACGAGCTGCGAGGACTTCTCATAGAAAGTGACGATCTCGTCCTTCTTCTCGCCGAGCGACTCGATCGGCGCCTTCAGGTCCGGGTGGTCGCTGCCGAGCGCCTGGCCGAGCATGAAGAGCGCCGGAGGGCCCTGGTTGGTGGTGACGTTCGGGAAGGCGACATGACCAACATATTCAGGCTTCAGCAAGTCTGCCCAGGACTCGATCTTCATCTTGTCGGAGCGGTAGGCGATCGACGTGGCATAGAAGGTATAGCCGACGCTCATGCCGTCGCCATTCGGATCCTTGGCGAGGTCGTAGAGCTTCCCGAAATTGGAGAGCTTCGAAGTATCAATCTTGTCGATCAGGTCCTTGCGCGAGGCTGAAAGGGCATCGGCCATGGAGACGACAGCCATGTCGATGACGGGGCTCGCCTTGTTGGCCTCCATCTTGGCAAGTCGCTCGACGCTGTTGCCGGTCTCGACCACGAGCTTGCAGCCGCACTTCGCCTCGAAGGGGTCGTAGACGATGGTCTTGAAGTCATCCTGAGCGAAGGCATAGACGGAAATCGTCAGCGTCTTCTCCTCTGCCTTTGCGGCGAGGGGCCACAGCGCCAATAGCGCGGCCGAAGCGATGAGGGCATTCTTCATGTCAGCTGTTCTCCGTCTGTCAGGATATTCGTGTTGGGTCCGCCGGCCCGGAGGACTGGCGAACGATCAGTTGCATTGGAACTCGGTCGGCCTCGGACGTGACAAGTACGCCCTCGCGGCTGCCTCGCGTCTGTATGGTCTGCAGTAGCGATGAAATCGCGATCTCCGCGATCGTGTGCATGTCCATCGCCACCGTCGTCAGGGATGGCGTGATGACCGGCGACCAGATGAGATCGTCGAAACCGGTAACGCTCGCCATGCTGGGCACATCGATGCCGTCACGCTGCAACTCCGTGAGGGCTCGCAGCGCCTGCAGGTCTGACAGTGCGGCGAATGCCGTGTAGCCCTCACGCACTTTCTCAGCGAGACCGAGGCTGCAGCCGCCGCCGTTTTGCCGTTCCAGCGTCTCGATCCAGAGGGTTGCCGAACTCATCCCGGGACGGAGGCCTGAACGGATTCCTCCCACGCGATCGTTCTGGACGTTTGAGCCGGGATTGTTGCCGATGATAAGGACACGCCGGTGCCCAAGCTCGGCTAGATGATTGGCGATCGCCCAGCCGCCTTGCATGTGATCGGCGGCAACGGTGTTGCCCGGCGTGGACGCTGTATCAATGACCGCGACGGGACAGGCCGCGGCGGAAATTCGAGTGGCCCGGCGCGGTATTATCACCATGCCCTCGACGCCACGCTCGATCAGTCGGTTGATTGCCTCGGTCTGCGTTGCAACGTCGCCTCGGGAGTCGGCGATCAGCACGCCATAGCCCGCCGTGCTGGCCGCGAATTCGATGGCCTGCGCAAGCTTGGGGAAAAGCGGGTTGGCGATATCAGGTAGAACCAGGCCAAGGACGCCGCTGCGGCCGGTACGCAATGCACGCCCTGCCTGGCTAGGGACATAGCCGAGTTCGGCCGCATGTTCCTTGATTTTCTCAGCCAGTTGTTCGGAAACACGACCCTTGCCCGAGAGCGCATTGGAGACTGTCGCGACGGAGACGCCAAGCGACGTTGCAATTCTGCTCAGATTCGGTCCAGGTCGCGTGGGAGGCATGGTTTTCTGTAGATTAATCGTTTAATCATTCGTACATCACGCCATTGGCCTTGTCGATTCCAAAATTGCCGCCGCGGTCAGTATTGATGCGGTGACAGTAATAAAAAAGCAACGGTGTTAGGCGTCAATCACCGTTGCTCGATAGTCTCTCATTTTGGCATTGAGGATTATGATCATCCTTCGCATGACCGCGACGAGAGCGACCTTTCCGGGCTTTCCTTTCGCTTTCAGTCGTTCGAAGACGGCCTTCATGGCTGGATCGAAGCGGATGGCGGGCAAGGCGGCGATGTAAAGGGCGTCGCGCACTGGTTTGCGGCCGCCGGCAATCATCCTCTTGCCACGCATCAGGCCACTGTCGCGATTGATAGGGGCAACACCGACC
>NZ_JDWI01000019.1:0-123046 GCF_012932765.1 Rhizobium sp. 57MFTsu3.2
GCAACCCGCAGCAGAACGGCCGCCATGAACGCATGCATCTGACACTGAAACTTGAGACAACCAAGCCGGCCGGAGACAATTTCCTGCAGCAGCAAGCCCGCTTCGACGACTTCGTCGAGGAGTTCAACAGCGAGCGGCCCCACCAGGCGCTCAACATGGCCTACCCGGCAGAGCGCTACGACGCGTCACCGCGCGCCTACCGCGGCCTACCCGATCTCGACTACCCGTTCCACGACCAGACAGTCACCGTCACAACATGCGGACGCATCTGCTACAAGCGGAAGAAGATCAATCTCAGTCTGGTCTTCGCCGGTCAGCCCGTCGGCATCAAACAGGTCGAAGACCATATCTGGCTGACAAGCTTTATGGACTACGATCTGGGATACTTCGATGATGAGACATGCAGGCTTGAACCTTTGCCGAACCCTTTCGGTCCAAAAGTGTTACCTATGTCTCAGGAATAAAACGTAACCTATGTGTCCAGAACGGACCTGGAATTCAATGGCTGGGGCGCCAGGATTCGAACCTGGGAATGCCGGTACCAAAAACCGGTGCCTTACCGCTTGGCGACGCCCCACCAGAGTTTGAAAGCGGAGACCCGCTTGCCAAATCGACGCCTGCTTAGCAAAGCTCGCCTGACGTCACAATCATTAAGTTTCGGGCCATTGCATATTTCTGTGCGCATTTTGCGTCACCATGCTAGGTCTCGCGTCAGCCGTCCAGGACGATGGAGTAACGATGAGCCAGTACCGCGCCCGCCCGCCTGCCCTCGCAACGCTGCTGCTCGACGATGCCGTGGTTCGGATCACGCGCTGGGACTTCGAGCCGGGAGCCGATACGGGCATCCATACACATGGGATGGGCTATGTCGTCGTGCCGATGACCGATTGCCAGTTCCTGCTGGAGGAAAAGGACGGCAGCCGCAGGGTCGATATTGCCAAGGGCGCTGCCTACCGCCGCGACGCCGGGATCGAGCACAATGTCGTCAATGCCGGCGATCAGCCGATGTCCTTCATCGAGATCGAATACAAGTAAATGGCAAGTCCCGAGTTCAATTTGGCCTTCGAGCCCGCCTATGGCCAGGCCGTGCCTGTTGCCTCAGACGTGCAGCGCATTACGGTCAACAATCCGAGCGCCTTCACGTTTCACGGCACGAACAGCTACATCGTCGGGGATCGCTCCGTGGCGGTCATCGATCCTGGGCCGGAGGACGAGGCACACTTGCAGGCATTGATGGCAGCGCTCGATGGACGCGAGGTCACCCATATCTTCATCAGTCATACCCATCGCGACCACTCCCCGCTGTCTCGGCGCCTGCAGGCGGCGACCGGGGCGCGGATCGTCGCCGAGGGACCACACCGCGCTGCCCGGCCACTGCATCAGGGCGAGATCAATCCCTTCGCCGAAAGCTCGGACCTGGAATTCCGGCCCGACGTCACAATCGGCGACGGCGAGACGATCGAGGGCGACGGCTGGGGGCTGACGGGCGTGTTGACGCCCGGGCATACCGCCAATCACGCGGCCTTCGCGCTCGAGGGAACCGGGATCCTGTTTTCCGCCGATCATGTCATGGGGTGGGCTACCTCCATCGTCGCGCCGCCCGATGGCTCGATGGCCGACTACATGGCCTCCCTCGACAAGCTGATCGAGAGGCACGACCGCCTGCTGCTTCCCGGACATGGCGGCCCCGTCCGCAAGCCGATCTCTTTCATGCGAGCCCTGAAGACGCATCGGCGGATGCGCGAACGCGCCGTGCTCGGCCGCATCCGCGCTGGCGATACGAACATCCCCGACATGGTGAAGGTGATCTATCGCGAGACGGATCCGCGCCTGCATGGCGCTGCCGCGCTTTCGGTTCTTGCCCATATCGAGGATCTGGTGGAGCGGGGTGAGATCGAAACGGATGGACCGCCTGCCCTTTTCGGCTCCTACCGACCTGCAACACGGAAATAGCTTACGTCGGCGCCTGTATTTGCCGACGACAAGCCTGTCATCGTCTTCGATGGCAGATATTGAGGCGAACGAGGCTAGCTGCCAGCGATGCCGAGCAATTCGGAATCGAGCGCCTTGAGGTAGTTCTCCGCGATATCGGCGCTGAGGCCGAGATCATGCAGGCCGTAGCGCGAGGCGACCCTGACGTCGACGAACGTGGTTTCCGCTTCCTCCCGCAAGCGGATGACGATGTCGAAACGCAGGCCGAGAACCAAGGTGCGGGTTTCGCCCTGCAGCGTTACGCCATTGGCCCGGCGAATCAGCTGCGCAACGTCGTCGTCGTAGGGCCGTGGCGTCGGGACCGGCACGGCTTCTGGCGCCTCAGCAACCGCGGCGTCATCTGGCTGCGGCTTCGCCGGTCGCTTCTCGAGATCGGGGCTTGGCTCGCTGTCACCGTCGGCGCGGGTAATGCGGATGCCATTCTCCTTGGCGACCTTCTTGACGGCTTCGAGCACGCGGTCGATAGCGCCGTCGTAGCGACGGCCTGTGAGTTCCGGGTAGGCTTCGAGCTGCTTTTCGCGGTCCTCAGGCGTGACCGCCGGCTCTCGCTTCAGCCAGATCTGATCTGCGTTCGGCGTCTTCAGCCAGTCCGGCGCCGAGACGATATCGGTTGACACGTCATAGATCGCCGGCAGCGCGAAATAGCGTTCGGCGGCAATCCCGCCGATGGCGAGCGGAAGGGCCACATAAATCAAGGCTTTCAAGGCATCGAGCCCGCCTTCGGCACCCGTCAGCCAGAGGCTGCGCAGCCCGGCAACGGCAAGCAAGGTCCCAAGCAGCGCGAAGCCCGCGGAGACGAGCAGAACCAGCACAAGGTATGGCGTAGAAAGGCCGGCGAAGCGATGACCAACCAGAGCCGCAAGGCAGAGAACCAGGGCAAACGCTGCGAAGCGCCGCGAGAAGCGGGCAGCATTTGAAACAGGGCGGTCGAAACGGATTGCCATCAAACTTACCGGTTACTCGCAAGCGGCGCGTCCCGCATGAACGCGCAAAATCGCCCTCCACTTGTTTAGTGCAAGATTCGCCTAAATTGAAACTGTTGTGTCATTCCGATGGGCGCAATCCACGGGGAAGACGACAATGGCGTGCGTAAGCATTTTCTGATATTCCTTGATTTGCAGTTGTATGGTTTGGGTCGCAACCGACCAACAGGAGAAGGGCAATGATTGCACCGGAGCCCGCATCGGGAACCCAGTCGCCGACGCTGGGCGCAGCCGATCATGCAGATCCGCTTCTGCCGATAGAGCTTCTGGAACTGGAATTGTCGCTCGACGGATACGATGGCAAATCCGACTTCTGCGAAACCGTCCGCGTAGCATCCGCCAAGGCTGGCGGAGAATTCCTGTTTGATCTTCCCGCCGAGGGATTGATGGACGATTGCAAGCGCATTGCAGTGCTGCGCATCCCGTCCATGAGCGAACAGATGCGTGTCGTTCTTGCCGTGCTGGATCACAGCGGCACGGAAATCCGCATGGAAGCGCCGGATCCTGCGACGGCCCACCTCATCCGCTTCGCCGACGCCTTCATCAAGGTTCTTGAACGGTTCTGACCTAGAGCCTTTCGGCTCTAATCGCGTTGCGCCGCTGCTTCAGCCAGGCTGCGGAACGGGAATTTGCGCCCGCACTCACACTTGATCATGGAAGTTTCCTGATGGTTGGACGCGCGCTGGATGAAGAAGCCGCGCGGTAGATGATCGACGCTAAAGCCCGGATGCTTGCGCTTCGGATCATCCGTCTCGGACGCTTCCGCAAAGCCGGCGTTGCCGCATTGCGGGCAGGTCAGTTTCTTCGAGAATCGATCGCGTAGTGCCATGTTTATCTTCCAATGTCGTCCGAGCCGTCTTCTTACAGACGATCCTCCACAGACGGAAGGCCACAGGCGTTGAAAGCAGCGATGCAAGCGCACCGCTTCGGCCTAAGTTATTCTTTTGGTTGACTGTAACCGCCGATTGGCGTCATCTGATGGCGCAGAGTTTTGATTGCAGAGACATGTCGATGCGTACGCTCGTTTTAGCTCTCGCGCTTGCCGCGCTATCAATCGGCCTCTCGGCCTGCCAAACAATGACGCCGGAAGAGCGGCGCGCCGCCGACGAGGCTCAATGCTTACGCTATGGCTTCCGGCGCGGCACGGAGGGCTTCGCGACCTGCATGCAGCGCATCGATCTCTATCGCCGTGCCCAGGCGCGTTACGACAGCGATATGCTCATGTTGCAGATGTCCTATGATCTCGACCGTCCTTACTACGGTCGCGGATACGGGCGCCATTGGTAATCACCGCCTGCGCGGCGGCAAGCCGGGCAATCGGCACGCGGAAGGGTGAACAGGACACGTAGTCCAATCCGATTTCCTCGCAGAAATGGATGGATACCGGATCGCCGCCATGTTCGCCGCAAATCCCGAGCTTCATGTCATTGCGCGTGCGCCGACCGCGTTCGGCGGCAATGCGGATCAACTCCCCGACACCGTCGAAATCCAGCGAAATGAAGGGATCGTGCTCGATGATCCCCTTGCGCTGATAGGTCGGAATAAAGGCGGATGCATCGTCGCGCGAGATGCCGAAGGTTGTCTGCGTCAGGTCGTTGGTGCCGAAGGAGAAGAACTCCGCCGCTTCGGCGATGATATGGGCCCTGAGGGCTGCACGCGGCAGTTCGATCATCGTGCCGACCAGGTAGTCGATCCGCATGCCGGCCTCCGCCATGACGTCCCCGGCGATGGCGTCGATGCGCTCCTTGACGTAGTCCAGCTCGGAGCGCAACCCAACCAGGGGCACCATGATCTCGGGCACGACGGCAGCACCCGTTTCATGGGCTGCCGCGACCGCCGCCTCGAAAATGGCGCGCGCCTGCATCTCGACAATTTCAGGGTAGGAAATCGCCAGTCGGCAGCCGCGATGGCCGAGCATCGGATTGAACTCATGCAGCGCATCGACGCGCTGGCGCAGTGCTGCAGCGTCCATGCCCATTGCGGCGGAAACGTCGGCGATCTCCTCGTCCGTCTTAGGCAGGAATTCGTGCAGCGGCGGATCGAGCAGACGGATCGTCACCGGCAGGCCGTGCATGACGTTGAACAGGCTGGTGAAATCGTGGCGCTGGACCGGCAGCAGGCTATCGAGAGCGGCGCGGCGGCCGGTTTCATCCTCCGCCAGGATCATCTCGCGCATCAGATGAATGCGGTCGCCCTCGAAGAACATGTGCTCGGTGCGGCAAAGGCCGATGCCCTCGGCACCGAAGGAGCGAGCCGCGCGCGCATCAGCCGGCGTATCGGCATTGGTGCGCACGGTCATGCGCCGCGCCCGATCGGCCCATTGCATGATGCGCCCGAAATCGCCGGAGAGCTCCGGCTGGATCATCTGCACGTCACCCTTCAACACCTGCCCGGCCGAACCGTCGATGGTGATGACGTCGCCCTTCTTCAGCGTGACGCCGACGCCGATCAGCCGCTCGTTGCGGGCGTCGATGCGCATGCCACCAGCGCCGACCACGCAGGGGATGCCCATGCCGCGTGCGACAACGGCGGCATGGCTGGTCATGCCGCCACGTGTCGTCAGAATGCCCTCGGCCGCGTGCATGCCGTGGATGTCTTCTGGACTGGTCTCGACACGCAGCAGGATAACCTTGCGCCCCTCCTCGGACGCTGTCACGGCCTCCTCGGCGGTGAAGACGATCTCGCCGGTCGCCGCGCCGGGCGAGGCCGGCAGGCCGGTGCCGATGATCTCGCGGGTAACACGCGGGTCAATCGTCGGGTGCAGGAGCTGGTCCAGTGACGAAGGTTCGATGCGAAGCACCGCTTCTTCTTCGGTGATGAGTTTCTCATCTACCATGTCGACGGCGATCTTCATCGCAGCGCGCGTCGAGCGCTTGCCCGCGCGGGTCTGCAGCATCCAGAGCTTTCCGCGCTCGATGGTGAACTCGATGTCCTGCATCTCGCGATAATGCGTTTCAAGCTCGGAACAGATGCCTGACAGCTCCTTGAAGGCATCCGGCATCAGCTTTTCCATCGACGGTCGTTCCGAACCGGAGCTGATGCGCCCCTCCTCGGTAATGCTCTGCGGCGTGCGGATGCCGGCAACCACATCCTCGCCCTGCGCATTGACGAGGAATTCGCCATAGAGCGATTTATTGCCCGTCGACGGATTGCGCGTGAAGGCAACACCGGTCGCGGACGAATTACCGTGGTTTCCGAAGACCATCGCCTGGATGTTGACCGCCGTGCCCCAGCCTTCGGGAATATTGTGAAGCTGGCGATAGGTGACTGCGCGGACGCTCATCCAGCTGGCGAAGACGGCGCCTACAGCGCCCCATAGCTGCACCTCGGGATCTTGAGGAAACTCCTCGCCCAGCTCCTCCTCAATCAGGCTCTTGTAGAGCGAGACCACGTGCTGCCATTCGTTGGCGGTCAGTTCGGTATCAAACTCATAGCCGAGCCGCGCCTTCTCGTCCTCGAGGATCTCCTCGAACACCTCGTGATCGAGACGCATGACGACGTCGGCATACATCTGGATGAAACGGCGGTAGCTATCCCAGGCGAACCGTGCGTCGCCGGCATCGTGGCCGAGCGCTTGTACGGTTTCATCGTTGAGGCCGAGATTGAGGACGGTGTCCATCATCCCCGGCATCGAAACGCGCGCTCCCGAGCGCACGGACAAGAGCAGCGGCCGATCGCCCGCGCCGAACCGCCGGCCGGTAATTTCTTCGATCCCTTGAATGCCCGCGCGGACCTGTGCCTTCAGCTCTTCTGCAATCTGCCGTCCGTTCTTGTAGTAGGCAGAGCAGGCGCCGGCGATGATCGTCAGACCAGGAGGGACAGGCAGACCCAGGTTGCACATTTCCGCGAGGTTTGCGCCTTTGCCGCCCAAACGCTCGCCCTCAAGGGCACTACCCTCTGCCTGACCATTGCCAAATGTATAGACCCACTTGGTCATATTTCCCCCAACACCAAATCCGGATCAACTTAATCCCTTGGTGTTGAAATGAAAATCGACAAATGCGGCCGAAATGTTGCGGCGCACAATAACTGCGACAGACTGAAGCGATTGAGGGGAGAAAAAGCTTTGCGGGACTGCAACAAAGTCCCGCAAAGCCTTATGTCCGTCCAGCCAGGAAAACCGGACGGGGGGTTCCGTCCATACGGACTGTCAGAGCCAAAACCATATTGCTCCGAGCGCGTCGCGCAGGAAACCATGCAGCCGATACCTTTTCGCGGTAATTCGGCGACACCATGAAGGAATCTCTAATACAAGATCGGTAGGAAAACATTACCTGAATGGTGGAGTCAGCCCATTCTGGCAGACTTTTTTTGGGCTTTTCCCAGCCTTTGGCTCAGGCAATCTCGCGCAGTTGTTCGGCGGTCTGAAGATCGACCGACACGAGCTGCGATACCCCCTGCTCCGCCATCGTCACGCCGAACAGCCTGTTCATGCGCGCCATGGTGATCGGATTATGTGTGATGATGACGAAACGCGTCTCGGTGGAGGCGGCCATTTCGTCCATCAGGTTGCAATAGCGCTCGACATTGTGGTCATCGAGCGGGGCGTCCACTTCGTCCAGCACGCAGATCGGGGCCGGATTGGTCAGGAAGACGGCAAAGATCAGTGCCATTGCCGTCAGCGCCTGCTCGCCGCCCGAAAGGAGCGTCATCGTCTGCGGCTTCTTGCCCGGCGGACGGGCGAGAATTTCCAGGCCTGCCTCGAGCGGATCATCGGATTCGATCAGTTGCAGTTCGGCCGTTCCTCCGCCGAAAAGATGGGTGAAAAGGCGCTGGAACTGGCCGTTGACCACGTCGAACGCGGCGAGCAGGCGCTCGCGACCCTCGCGATTGAGGCTCTGGATCGCGCCACGCAACTTGCGGATCGCATCGATCACGTCGTCGCGTTCCTTGATCAGCGCCTCGAGCTTCCCGCTCAGTTCCTTCTGTTCTTCCTCGGCGCGCAGGTTCACGGCGCCAAGGCGCTCGCGCTCCATCTTGAGGCGTTCGAGTTCGCGCTCGACCTCGCGAAGATCGGGTGCTGCCTGCAGCGACTCAAGTCCGGCAAGCCGAAGCGCCTCGTGCGGCGCAACGTTTAGCGCCTCACGAATTCGGGCCTCGGTTTCCTGTCGCTTTTCGCGCGCCGAGACCAGCCGCTCTTCGGCGCGACCGCGGCGCTCGCGGCTTTCGGCGAGTTCGGAAAGCGCTGTCGCCGCCTTGCGGTCGGCGTCACGCTGGACGAGCTCGGCTTCAGCAAGCACATCGGCCGCGTGGCGACGTGCTTCCTCGGCCTTCTGGAGTTCGGTCAAGAGCGCGCGGCGCTTGTCGTCGAACTCATCGGGCGCCATTTCGAGCTCAGACGCTTCCTCCCGCGCCTCCTCCTCGCGGTCGCGAAGTGTCGCGATGTGGTCCTCGGCACTGGCAGCGCGCTGGCGCCAGGTCTCGCGCTCCTGCCCGATGGCAATGATGCGGCGCTGACGGGCTTCGTTCTCGCGGTTCAGGCTTTCATGGCGTGCCCGCGCTTCTGCAAGTGCGCCACGATCGGTCGCGACTTCCGCCTGCTGCGCTCGAAGCCGTACGTCGATCGCCGTCAAATCAGGGGCGTCTTCCAACTCGATCCGGGCGTTCTCTTCCTGGATCGAGAGATCTTCAAGCTGGATCTGAAGCTGGCTGACAGATTCTGTAATGACATCACGGCGGCGGATGAGATCGCCAGAGGCCCGCTCGGCCGCTGCCAGCGCTTCGCGCGCCTCGGCGAGTTGCCGCGCGGATATACGGCTCTTCTCGCGCGCCTCGGCGAGGCGCTGTTCCTGAAGTCGGATGGCATAGGCCGCACTCGCCAGGCGTTCCTCCGCTTCATCAAGTATGTCGCGGGCAAGCGCGGCTTCGCTTTCCAGTTCGGCGAGCCGGTTCTTCTGTGCCAGCCGGAGTGCCGCCGCACTCGGCGCATCCGCGCCGGTGACATGGCCGTCCCATCGATAGACGGCGCCCTCCTTGGTCACCAGGCGTTGGCCTGGCTTGAGGTCCCTCATCAGGGTTTCCGCATCCGAACCGGAGACGAGGCCGATCTGCTTCAGGCGGCGCATCAGTGCCGCAGGAGCGCGCACATGGTCGATCAGCGGCGTCGCGCCAGCCGGCAATGCCGGGTCGGCGGCACCGTCACCATGGCCGGACCAATGCACCGGCGCCTTCGGATCGAGCGGGGATTCGATGTCGTCGCCAAGGGCCGCACCGAGCGCCGTCTCAAAGCCGCGATCGACGCGAAGTTCATCGGCAACGGGTGCAAATTCGCCTGCCGCGGCACCGGCAGCCAGCATGCGCGAAATGGTCCGGGCTTCCGTTTCGATGGCGTTCAGCTTCGCACGCGCCTGATCGACAGGCGATCGGGAAAGAGCCTCGGTCTGGCGGGCAGCGGCCAAGGCCTGCTCGACGCCCTGGATTGCGGCTTCCGCCTCGGCAAGAGCCTGCTCGCCCGCCTCGACCACGTCCCGCTTCTCGTCCGGATCGGGCAGGCTGGAAATCTTCTCCCCGATGGCCGACAGCTCGCGGTTGGCCTCATCCATCTGCCGTTCAAGGCGCATCTTGCGATCGGCAAGGTCGCGAATGGCGCGCTCGAGCTGGTTGCGCCCGGCTGCAGCCTCGGCGCGTTCGGCTGTCAACGCGGTAAAAGTGCGCTCACTGTCGGCGAGCTTTGCGGCAGCCTCCTCGAAGGCCTCGCGTGTCTCCTCGGCAAAACGGCCGGAATCGGCAAGGATCTCAGTGATCTCGCTCTCTTCGGCATCCAGCCGCGCCAGGATTTCGGCGTTATCGGCAACCAGCCGCTCCTCGCGGCGGATATCCTCGCCGAGCTGCGCAAGACGGCGGGTCAGTTCGTCACGACGGCGCAGGATGCGGTTGGCATCCTCCTCGAGCTGGGTCTTGGCGATCTGCAGGCGCTGCAACGCGGCAGCGGCGCGTGCTTCGGCGTCCCGCAATTCCGGCAGCTTCAGGCTTGTAATGCCCTGAACCTTGGCGGCCTCCATCTGCATCTGCGCCTTTTCGGCGACGACGACGGTGGCCTGATTGAGCGCGCTATCGGCCTCGACTTCGGCCTCCTTGGCCTGAACCCAGCGGATGTGCAGAAGCAGCGCCTCGCGGGCGCGTATATCCGCGGACAGCGACTTGAAACGGCTTGCCTGGCGGGCCTGACGCTTCAGGCTCTCGATCTGGCTCTCCAGTTGAGAAGTCACGTCGTCGAGACGTTCGAGATTGCTTTCGGCGGCACGCAGGCGAAGCTCGGCTTCGTGACGGCGCGAATGCAGGCCAGATATGCCGGCTGCCTCTTCAAGCAACTGGCGGCGGGCCTGCGGCTTTGCCGAGATCAACTCGCCGATCCGTCCTTGCCCGACCATGGACGGCGAACGGGCGCCGGTGGAGGCGTCGGCAAAGAGAAGCTGCACGTCCTTGGCGCGGCTTTCCTTGCCGTTGATGCGGTAGATCGATCCCTGCTCCCGCTCGATGCGGCGCGTGACCTGGATCTCGTCGCTGTCGTTGAAGGCAGCGGGCGCCGTACGCTCGGCATTGTCGAGATAGAGTGCTACTTCAGCCGTGTTGCGGGCGGGACGATTGCCGGAGCCGGAGAAGATGACATCGTCCATGCCGGACGCGCGCATGTTCTTGTAGGAATTCTCGCCCATCACCCAGCGCAGCGCTTCGACGAGGTTCGACTTGCCGCAGCCGTTCGGGCCGACGATACCGGTCAGTCCGCGCTCGATGATGAATTCGGTGGGTTCAACGAAGGACTTGAAGCCGACGACGCGAAGCTTGTTGAACTTCATGCCGCGTCCCCGCGCCTGATAAAGCAAAAGACGGGCGTACGGCTTCCGCCGTCGCCCGTCGATCGGATACGGTTCAGATTAGAGCAGGCTGTCGATAAGGGCCGACATGGTGTCAACCGTCATGTCTCCAGAAAAGCGCTTGCCGTTGATGAGGAACGTCGGCGTGGCATTGACGCCAAACTCCTTGGAACCTCGTTCCCGCGTTGCATTCACTTCATCCAGCAGCTTCTGGTTCGTCAAGCACTTCGTGAAACTATCCTCAGTAAATCCAGCAAGTTTGGCCATCTGCAGCAGTGCAGCGCGGCCATCATCGGCAGCGGCCCAGGTCTGCTGCTGCTTGAAGAGCATGGATACCATCGCGAAATACTGTTCCGGCGTGCTCATTTCTTCCGGCTTCTGCGGATTGCAGCGGGCCAGCATGAAGGCGGCAGCGGCGCGCGGATCAAAGGGGAATTCGCGGATGATGAAGCGGACCTTACCGGTGTCGACATACTTCTTCCTGATCGCGTCGAAGGTCGTCGTGTGGAAGTGAGCGCAGTGCGGGCAGGTCATCGACATGTATTCGACGATCGTTACCGGGGCGTCTTCCTTGCCAAGCACCATTTCCGGCAGCGGGCCCGGCTTCAGCACGGCGGCCATGTCGACCTCGCCATCGGGCTGAGGCACTTCGACAGCGGCATGCGCGCTACTGAAAACCGCCAGGGTCGCGGTCGCGGCAGCCACGCCGCCCAGAAGCTGGCGTTTCGTCAGTTGCATTTCAGAAATCGGCATGAAGGTCCCCATAAATGAGAGTAATGGCTGTGAGTCCGATATAGCGCCTCGAAGTCCTGAACAAGACACGGCTCGCGAACTTTCTTCAAAGAATTGTGACCTTGGTTGGACAGCCCGATTAAATTGCGGACAGAATTGCCGCGCCAACACTTGCAAGGCGTTAGCGACCGCGCTTGCCCAGCACGGCCGTGCCGAGCCGCTTCACGGCTTCGCGCAGCTTATCGCCCTCGATCCCCTCCATCATATCCTCCAGCTTTGCCGCAGCCGCCCCCTTCAAGGGAGGAGGCGTGCGGGAGCGCTTCACCGCCGGATAGACGGGTTTCTGGACGATACGGATCTGGTGGACGGCGGCAAATCCGAAGAAGCTGTTGACGCGCTGGATCAACTCGCCTTGCGCATGGGTCAGGAACAGCGCGCGGGCGCCCTCGCAGGCAATCGTGAGCACACCGGGCCGAAAGCTGCCCTCGTCGTTGCCGCGCGCCCAGGCGATCTTTTCCGGACGCGTGCAATCGGCGAACTCCGCACCGGCGATTTCATCCCACGAGCCAAGCAGCGCAGTGTTGATTCCGGCACGGCGCGCCAGCACGGGATCGATCAGCCCGTTGGCCAATTCGGAGATCTGCTTTTCACCTTTGCGTGGATAACTCATCGAATCCTTCAGATCGCCCTGCGTTCAGGCACCACTGCCTTGATCGCGCGGCATTGCTTCGCCAAGTATAGGGCACTTCCCCTCACGACGGCAAATGATGACATCGACGACACTGGACGCGCCTGCCGCCAAGCCCCTTCTCGACTGGTACGACCGCCACCATCGCGATCTGCCATGGCGCGTCTCGCCGCCGATGGCGGCGCGCGGCATCAAGGCCGATCCCTATCACGTCTGGCTTTCCGAGGTGATGCTGCAGCAGACGACGGTGCCGGCGGTGAAACCCTACTTCGCCAATTTCCTGGCACGCTGGCCGAGCGTGCGTGACCTCGCCGATGCCGCCAGCGAAGACGTTATGGCGGCCTGGGCCGGGCTTGGATACTACGCCCGCGCCCGCAACCTCAAGAAATGCGCGGAGGCCGTCGCGTCCGATCATAACGGCATCTTTCCAGATACCGAGGAGGGGCTGAAGTCGCTTCCCGGCATCGGGGACTATACGGCGGCCGCGGTGGCGGCGATAGCCTTCAACCGGCAGGCAGCCGTGATGGATGGCAACGTCGAGCGGGTGATCTCGCGCCTTTACGCGATCGCTACGCCCCTACCCGCTGCCAAACCATTGATGAAACAGAAGGTGGCTCTGCTGACGCCGCAGGATCGGCCCGGCGACTTTGCGCAGGCAATGATGGATCTCGGCGCCACGATCTGTACGCCGAAGCGGCCCGCCTGTTCGCTCTGTCCCTTCAGGGGATCCTGCGAGGCGCTGCGCCTGCACGATCCCGAGCGCTTTCCGGTCAAGGCAGCCACGAAGGAAAAGCCGATCCGTCAGGGCGCAGCCTTTATCGCGGTCACGGCGGATGGCGACCTCATGTTGCGGCGGCGCATCGAGAGCGGCCTGCTCGGAGGCATGACGGAAGTGCCGACGACCAATTGGACGGCGCGGCAGGACGGGGAAAGCTCGGCCGATGCTGCGCCTTTCCCGGCTGCCTGGGAGCCTTGCGGGACCGTCACCCACGTCTTCACCCATTTCGAGCTCAGGCTCTCGATCTACCGCGTCGCGATCCCCTCGCGAATTCAAGTGGATAACGGTTGGTGGGAGCCGGTTACAAATCTAGACTCGCAGGCACTGCCGACCGTCATGAAAAAAGCAATCACCGCGGCTATCCCGCTCGCGTTCAAACATGCCAAGGATTAATCGATGCCCATCGACCATATTGTTTTCGACATCGGAAAAGTTCTCATCCATTACGATCCGAATATTCCGTTCAGCCGCCTCATTCCCGATGAGGCCGAACGCAAGTGGTTTTTCGAGAATGTCTGCACTCATGACTGGAACGTCGAGCAGGATCGCGGCCGCACCTGGGAGGAAGCTGAAGCCCTGCTGATCGAGGTTCATCCGGATCGCGAGGAGCATATCCGGGCCTTCCGCAAATACTGGCACGAGATGGTCCCCCACTCCTACGACGACAGCGTCACCATCATGGAAGGCCTGATTGCCGATGGCCAGGACGTGACGATGCTGACGAACTTCGCTTCCGACACCTTCCGCGAAGCGCAGGTCCGCTTTCCGTTCCTGACGAAGCCGCGCGGCGTTACCGTTTCCGGCGACGTCGGTCTCATCAAGCCCAACATTGCGATCTACGAAGCACACGCCAAGAGCTTCGGCCTCAATCCGGCGGCGACAATCTTCATCGATGACTCCGCCCCCAACGTCGATGGCGCCAAGGCGGCCGGCTGGGATGCGGTTCTCTTCACCGGCGCCGACAAGCTGCGCGCCGATCTTGCAGCGCGCGGCGTGAGGCTCTGACGATGGCATTCGATCCGGTTGAGGAAATCAAACGTTTTCACGGCGCGATCAACGCGCTCGACTTCGATATGATCGAGGACTATTTCGCGGACGACGCGACCTATGTCTCGAACGGGGTCGGAAGCCTGTCGGGGCGGGCTGAGATCATGGTCGCCTTCCGCAAGTATTTCGAGGACTACCCGGACCAGACGGCAATCAACACGCTGGTCGAGAAGGTCAGCCCGAATGCCGGCCGCGCCGTGTGGTCCGTTCGCGCAACGCACAGCAAGACGGGCAAGCCACTCGTCCGGGAAGGCGAAGAGACGATCACCTTCAACGACGACGGTCGTGTCACTCACGTCGAGGTAACGGACTATCAGGCGTTTTGAAAGAACGCTGCGGAAAGATAAAAAGCGAGCACGAAGAAGAGCCACAGGTCGGAGAACATCGCGATCTTCCTCGACCTGTTTCTCGGCCGCTCGAGAAGATGCTTCAGACCGGCGAGCCCGTAGAAAAGGCAGGCGGTGATCGCTGCCGGGACAATCCACCGCGGCTCGAAGAGGCTGAATATGCCAAGCATGCCGATCGAGAGATTGCCGAAGCCGATCTCCTGCACCAATGCCTGCGCCTTGTGATCGGTGACACCGAAGATCGTCTCCGCAGTGAAGGCCGGGTTGATGATCTGCTTCAGGCTTGCCACGAGCAGTCGCAGGCCGACGCCCCAAAAGACGAACCATTTCCCGACGAGGAAGACGACGTTGGCGTCCGCGCTCCAATGGGCTTCGGCGGCAACCGAACCCAGCGGCAGGACAAGCATCAGCAACAGTATGATCGCAAGATACATGGCGGGGTCCTTGCCTCTTTCGGATCATCAGCCGCCGATACATGACACGGAATTGCGCTGCCGCGCGAGCCAAAATGAAGAGCGCCCGGGGTGTTGATCCCGGGCGCCAGGCCTTCTTCCGTAACTGGAGGTACAAAACACCGGAAGAAGGGAGTCTCGATCAGGTCGAGGCGCGCGTCATTCCGCCTTTGCCAGATCACTGCGGATCACGGACCGCAATTCGTCGATCGGGCGCAGGGACTGCCCGTCGTCGAAGTGCCAGAATGTCCATCCGTTGCATGCATCAAGGCCCTGAACCTTTGCCCCAAGGCGATGAATGGAGCCGGCCTCGCCACCGGAGGCGACCGTGCCGTCAGCACGAACGATCGCACTGTAGCGACGGCGCGCATCAGTCAGCACCTGGCCGGGCTTGATCAGGCCGCTTTCGACCAGCACGTTGAACGCCACGCGGACTTCCTGCTTTTTGCCGGTCATGACGGTGAGTTCAGCCTTGCCCAGCGGCTCCACCGCTTCGATGCGGGCGGAGGCCGCGTCGATGTAGTCCTGCTCGCGCTCGATGCCGACGAAGTGGCGGCCGAGGCGCTTGGCGACGGCGCCCGTCGTGCCGGAGCCGAAGAACGGGTCAAGGATGATGTCGCCGGGCTTCGAGGAAGCCATGATGACGCGGGCAAGCAGCGCTTCCGGCTTCTGCGTCGGGTGCACCTTCTTGCCGTCGTCGCCCTTCAGACGCTCGTTGCCGCTGCAGATCGGAAACAGCCAGTCGGAACGCATCTGCACGTCGTCGTTGGCAGCCTTCATGGCGTCGTAGTTGAAGGTGTAACCCTTGGCCTTGGCGTTCGGGCTCGCCCAGATCATCGTCTCGTGCGCGTTCTGGAAACGACGGCCCTTGAAGTTCGGCATCGGGTTGGTCTTGCGCCAGACGATGTCGTTCAGGATCCAGAAGTTCAGATCCTGCAGCGTGGCGCCGACGCGGAAGATATTGTGATAGGAGCCGATCACCCAGATCGTGCCCGTCGGCTTCAGGACACGGCGGCACGCGAGCAGCCAGGCGCGGGTGAAGGCGTCATAGGCTTCGAACGAGGCGAACTGATCCCACTCGTCATCGACGGCATCGACCAGCGATTGATCGGGACGATGCAGCGTGCCGCCAAGCTGCAGATTGTACGGCGGATCGGCGAAAATTACGTCTACGGAGTGGTTCGGCAGGGCTTCAAGGGCAGCAACGCAATCGCCCTTGATGATCGTGTCGATCCAGGAGTCCGGCTTTGCGGAGGCCTTGAGATCGGCAAGCGGAAATACTGACGCCATCTGGAAACTCGCTCATACACATTACGCTTTTTACTGTCTGTTATGGTTACTCAGTTTGGTTACCAAAGCCTGAAGGCATGAACGATTTCGGCAAAATAAGTCGCAGGCGCTTTGGCGCCGAAGGAGTTGGGCAGCGGCCCCTGCCCTTCCGGCTGCTCTCGTTAGGCCGCCACGTCGTGCACCTTGCGGCTATCCGCCGGCGCTTCGCCGCGGTCATTCATGCCGTAGTCGCGGACGATGTGGCCGATGCGCAGCCGATAGTCCGCGAAGACGCCGTTGCGGCCGGCGTGCTGGGCGGCGCGGTGCGCCTCCAGGTTTCTCCACGTCTTCACAGCCTCCTCGTCACGCCAGAAGGAAAGCGAAAGCAGCTTGCCACGATTGGTGAGGCTTTCGAAGCGCTCGATCGAGATGAAGCCGTCGATCTTTTCCAGTTCACCGCGAAGCTCGCCGGCGAGATCGAGATAGGTGTGGCGTTCGCCCATGAAGGGCAGGACTTCGAAGATAACAGCGATCATGGCATCACCAGCTTTGCATGAGGAAGGGAAGTGTTTTTGAGGAAGATACGATCTTCCTTGAGAATGAAACGTTCGCGTTTGGCGAACTCGTAGTTTTCCTTGCCGAGCGTATCGGCGGCAAGACGGGCGCGATAGGCCTCGTAGGCGACGAGGCTTTCGATATTGTACACGCCGTAAGCCGTCGTGGCCGAACCCTCATGCGGTGCGAAATAGCCGATCAGGTCTGCACCGTTGCGCGGGATCGCCTGGCCCCAGTTGCGGGCATACTCGGCAAAGGCTTCCTTCTTGAACGGATCGATCTCGTAGCGGATGAAGCAAGTAATCATCGTGGTCTCCTTGTTGTCTGGAGATAGTTTTCGCACATTGTCCGACGACGATGCTTCGGTTATGATCGAAGTATGAAGGAAGGACCTGATATAGCTCAGATCGGCGCACTGATCGGCGACCCCGCCCGCGCCAACATGCTGACTGCATTGATGGGCGGCAAGGCGCTGACGGCGACCGAGCTTGCAGCGGCGGGCGGTGTTACCGTGCAGACGGCGAGCACGCACCTTGCCAAGCTGGAAGCGGGCAATCTGCTCGTGCAGCGCAAACAGGGCCGCCATCGCTATTTCACGCTGGCGGATGACAGCGTCGGCAAGTTCCTGGAGAGCATCATGGGCTTTGCGGCAGGGCGCGGCCATCTGCGCCATAAGCCAGGGCCAAAGGAACCGGCATTGCGCAAGGCCCGCATCTGCTACGATCACCTCGCCGGCGACTACGGCGTTCGCATGCTCGACAGCCTGATTGCCAAGGGAGCGATCGATGCCATGGGCGACGGTCTTGCCCTGACGGAGAGCGGCGAAACCGAGCTCAAAACTATCGGAATCGACGTCCACGCCCTGAAATCGTCGCGTCGGCCGCTCTGCCGCTCCTGTCTGGATTGGAGTGAACGGCGGGCGCACCTCGCCGGCAGCCTCGGCAAGGCCCTGCTTTCGAATTTCCTCGAGAAGGGCTGGGCCCGCCGCACGGCGGAAAGCCGCTCCGTGGTCTTTTCCCCGGAAGGCGAACGGCAGTTTCTTGCACTGTTTCCAGCCACCAAATAGCCGCGAACACCCGTAAAATCGAAGCCGCCCGCGACACGCAATCCAGCCATGCCCCGCTGTCGGTTGAGCTTCTGCGAGGCATCGTGTAAAGGGGCATCATCCCAAACAAGGCGTGAGTAAATGGAAGGCTTCGACCTCATTATCTTCGACTGCGACGGCGTTCTGGTCGATTCGGAAATCATCGCTGCGGATGTCGAATCCAAGCTTCTCACCGAAGCAGGCTATCCGATCAGCATCGAGGAAATGGGCGAACGCTTCGCCGGCATGACGTGGCAGAATATTCTCTTCCAGGTCGAGCGCGAGGCCAGCATCCCGATATCAGCCTCGCTGCTCGACAAGTCCGAGAAGCTCCTCGATATGCGCCTGGAGCAAGACGTGCAGGCGATAGCGGGCGTCGAAGCCGCTCTTTCGCGTCTGAATCTGAAGCGCTGCATCTGCTCCAACTCCAGCACCGCGCGCCTCGACATGATGCTTGGCAAAGTTGGCCTGAAGCGCCTCTTCGCGCCCCACATCTTCTCGGCAAAGGATCTCGGGGCCGATCGCGTGAAGCCGAAGCCGGATATCTTCCTGCACGGCGCCAAGCAGATGGGCGTTTCGACCGAGCGTGTTGTTGTGGTTGAAGACTCCGTTCACGGCATCCACGCCGCACGCGCAGCAGGCATGCGAGTCATCGGCTTTACCGGTGCCTCGCACACCTATCCGTCACATGCCGACAAGCTGACCGATGCCGGCGCTGAAACCGTCATCTCCCGCATGAACGATCTGCCCGGCGTCGTCGCCGCGCTCGCCGAGTGGGAAGGCGCAGTGTAACTCCGGTTACTCTCGAGCAGCAGCCGCCGGAACAGTCCTCATTTGAAGTTCAGCTCCAAGATCGGTCGCAGAGTCGAAACTCTGCGACCGATCTTGCTATGGGGACCGGGGGCCCCGCATAGCATCGCGACAAAACGAACTCATTCAGCTATCAAAGTACTTGTCTGTGTCTGAATGCTGGTTGTCTCGCATGACTATTTCCGTGGAATTGTGCACCCATCCCGAACTCGACGATCGGATTTCCATCCTCAGGGCGGGCGAAGAGGTTGACGCCGTCTTCGTCCGCACAGAGAGATTCAACGTCCTCGTCGACACTCTCGGAACGCCTGAGTTATGCCGGATGGCATTGGAGTTGCTTGACGACGACATGCGCGCTCGTCCTCTCATCGTTGTCAATTCCCACATGGACTGGGATCACTTCTGGGGCAACGCCGCGATTGCCGGCAAGGCCCCGATCATTGCCCACACGGCTGCGCGTGCACGTCTGAGCGACACTTCCTGCTGTCAAGTTCTGGACGAGAAGATGCGTGAGGAGCCGCGGTTCCGAAACGTCGAACTCATCGCGCCCGATATCACCTTTTCAGATTCGATGGCCCTTCATGGCGGCGACCTCACTCTGGAGCTCATCCACACACCGGGGCACACGCCTGACCATGTTGCCATCTGGATTCCGGAGATCCGTGTCTGCCTGGCTGTCGACGCCGTCGAGACGCCCATTCCGGAGGTCTGGAGTAAAAGCTCCGACGACCTTCGGCTGATCTGTTCATCGCTCGAACGGATCCGCGACTTGCACCCCAAGTTCGTCATCCCCGCACATGGACGGACGATCTCGCCGTCCACTGTTGACGACAACCTGTCTTATTTCCGAGCACTGGCGGCCCGGGTCGAAAACCTAAGCGCGACTGAACTCGCAGACCCGGAATTGGGAAAATTGGTGAGCCTTCGACTTCAGGATTTCGTGGCCATCCCGGCCGACATGTCGCCGGAAGCGGTGGCATTCTACGAGACGTTTCACGAAACCAATCTCGGGGCGATGATTCAAGCACGCCTGGAAGGGTTGAACGTCGCATGAGAGCCACGGCCTTGCCGATCGTCCCTTTGTTATCCTGCAATTGCTAGATTTTCAGGCTTAGCGCACCGACCATAATCTCGAAGCGCGCCGGAAGCTGCCCAGGGGCTTCGCCGTCGCTGTCGATCGGCACCGGCTCCCTGCCGATCGGCCAAGCCTCGACGAGCCTTGCGCGATGGATGCTGACGAGCGGGCTTTTCAGATGACCGCCGCTGTAGATGCTGTTCATCAGCGTCAGGACCTTCAGCCTGCCGGCGCCGCGGATGATGATTACGTCGAACAGGCCATCGGCAACATCGGCCTCCGGAGCGACCTTCATGCCGCCGCCGAACCATGCGCCGTTGGCAACGGCAACCGCGGTGATCGGCCCTTCATAGATATCCTCGCCGTCCAGCCTGAGACGGATGTCGCGTGGCGTGTAACGCAGGATTTGAAGCAGGCTGTGGAAGAAGAAGACCATCGGTCCCGGCAGACGCCTGCCCTTGGGCGCCTCGTTGACGGCCTGCACGATGTGACCGGAAACGCCGAAGCTCGCGATGTTGGCGAAGTGGCGGCTGACGGTGTCCCATCCTCGTCGTCGCAGGTGAGCAATCCGGCATCGATCTGCCGTACCGTTGGAGAGGTCAGGCGGTTGGCGATCGTAGCAGGATCGCGTGACACCGGAAAATTGCGGGCGAAGTCGCATCCGGTGCCGGTTGCAATAAAGGAGAAGGCCGTGCCCGGCCGATGCGACTTCAAAATGCCGCCGGCCACTTCGCCGATCGTCCCGTCGCCACCGACGGCGATCACCAGATCGGCGCCGTCATCCGCCAGTTCGCGCCCGAATCGTTCGGCATCGCCGTGCCCCTTGGTTTCACGCAGGCTGAGATTGGTAAATCTCGCCTCTATGGCGCGCCGCAGCGCCGACCAGAACAGCTTCTTTCCGCGTCGACCCGACGCCGGATTCAATACGATGCCGATTTTCAAGCGATCTGCTCTCCCCGCGCCGATCAGCTTAGCGATACGGAAACGTTCCTCAGGCCTTCTTCTTTTTCGTCGAAACCGGCCCCTGGTCGAAACCGATGTTCACGCGCACCATTGAGCCGGAACCGACCGGAAGCTTGATACCGTCCTTGCGGAACAGCGCCTGGGTGGCTCCGGAGCCGACCTCGACCGGGAAATTCGTTACTTCGGAATAAAGCGCATCCTCGCCGTCAAAGACCGTGATGCGAACCGGGAGCGTGACCTTACCGGGCGAACCGTTCGGGCCGGCGAGAACCCGAAGCTGGGCGACAACAGTCATCGTCAGGTTTGCATCGTTCAGGCTGCACTGGCGCGTATAGTCACCGATCGATGCCTGGAAGGCGAGTTTGTCCGCATCGCCGGTCTTGGCGCCGCCGGCATAGGTGCGGAAGATCGCGTCCTTGTCCTTCATGAAGATCTGCGGGCATGCTCCCTGGACGACAGGGGCAGTGTTGCCCGACGCGGTCTTGGCGGTGCCGATCGATGCGTTATTGGACGAGGGATTGGCCGGCGCCATCGGCATGATCTGCGCATTGCCATTCGGCTGGGCCGGTGCTGTTGCGCTGTCTCCCCCGCCCACACCGAGCGAGTTGCAGCCGGCAAGAATTGCCGCAAAAGAAGCCGAAACGATGAGACGCGAGACCTTGCCAAGCACGATTATTCCACCCTCTTCACAAAGTTTTTTGGCAGGCCCAATCACTTGATGGCAGGCCTTTCGTGACAGTTTGCGATGGTCTATATCAGCGGCGCAAACAAAAATCGATTGGGTAAGAACCGTTTTGATGCACATTTCGGGATCGCGGGCCACCGCCGGCAGGGCAAGCGAGATGCGGCGACAGGCAGACTTCCCCTCCAACCCGGATTTCCTCCGGCCGGCACATCAAGGATGACGACAGTGGATTATATCTCGACCCGCGGCGAAGCCCCTCCCCTCGGTTTTTGTGATGCTTTGCTGGCCGGCCTGGCGCGCGACGGCGGTCTCTACGTGCCGCGTAAGTGGCCGCATTTCACGAAAAAGGAAATCCGCGCGCTTCGGGGCAAGAGCTACCAGGAGGTCGCCTTTACGATCCTTTCGCCTTTCACCAACGGCGAGATTCCCGACGAGACGTTCCGCTCCATGATCGACGAGGCTTATGGTACCTTCCGTCACCCTGCGATCGCCCCGCTCGTCCAGACCGGCCCGAACAGCTTCGTCATGGAGCTGTTCCACGGCACGACGCTGGCGTTCAAGGATGTCGCGATGCAGCTGCTTGCCCGGCTGATGGACCATGCCCTGGAGAAGCGTGGCGAGCGCGCGACCATTGTCGGCGCCACCTCCGGCGACACTGGCGGCGCGGCGATCGACGCATTTGCCGGTCGCGAACGCACCGACATATTCATCCTCTTCCCGAACGGCAAGGTCTCGCCGGTGCAGCAGCGCCAGATGACGACCTCCACGGCCTCCAACGTTCACGCGCTTGCCGTCGAAGGCAATTTCGACGACTGCCAGAACCTCGTCAAAGCAATGTTCAACGATGCACCTTTCCGCGACCGCGTTAAACTCTCCGGCGTCAACTCGATCAACTGGGCCCGCATCATGGCCCAGATCGTCTACTACTTCACGACGTCGATCGCGCTTGGCGGACCGGACCGTAAGATTTCGTTTACCGTGCCGACGGGCAATTTCGGCGACATCTTTGCCGGTTACTGCGCCAAGCGCATGGGCCTGCCGATCGGCAAGCTGGTGGTCGCCACCAACGAGAATGATATCCTCGACCGCACGCTCAAGACCGGCCGCTACGAGATGAAAACCGTGAAAGCGACGACTTCGCCGTCGATGGACATCCAGATCTCCTCGAACTTCGAGCGGCTGCTGTTCGAGGCCTATGATCGCGACGCATCGAAGGTTCGCGCGGCGATGAACAGCCTCAAGCAGTCCAACGGCTTCGAGATTGCAAAGGACGCCCTCGCCTTCATCAAAAAGGACTTCCGCGCCGGGCGCGCCAGCGAAAAGCAGGTCGCCCTGACGATCAAGAAAACCCATGCCGACACCGGCTATCTTCTCGATCCGCATTCGGCAATCGGCGTCTTCGTTGCAGGTAAACACGAGAAGCCGAACGCGCCGATGGTGACGCTTGCCACCGCACACCCGGCAAAATTCCCCGCCGCCGTAAAATCGGCCTCCGGTATTGACCCCGCGCTTCCGACGTGGCTTGCTGATCTGATGCACAAGGAGGAGCGCTTTCAGATTGTGAAGCCTGAGCTCAAAGCCATTGAGACCTTCATCGGCGAGCATACTCGGGCCTAAGTAACGCAGGCGCAGAAAGATAGCCAATGACAGTTGAGTGCACCCGGCTCAAATCCGGGCTGACAGTAGTCACACAGACCATGCCGCATCTGGAAAGCGTTGCGCTGGGAGTTTGGATCAAATCAGGATCGCGCAACGAGACGACAGACGAGCATGGCATCGCTCACCTGCTCGAGCACATGGCCTTCAAGGGCACGGCACGCCGCAGCGCGCGCGAAATCGCTGAAGAAATCGAGGATGTCGGCGGCGAGGTCAATGCCGCAACATCCACCGAAACGACCTCCTACTATGCCCGCGTGCTTAAGGATCATGTCCCGCTCGCTGTCGACATTCTGGCCGATATCCTGACGGAGTCCGCCTTCGAGGAGGAAGAACTCGAGCGTGAGAAACAGGTCATCCTGCAGGAAATCAACGCGGCAAACGACACGCCTGACGACGTCGTTTTCGACAAGTTTTCCGAGACCGCCTATCGCGACCAGACCCTCGGCCGGGCGATCCTCGGCACGCCGCAGACCGTGGTGTCGTTCACGCCGCAGCAGATCCGCGGCTATCTCAGCCGCAATTACACGACCGACCGGATGTTCGTCGTTGCGACCGGCGCCGTCCGGCACGACGAGTTCGCTCGCATGGTCGAGGAGCGCTTCGCGAGCCTTCCCACCTCGCCATCGGCGACGCCCGTCATGGAGCCTGCAAAATACATCGGCGGCAATATCCGCGAGACGCGCGACCTGATGGATGCGCAGATCCTGCTCGGCTTCGAAGGCAAGGCCTATCACGCCCGCGACTTCTACTGTTCGCAGATCCTCGCCAACATCCTCGGCGGCGGCATGTCATCCCGGCTGTTCCAGGAGGTGCGCGAGATCCGCGGCCTCTGCTATTCCATCTACGCCTTCCACTGGGGTTTCTCCGATACCGGGATCTTCGGCATCCATGCCGCCACCGGTGGCGAGAACCTGCCGGAGCTGGTGCCTGTTATCATTAACGAACTACACAAGTCGGCGGCGACGATCGAACAGAAGGAAATCGAACGCGCCCGCGCCCAGATCCGCGCCCAGCTGCTGATGGGCCAGGAAAGCCCCGCCGCCCGCGCCGGCCAGATCGCAAGGCAGATGATGCTCTACGGCCGCCCCATCTCCAACCAGGAGATGATGGAACGCCTCGAGGGGATCACGGTCGAGCGCCTTACGGATCTTGCGGGACGCCTGTTCTTCGATACCGTGCCGACGCTCTCGGCCATTGGACCGCTCGAACATCTGGCCCCGATGGAGGATATTACCGCGTCTCTTTCCTCGCCCGATCACCAGGGCAAGCAAGCCCTCGTCTGATCCCAGATCCATCCTGCCGGGAGTGATCGATGCCAAAATCGGTTTTTCGGTTTCTGTCGCGACAGCCGGATTCGGTCGAGCTCGAGAACGAGCACTATGTGCTGCGCCTGCCGCGCTACCAGGATTTCAACCAGTGGCACAAGCTGCGGGCGGCGAGCCGGCAGTTCTTGGAACCGTGGGAGCCGACATGGCGCCGCGACGAGCTGACGGAGGGCTCCTATCGCGCCCGTGTCATCCGCGGCAAGCAGGAGTACGCTTCCGGCCAGGCCATTCCGCTCCTTCTGTTTCACAAACAGGGCATGACGCTGCTCGGCGGCATCACGATCGGCTACATCAGGCGCGGGGCGGCACAAAGCTGCATGATCGGCTACTGGATGGGCGAGGCTTATGCCGGTCAGGGTCATATGTTCGCCGCACTTCAATTGGTTATACCCTACATCTTCGCAGGGCTTGAGTTGCACCGTATCGAAGCAGCCTGTATTCCAGACAATGCTCGGAGCATCCGCCTGCTTGAAAAAGCCGGGTTTCAGCGGGAAGGCTATCTGCGCGGATACTTGAAAATCAACGGTCATTGGCACGACCATGTAATGTTCTCATTGCTCGCCACCGACACGGATAAAGGCAGGATAACCGACAGCCGATGACCAACAACCGCATGCTGCTCTCATCACCGGCCAGGCGATCGATCGCGGTGATCGCAGCTCTCTTGCTGTCAGCCATCCTGCTAGTGGCTGGCCACGTTCAGGCCGCCGAACCGGTCAAGATTTCCCGCGACGACACGGCACTCGACCTGACTGCCACGACGGAGATCTACGCCAACCAGGGCGAAGCCTTTCAGGTCTCGACCGCTGCCGGTGCCGACGGTATCCGTCGCCGTATTGAGGTACGTGCCAGCTCCGACAATCACCAGGGCGACTGGGCCGTCTTCGCGCTTGCCAACGTCTCCGACGAGCAGCTTGAGCGCGTGATCGTGGCCCCCCACTTCCGCCTCGTGAATTCCAAGCTTTTCTGGCCGGACCTCGGTTCGCAGCGCGTTATCGCCATTACGCCGAGCGAAGGCTTTGCGCTCGACCGGCAGCCGAGCGACGAGGCGGACGTGTTTCGCATCACGCTCAACCCCGGCGCCGTCATCACCTTCGTTGCTGAGCTGACGACGCCGGAGCTGCCGCAGATCTACCTCTGGGAACCCGACGCCTACAAGGACACGATCAACGCGTTCACGCTCTATCGCGGCATCGTGCTCGGCATTGCGGGCCTGCTGGCGGTGTTCCTGACTATCCTTTTCGTCGTCAAGGGCACGTCGATGCTGCCGGCAACGGCGGCACTCGCCTGGGCCGTCCTCGGCTACATTTGCGTCGACTTCGGCTTTCTCGGTAAACTGATCAGCATTGCGTCGACCGACCAGCGAATATGGCGCGCCTGTGCGGAAGTCGCCCTTGCCTCCAGCTTCGTCATCTTTCTGTTCACCTATCTCAACCTCAACCGGTGGCACACGCACCTCGGCTACGTGACGCTCGCCTGGGTGCTCGGCCTGGCGTTGCTTTTCGGCGTCGCGATCTACGACCCGGCAATTGCCGCAGGCATCGCGCGCCTCTCCTTCGCGCTGACCGCGACGATGGGCCTTCTGCTGATCGTCTACCTCGGGCTCAACCGCTATGACCGCGCGATCCTGCTGGTCCCGGCCTGGGCCTTGATCCTTGTCTGGATCTTCGGTGCATGGCTGACGATTACCGGCCGGCTCGATAACGACATCATCCAGCCCGCACTCGGCGGCGGCCTTGTTCTCATCGTCCTGCTGATCGGCTTTACCGTGATGCAGCACGCCTTTGCTGGCGGCGCGTTCCAGCAAGGGCTGTTTTCCGATCTCGAGCGTCAATCGCTGGCTCTAACGGGCTCGGGTGATACGGTTTGGGACTGGGATGTGGCGCGCGATCGTATCGTCACGATACCCGATGTCTCCGTCAAGCTCGGCCTCCCGCTCGGCGCTATGCATGGCGCCGCGCGCAATTGGCTGCCGCGGCTGCATCCCGACGATCGCGACCGCTTCCGCGCGACGCTTGATGTGCTCCTTGAACATCGCCGCGGGCGACTAAACCACGAGTTCCGCATCCGCGCGGAAGACGGTCATTTCCACTGGCTTCTCATCCGCGCGCGGCCTGTGCTTGGGTCGAACGGTGAGATCATCCGCTGCGTCGGCACCATCATCGACGTCACCGAACAGAAGAACTCCGTCGAGCGGCTGCTCCACGACGCACTGCACGACAACCTGACCGGCTTGCCGAACCGCCAGCTGTTCCTCGATCGCCTGCAGGCCGTGCTGGCATTGGCGCCCGGTGGCGAGACGCTGCGCCCGACGGTGATGGTGATCGATATCGACCGCTATAAGCTGGTGAACGATACGCTCGGGATCGCCGCCGGCGACAATATCCTGATCGCGCTCACGCGCCGCCTGCGCCGCCTCCTCAAGTCGCAGGATACGCTCGCGCGCCTCTCCGGCGATCAGTTCGGTCTCATCCTGACGTCCGAACGCGATCCGACGAAGGTGGCCGATTTTGCCGATGCGATCAGCAAGGCGATCATGGTGCCGATCAACTTCTCCAATCGCGAGATCATCCTGACGGCGTCGATCGGGCTGGCCTCCTTCGTCGATCAGCAGGAAAGTGCTGCGGGCATGCTCAGCGACGCGGAGCTCGCGATGTACCGGGCAAAGCGCGCCGGCGGCAATCGCGTCGAGCCGTTCCAGCCCGCCTTCCGCGATTTCGGCGCCGACCGGCTGCAGCTCGAATCCGACCTGCGCCGCGCCATCGAGCGCAAGGAACTGTCGATGGTCTACCAGCCGATCGCAGGGCTTGAAGACGTGGAGATCGCCGGCTTCGAAGCTTTGATGCGATGGGAGCATCCGAAACGCGGCGGCATTCCGCCTTCGGAGTTCATACCGATCGCGGAGGCATCCGACATTATCGACATGCTCGGCCGCTTTGCGCTGGAGCAGGCGACGAACGACCTGATGGGCTGGGAGAACCAGACGGGCGAACTGCCGATCTTCGTCTCGATCAACCTCTCCAGTGCGCAGCTGCTTAACAACGAGCTTTTCGACGATGTGCGCTCGGTGCTGGCGAAGACCCATTGCGATCCGTCACGCCTGAAACTCGAGCTGACGGAATCCATGGTCATGGAGAACCCGGAACAGGCGCGCCTCGTTCTCGAGAAGCTGCGCGAAATGGGCCTTGGCCTTGCTCTGGATGATTTCGGATCCGGCTATTCGTCGCTTGCCTATCTGACGCGCTTCCCGTTCGACACGATCAAGCTCGACAAGACGATGGTGTGCGACACTAGCGACAAGAAGGCGACCGTGATTCGCTCCGTGATCGCCATGGCGCGCGAACTGGATATGAAGGTCGTTGCCGAGGGGATCGAGTCCAACGAGGATGCGATGGAACTCGCCAAGATGGGCTGCACCTTCGGGCAAAGCTATCTGTTCGGACCGCCGATGGCATCGGAGTCCGTCTTGCGGCTGCTGAAGGAGCGGTTCCCGCTGACGAAGCGCGCCTAGCCGACCCGCGACCCAAGCTATGCCGCTCCCTATTGCGGCGCAGCGGCTCCCGCTATCAGCTGATGCATGTATTCAAGCTTGGTGACCACCGGCGCTGAGAGCACGAACGGATAGGAATCGGGCTGTCCCATGCTGCGCTGTATCGAGTTGATCGCAACGCTGAGCGGCACCCACTCGTCGACAAGCTGATCGGCACTTGCTGCCCTGTAGGGGTCGAAATCCACCTCGGCCGCCATCTCTTCGTGACCGCGGGGATCAATTGCAACGCCGAAGGCGCGAGCGGTCTCCAAGGTATCGACAATGTGAAGGTAATGAGCAAAACACTCAGCGAAGTCCTCCCAGGGATGAACGCTGGCATAAGCACTGACGAAACTCTCTTGCCAGCCGGGCGGAGCGCCATTCGCGTAGTGCCGTGCAAGGGCATCGCTGTAGTCTTTGCGCTCATCGCCGAACACCGCTCGGAATCCATCGAAGGCGTTCCTATCGCGCACGAGGCGGTTCCAGATGAAATGACCCGTCTCGTGGCGGAAATGACCGAGCAGCGTCCGGTAAGGTTCGTTCATCGAGGTGCGAGCCTGTTCGCGCGTGACGTCGTCGGCCTCGGCGGCCCGAATTGCGATAAGGCCCTCCTCGTGTCCCGTCATCGCTGGCACGACGCTGCCGTCTTCCTTGACGGTGTCTTCGAGGAAGTCGAAAACCAGGCCGCCTACGGGATCCTGCGTGCGGTCCGGGTGCGGCAGCCGCCAACGCAAGAGGGAGTAGAAGAGGTGCCGCTGTGCCTGGCTGATGCGGCGCCACCGATCGACGCCATCCTGCGTCGCTGAATTCGGCACAAGCCTGTTATGCCGGCAGGCGACGCAGTAATCCCCCGCGTCTCCGTCCTCCACCAGCCAGTTGCAGACGTCGAGGCCGGCATTGGCACAGAAGCGCATCAGATCCGGCTGAGCCACGTATTGCCAGACATCGCCGTCCTGCTGCTGAACTGCATGCATGCGCAGACTATTCGACACGAAGCCAAGGCGATGACCGCACCGAACACACTGGCGATTGTCGAAATGAACAACCTGGTCGCAGTTGTCACATACAAAGAGCCTCAACGCGCGCCTCCCTCGGGATAGGGATCAAAAACCCATCGTGCAACATGGACGGCGGGCAATTTCCGGTCGTGGTTTCCATCAACCTGCTTCTCCTGACTGGGCCTTATTGCCCGCGCCAGCAGAGAACGCGCTTTTTTTGCAGATCGTTCCGCCGATCAGGCGTGGCCGGCTTCGGCTGAAAGCATGGCGGCATTGATACCCATTGCGGCCAGTGCTCGCTCGTACTTGTCGTCGAGGCTGCGATCGAAGATCAGCTCCTCATTCGCCGCGCATGTGAGCCAGCCATTGTTGCCGACTTCGGCTTCCAGCTGTCCCGCACCCCAGCCGGCATAGCCGAGCAGCATGGTCGCCCGCTTCGGTCCCTTGCCATTGGAAATGGCGCGGATGATGTCGAGCGTTGCCGTCATGCAGATATCGTCACTGACGGGAATGCTGGATTCGCAGAGATAGTCATCGGAGTGCAGCACGAAGCCGCGGCCGCTTTCCACGGGCCCACCCGTCTGGATCGGGCAATCATGCTGAGGAAGGAGGATAGCTTCTTCGTCCTTGATCATTTCGAGATGCAGGAGAACGTCAGTAAAGGTCAGTTCTTGCGGGCGGTTGATCACGAACCCCATCGCGCCGGCATCCGAATGGGCGCAGATGTAGATCACCGTGCGGGCGAAATTGCGATCCTCCATGCCCGGCATGGCAATGAGAAACTGGCCATCGAAGAAGCCGCGTTCTCTTTTGTTTTTCACGGTCGCCAAGGACATCACTCCTCCTTCTGCCAGACCGCGCTAGGCCCCGACACCATGAGCATGAGCCAATGTCACGGATCAATCAACTGAAAATGAAAACTTAAATGTACGCGAGTTCTAGCCGAGCATAGGGATTTTCAATACATCATTGATCCATGCAGACTATTTCACTCACCATCCGCCAATGCGGTTCCGCCCTGTGCCTGTTCGTCGCCGTGCTGCAGTTTTCTCAGCCCGCCAGGGCGGAGATGAGCGCCTGGGCCGACAACGAGGGCGGTCGGATGCGCCTGATCGCGCTTCCGCCCGATGCAAACGGAAATATTCGCGCCGGACTTCAGATCGAGCCGAAGCCAGGCTGGATCACCTATTGGCGCGAACCGGGCAACAGCGGCATCCCGCCTCAAGTCACTCTCTCCTCCGAAGGCGTGTCGCTCGACAAGATGAGCTACCCCGTCCCAAAGCACATTGTCGCCGACAAGATCGATGAGGTTGCCTACGACGCGCCTGTCACCTTCCCGCTGCAACTGACGGCGAAAGACCCTGCTCTTCATGAGCTCAAGGCAAACGCCTTTATCGGCATCTGCGAGGAAATCTGCATCCCCTTCCAGGCAGAGCTATCGCTGACCTTTAAACCATTGGCCCAGTCGCGGCCGGCCGAAGAGGCTATTCTCAGGGATGCCGAGGCAGCCTTGCCACAAGCCGCCTCCTCCGCATTCAAAGTCGACGACCACGCGCTGTCGGCCGACATGAAGCAACTTTCCCTCAGCATTACCCTGCCGGAGAGTGGCGAGAGCGCGCCTGAGGTGATCGTCACAGGCCCGAGCGGGCGCGTCTTTACCAAACAGACGGCAACCCATCGCGACGGTCGCAACTTCACGACGACGCTGTCCGTGGACAAGCTTCCCAAGGCATATGACCTCAGCGGAAAGACATGGAGTGCTCTTGTCATCGACGGCTCGCGCGCCATCGAGACACCGCTTGCCTTTGAGTGATCGCGTTCTATAGTCGCGCCAAAATCGCGGCATTAGTGCCGCCATATGACAAGGAGACGTCCATGACCATCGCAATCGGCGACAAGCTTCCTGCGGCCACTTTCAAGGAAAAGACGTCGGATGGCCCGGTCGAAATTTCGACGGAGCAGCTTTTCAACGGCAAGCGCGTTGTTCTCTTTGCGGTCCCCGGTGCGTTCACGCCCACCTGCTCGCTGAACCACCTGCCGGGTTATCTCGAGAACCGCGACACCATCCTTTCCAAAGGCGTCGATGACATCGCCGTCGTCGCCGTCAACGATTGGCACGTGATGGGTGCCTGGGCCCAGTCTTCCGGCGGCATGGGCAAGATCCACTTCCTCGCCGACTGGGACGCGGGCTTTACCAAGGCGCTTGGCCTCGACACCGATCTCTCGGCAGGCGGTCTCGGCGTTCGCTCGAAGCGTTACTCGATGCTCGTCGAAGACGGCGTCGTGAAATCACTGAACGTCGAAGAAAGCCCAGGTCAGGCTACGGTTTCCGGCGCCGCCAGGATGCTGGAACAGCTGTAAGGCTTCGAGCCTCACCCAAACTGAAAGCGGCCCATGCGGCCGCTTTTGTGTTTCGTCGTCAAAGTTCACAGCACGCCACTTTTTTGCCTCATTTGTTATAACATAACTGTAATGTTATTACATTTTGGTGTTGCTATGACTTTTTGGGAGCTTCGACATTCTTCAGGCCTGATGGCGCTCTCTGCCGGCCGTCGCGTCTTCTATGTTGCCTTGATCGGCATCCCGCTCTGGGCGGCAATCCATTGGGCGACGCTGCTGCCATGAGCGCCATTGCGATCGAGCTTGAAGATCTGACGGTCGCCTATCAGCGGCATCCAGCCGTGCATCATGTGACCGGAACCATCGCGGCCGGAAGCCTGACGGCGATCGCCGGCCCAAACGGAGCCGGCAAATCGAGCCTGCTGAAGGCGATTATCGGAGAACTCCGTCCCTCCTCCGGCATGATAAGGCACCGGCTGAAGAGCACGGATTTCGGCTATCTGCCACAGGCAGCCAACATCAACCGCCGCTTTCCTATCTCGGTACTCGACACGGTTCTGCTGGGAGCCTGGCGACAGTCTGGGGCCTTAGGGCACATTGCATCAGCGGAGTGGCAGAAAGCGCACGACGCACTGGAGGCAGTTGGGCTGGGAGGCTTCGAACGGCGCGGCATCGGATCGCTGTCGGCTGGCCAGTTTCAGCGCGTGCTCTTTGCAAGGCTGCTGCTGCAGGATGCGAATGTCATCCTTCTCGACGAGCCGTTCACGGCTATCGATGGCCGCACCACGCGGGATCTTCTGGATATCGTTGCCAACTGGCATGGCGAAGGCCGAACGGTGCTTGCTGTCCTTCACGATTTCGCGCAGGTCCGCGCCCACTTTCCGCAGACACTCCTGCTTGCGCGCGACGTCATCGGCTGGGGCGCAACGGCGGATGTCATGTCCGAGGCGAACCTTCGCAAAGCGCGGGCGATGGCCGAGCGATGGGACGAGAGCGCCGGCATTTGCGAGCCCGCCAGATGACCGCCTACGATCTCCTCCTCGCGCCCTTCGCGGATTATGGCTTCATGCGCCGCGCGCTCGTCGCCTGCCTGTGCCTGGGGCTTGGCTCCGGGCCGATCGGTGTGTTCCTGATGCTGCGGCGAATGAGCCTCGTCGGCGATGCCATGAGCCATGCCGTTCTCCCCGGCGCCGCCATCGGCTATCTTATTGCCGGTTCGCTCTCGCTTACGGCAATGGGATTGGGCGGGCTCGTTGCCGGGCTTTCAGTTGCACTTTTGTCGGGCATGGTCAGCCGCGCGACCTCCTTACAGGAGGATGCGAGCTTCGCCAGCTTCTACCTCTCCTCGCTGGCGCTCGGCGTGCTCATCGTTTCGCTGCGCGGTTCGAATATCGACCTGTTGCACGTTCTCTTCGGCACCATCCTCGCGATCGATGCATCCGCCCTTTACGAGATCGGCGCGATCAGCACGGCGACGCTGGCAACGCTTGCGATCATCTACCGGCCGCTGGTCGCGGAATGCTTCGATCCCGGCTTTCTCCGAGCCATCGGCGGACGCGGACCGATCTATCACTTTATCTTCCTGCTGCTGGTCGTACTCAATCTGGTCGCGAGCTTCCTGGCCCTGGGAACGTTGATGGCGGTCGGCCTTATGATGCTGCCGGCCGCTATCGCGCAGCTCTGGTCGCCTAGCCTCCCGTCGATGATGGCAATCGCGGCGGCGAGTGCCACAGCCTCCGGCTATCTCGGGCTCATCGCCTCCTACCATCTCGAACTCGCCTCCGGACCGACGATCATCATGACGGCGGCGCTGCTTTACGCCATTTCGATCTTCCTTGCCCCGTCGGGCCTTGCCCGGCGGTATCTTCCTCGCCCGCATCTGAAGGGCTGACAACCGGAGACCCCCAATGATTTCCCGCAGACTGCTTTTCTCAATGATGCTTCCCGCACTCGTCGCGCTTTCGACGACGTCGGCTTCTGCCGCAACCCTCAAGGTGGTCGCATCGTTCACCGTGCTTGCCGACGTCGTCCGCCAGATCGGCGGCGACCGCGTCACGGTCACAAGCCTCGTCGGCCCGAACGGCGACCCCCATGAGTTTGAACCATCACCAAGCGACGCGAAGAACCTCAACGCTGCACAGGTTGCCTTCGTCAGCGGTGAGGGTCTGGAGGGTTGGATGGACCGCCTGATCAGCGCCTCGGGCTACAAGGGCAAACCGGTCGTCGTCTCGGAAGGGATCAAGTTCCGCACCATGGAAGAGGATGGGCAGACGGTCACCGACCCGCATGTCTGGAACAGCCCGGTCAACGTCAAGGTCTGGGTCGCCAACATCGAAGGGGCGCTTGCGAAGGCCGCGCCGGCCGATGCTGCGGCGTTCAAGACCAACGCCGAAGTCTATTTGAAGAAGCTTGATGCGCTCGATGCCTACGCGCACTCGGAGCTTGCCAAAATCCCTGAGGACCATCGCAAGGTCCTGACCAGCCACGACGCCTTCGGTTATTTCGGCCGTGAATATGGCGTGCAGTTCCTCGCTCCGGTCGGCGTCTCGACAGAGAGCGAAGCCTCCGCCGCCGATGTCGCCAAGCTGATCGAGCAGATCAAGGCCGAGCACGTGAAGACGTACTTCATCGAGAATTCCAACGATCCGCGCCTCGTCAGGCAGATCGCGAAGGCGACGGGGGCAGAGCCCGGCGGCGAGCTTTACGTCGAGTCTCTTTCCGACACCAAGGGGCCGGCTCCGACCTACGAGAAGATGTTGCGTTACAACGTCGACCAGCTCGTGGCGGCGATGGCGAAAGCTAGCTGACGGCGACGGCTGGGTCGCGCCAAGGCGCGGCCCGGCCTCAATAGTTGAGATCGAAGACGATCAGGCCGCCCAAGCCGCCGTCGGTCGAGGACACGATGCGCTCGCCGACGCCGACGTGCTCGGGATGCACGAGGTAGACGTCGCGCGCTTCCGCGCTTTCAAAGGTGACGGCAAAACCATCGACGTAGCCCGCATGTAGCCCCTCGGGCGAGACATTCGGGCCATACTTGATGTCGATGATGCCGGGGATCACCTGCTTCAATGCGACGATCGCGTCAAACAAGGACTGCTTCTCTTCCCCTGTCATGGCAGCCTTAAGCCGCATCAGCACGCAGTGCAGGATCATGTGGTGACCTCCCGGATCCGTTTTCAGGCGAGCATAAGGAGAAACGTCGCGGGGGCAAGTGACAAGGATGTGCCGTTTTGCAGAGATCCCCATCTGAATGGCCACGGCAAGACCGGCGTGCGAGACGTGACCAATTCGACGCCCTAAACCGTCGTAAACGGAACGGCGCGTCCTACATTCTCGTCTAATCTGTCGGTATCCAGTGCGCGGGGAAGAGGAGCCCCGCACGAGGCAGCATTTTCAACGGAGGAGATGGAAATGAGCAAGAACCGAGGCGTCGTCTACATGCGGCCCGGCAAGGTCGAAATCCACGACATCGACGATCCGAAACTTGAGGCACCCGATGGCCGCAAGATCGAGCACGGTGTCATCCTGAAAGTGATCTCCACCAACATCTGCGGATCGGACCAGCATATGGTTCGCGGCCGCACTACCGCGATGCCAGGCCTTGTTCTTGGCCACGAAATCACGGGCGAGGTGATCGAGAAGGGTGTCGATGTCGAGATGCTGCAGATCGGTGATCTCGTCTCCGTTCCGTTCAACGTCGCCTGCGGCCGCTGCCGCTGCTGCAAATCGCAGGACACGGGCGTCTGCCTGACGGTCAACCCGTCGCGCGCCGGCGGCGCCTACGGCTACGTCGACATGGGCGGCTGGATCGGCGGGCAGGCCCGCTACGTGACCATTCCGTATGCCGATTTCAATCTCTTGAAATTCCCGAACCGCGACCGCGCGATGGAAAAGATCCGCGATCTGACCATGCTCTCCGACATCCTGCCGACCGGTTTCCACGGTGCGGTGCGCGCCGGTGTCGGCGTCGGATCCACCGTCTATGTCGCCGGCGCCGGTCCGGTCGGGCTTGCGGCGGCTGCATCCGCCCGCATCCTCGGGGCTGCCGTCGTGATGATCGGCGACTTCAACAAGGATCGCCTTGCCCATGCCGCCAAGGTCGGCTTCGAGCCGATCGACCTGTCGAAGAGCGACCGGCTCGGCGACATGATCGCGCAGGTGACCGGCACTAACGAAGTGGACAGCGCCATCGACGCCGTCGGCTTCGAGGCACGCGGGCATTCGGGCGGCGAGCAACCGGCGATCGTTCTGAACCAGATGATGGAAATCACCCGCGCGGCCGGCTCGATCGGCATTCCCGGCCTCTACGTGACCGAAGATCCGGGCGCCGTCGACAACGCCGCCAAGCACGGCAACCTGTCGCTCCGCTTCGGCCTCGGCTGGGCAAAGGCGCAGTCCTTCCATACGGGCCAGACGCCGGTGCTGAAGTATAACCGCCAGCTCATGCAGGCGATCCTGCATGACCGGTTGCCGATCGCCGATATCGTCAACGCCAAGGTCATCCCGCTTGAAGATGCGGTACAGGGCTACGAAAGCTTCGACCATGGTGCTGCGATGAAGTTCGTGCTCGACCCGCACGGCGAAGTCGCCAAGGCGGCGTAATCAACAAGCCTCCCGAGGCTCGGCGCAGCGGGTGCATTCCGCATCCGTTGCGCCACCCCAAAATTCCTACGCGATATCCAGCAAGAGAGCCCGATGGTCGGACACCTCGGGCTGTTCAACGACGTCGAACCCCACGACGTCAACATTTGCCGTGACCAACATGTAGTCGGCGTAGCGGCCTTCCTTGGTGTAGTGCGAGGTTCGAGTATCCTTATGGCCGCGCGAGGTCACGAGGTCGGTGAGACCGAGTTCGGCAAGCGCGTCGAACATGAGGCTGTCAGGAAGCACATTGAAGTCGCCGCAGACGACGAGCGGCTCGCCCTCGCGCCATATGCGGCGGATGAGAGCGACCAAGACATCCGCCTGGCCGCGACGCGCTGGCGTGTCGCCCTTGCCGGCAAGGTCGCGTAGGCCATGCAGTTGGGCGATGGTAATCGGACGATTGGCGCGATAATCGAACAGGCGAAGGCACTGCGCGTTGCGCGCGCGGGGGTGTGCGCCATAGCCATCGCTCGAGAAGTCGCCGTGTACGAAGTCCATCGCCTGGCCAATGACCGGATGCGATTGGCGCACGAAGGTTGCAAGCCCGAATTCCGACACGACAGAGGTCTCGCCTTCGAAAAGTTCGCCCCTTGCGGTCGGCGCGTAGAGGGCATCATGGGCGGGAAGGATCGCCTTGATCTCGGCAAACAGATTGGCGCGTTGCGGCAGGATATGACTGCGGTCGCGGTAGACCAGCCAGTCACTGGAAACGGTTACCGAGCGCGTGATTTCCTGCAGGCAGAGAACATCGGCGTCGATCTCGGCGAGGTAGGGAATGAGCGGCGGATGCAGCTTTCCGCCCCATGCATTCAGCGAGACAATCCGCATCACATCCCTCCCCGATCTACGCCGAACGTTTCCTTGCAGATTCAGGGAAACGCGCGATGTCCTTGTTTCCGCACCATTCCGAGCACCAAGTCTAGCGCTTCTTGAACGGCTCCATGCCCTTGCGGGCGAGCTCGTCGGCGCGCTCGTTTTCCGGATGGCCGGCGTGGCCCTTGACCCAGTGCCACTTGACCTTGTGGCGCTGGTTGGCGGCGTCTAGCGCCTGCCAAAGTTCGCCGTTCTTTACCGGCTTCTTGTCGGCGGTCTTCCAGCCGTTTTTCTTCCAGCCGAAGATCCACTTGGAGATGCCGTCCATTACGTATTTGCTGTCGGTGTGGAGGTCGACCTCACACGCGCTCTTCAGCGCCGTCAGCGCCGAGATGGCGGCCAGCAGCTCCATGCGGTTGTTGGTCGTCTCCGCCTCACCGCCCGACAGTTCCTTTTCGACTTCGCCGTAGCGCAGCACCGCGCCCCAGCCGCCGGGGCCGGGATTTCCGGAGCAGGCGCCGTCGGTGTAGATATCGACGTGCTTCATGCCGAGAGTCCGTATTCCGCGGCGTTGGCGATCTGCCGGTGGAAGCGCAACTTGCGCAGATATTCGAGCGGGTCCTTCTTGGTGACCAGCGCCCCCTCCGGCGTCGTCAGCCAGTCGTAGAGGCGCGTCAGGAAGAAGCGCAATGCCGAACCGCGCGAAAGGATCGGTAGTGCTGCCAGTTCGGCATCGCTGAGCGGTCGGACGCTCTGGTAGCCTTCCAGCATCGCCATGCCCTTGGTGATGTTGTAGGCGCCATCCTTCTCGAAGCACCAGGCGTTCAGGATAATCGAGACGTCGTAGGCCAAGAGGTCGTTGCAGGCGAAATAGAAATCGATCAGGCCCGATAGCTCGTCGCCGAGGAAGAAGACGTTGTCGGGGAAAAGATCCGCATGGATGACACCGTCAGGCAGGTCCTTCGGCCAGTGGGCCGCGAGAAAATCGAGCTCCGTGCGGATCTCGTTCTGCAGCCCCTTCTCCACCTCGTCGGCGCGAGCCTCGGACTTCTCCCAGAGTACCTTCCAGCCATCGACCGACAGCGCATTGGGCCGCTTCAACTCGAAGCCGTCGCCAGCGACGTGCATCATTGCCAGCGCCTTGCCGACCTCGCGGCAATGCTTGGCTTCCGGCTTGCGCAGCCACATGCCTTCCAGGAACGAGATCAGCGCCGCCGGGCGATCGGACAGCGTACCAAGCAAGGCCCCGTCCTTTCGCGGCAACGGCAGCGGGCAGGACAGACCGCGAGCGGCCAGATGCTGCATCAGCCCCAGAAAGAACGGCAGATCGTTCTTCTCGACGCGCTTCTCGTAAAGGGTGAGGATCAACGGATCCTTGGTGGTGTGCAGCAGGAAGTTCGAGTTCTCGACGCCTTCCGCGATCCCCTTGTAGGAGAGCAGCGTTCCGGTGTCGTACTCCGTCAGGAACCACTTCAAATCGTCTTCGGAAATATCGGTATAGACTGCCAATTTACGTCCCACGAAAGCTTGATCAATCGAACGCCAGCGCCCCGCAGAGCGTTGGCAGCCACCGCAATCGTCCCCTCGACGACTGCTCCCCTAACCGGGATTGCGGCTCACCCGTTCACCCACGCCATATCCTCATGCGTCAGCTCTATGCTGCGCAGTTCGCGGTTGACGAGGAAATGCTCGTTTTCCTGAACCGTCTCGGCAAGCTCGACCTTGGCGTCGAAGCGCGCGCGGAAGGCCTCGATGATCTCGTTGACGATCACCTCGGGCGCCGATGCACCGGCTGACAGACCAAGCGTGGAGATCGGGCCGATCTCGTCCCAATCCAGTTCCGAGGCGCGTTGCACAAGGAGCGATTTCTTGGCCCCTGCCCGCAAAGCCACCTCGACGAGCCGCTTGGAGTTCGAAGAATTCGGCGCTCCAACGATGATGAAGAGATCGCAGCCGGGGGCTGCCTGCTTCACCACTTCCTGCCGGTTGGTCGTGGCGTAACAGATCGAGTCGGCCGCCGGTGCGGTCAGATTGGGGAAACGTTCCTGCAGGCGCGCGATCACGCCGGCCGTATCGTCCACAGACAGGGTCGTCTGCGTCACGTAGCCGAGATTGTCGGGATCGGCGGGCTGATAGACGTCGGCGTCCTCGACCGTCTCGATGAGAGAGACCGTGCCCTCCGGCAGTTGGCCCATCGTGCCGATCACTTCCGGGTGGCCCGCGTGGCCGATCAGAACGACATGGCGACCGAGCTTGTTGTGGCGCATCGCCTGCTTGTGCACCTTGGAGACCAGCGGGCATGTGGCGTCGAGATAGAAGAGGTTGCGGGCGCTTGCATCCTCCGGCACGGATTTTGGCACGCCATGCGCGGAGAAGACGACCGGCTGAGCGCGGTGCTCTTCCGGGATCTCGTCGAGCTCCTCGACGAAGACGGCGCCCTTGGCTTCCAGGCCTTCGACCACATAGCGATTGTGGACGATCTCGTGGCGGACATAAACAGGCGCACCGTAGGATTTCAGCGCCAGCACGACAATCTGGATGGCACGGTCGACGCCTGCGCAAAAGCCGCGCGGTCCGCAGAGCCTGATCGTCAAGGGAGGTTTCGCCGCAATATTCATGTCTGTTCCGGTTCGTAGGGATAGGGCTCTCTAGCCCAATATAGGCAAGAATTGAAGCGATACTATTGCGCGGGACCCCGCTTACGGAAACGCGCGACTACGACGATGATGACAAGCGTTGCCGCAAGCCCAAACCATGTGAAGGCATATTGCAGATGGTTGTTGGGCAGATCGACATCGGTGACCCCGCCGATCGGCAGCCCCTTCGGATTGGGGGTATCGTCCGCATCCACGAAGAACGGAACCACCTCGGCCTTGTCGAGCCCGACGCTCGACGCCATCACGTCGAGGTCCTTCCAGTAGAAGATATTCTTGGCGACATCATTATCAGGCACCACCCAGGACGGCTTGCCCGGAAGTTTTGCACGAGCAAGGCCGGTCACCGTTTGCTGATCGGTGAGCTGGCCCTGCATCCGCATTTCCGGCTCCTTGTTGTCGTAAGGAACGAAACCTCTGTTGACGAAGAGATAGCGGCGATCGGCAAACTGCAGCGGGGTGTAGACATAGAAACCCGTCTGGCCATGCCAGGTCGCAAAGAAGTGCCGCTCCTTGCTGTTGACGTATTCGCCGCTGACCGTGATGTGGCGATAGTCGATATCCTCGCCCGTCGCGGCCATTCCTTCGATATCAGCAAGCGATGCCGGCGACGCCTGCCGGCGCTCGGTGATATTGGCCAACAGCTTTTCCTTCCAGTGCAGCCGTTCGACCTGCCAGGTGCCGAGCGAGAGGAGGATGGCAAGCGCAATGACCACCGCGATGCCGGTGAGGACCGGTCGCTTTCGGCGTGACGCCGAAACATGAAATTCAGTCACGGGAAATGCGCCCCTCGCTGGCGTTGTGACGATACTGCATCGCGATCAGGATCCCCTTGCACCAGCGAAGGGCAAGCAGGGAGAGAATGACGGTCAGGGGGCCGAACAGCATAATGTGCAGCCAGATCGGCGGCGCGTAGTTGACTTCCAGCCACAACACCGAGCCGATGATAATGAAGCCGACGATCAAAATGACGAACACGGCGGGGCCATCGCCAGCATCGGCAAAGGCGTAGTCCAGACCACAGGCCGAGCAGCGGGGCTTCAGCGCGAGCAGGCCATCAAAGAGCTTCCCCTGGCCGCAGCGCGGGCAGCATCCCCTGATGCCTGTCTTCACCGGATCGACCGGTGGAAAATGCGCGCTGTCCTCGTTCATGCCATCCTTCCAATTGCCTATGGCCAACCTGTGCGTCTGCCTTAACTCACCCATAAAGTATTCGCAGAGGGAAAGGAAATACCTGCGCTCTTTCGCCTCAGCGATTCGCGCCAAACAGAAGAAGAAAACTGATGACATACGACAGCTCGGCCGGACAGATCGTCATTCTGAACGGCGCCCCGCGCAGTGGAAAATCGTCGATCGCCAACACGATCCAGGAGCACTTCGACGGTCCCTGGATGAACCTCGGCGTCGACACCTACAACGACATGACCCCGGAACGCTATCTGCCGGGCATCGGGCTCCGCCCGGGTGGGGAACGTCCCGACCTCGAGGAGATGGTGCCGTTCTTCTATGCTGCGCTTTACGAGTCGATTGCAATCCATGCCGGCCTCGGGCTCAATGTGGTGGCTGACCTCGGTCATCACGACAGCTACTCTCGGCCGCTCGGTATTCTTTCCGATTGCGCGCGTCGGCTTGAGGGATTGCCGGTGCTTTTCGTCGGCGTCAAATGTCCGATCAAGGTCATCATGAAAAGGCGAAACATTCCTGCGCCCGGACGGCATACGCTGTATGTGCGCGCCGACGAACACGACGCCGTCCCCCATCCGGTCCAGCTCTGGCAGGAGCAGGTGCATATCCCCGGCATCTACGACCTGGAGGTCGATACCTCTGTATTGACGCCTTTCGAATGCGCCGAGGCGATCCGGCAACGCCTGGACCTCGGCATTCCGGAACCCTCCGCGTTCGAGCGCATCGCCGCCATGCGCTAATCCCCAAAACGAATAGGGCGGGTGCCGTGGCACCCGCCCTATTCAAATTCCAGACAGCCCGCTCAGCCTGCCGCCAACGGAGCGCCCCAGCCGCCCCAGACGTAGATGCAGAAGAACAGGAAGAGCCAGACGACGTCAACGAAGTGCCAGTACCAGGCCGCCGCTTCGAAGCCGAAATGCTGCTTCGGCGTGAAGTCGCCGCGGATCGCGCGCAGCAGGCAGACCAGCAGGAAGATCGTACCGACCAGAACGTGGAAGCCGTGGAAACCGGTCGCCATGAAGAAGGTCGCGCCGTAGATCGAGTTCTTGAATGCGAACGGAGCGTGCGCGTATTCGTAGGCCTGCACGCTCGAGAATAGGACACCGAGCAGAACGGTCAGCGTCAGGCCCTGGATCAGGCCCCTGCGGTCGTTATGCAGCAGCGCGTGATGCGCCCAGGTGACGGTCGTGCCCGACAGCAGCAGGATGACGGTGTTGTAGATCGGCAGGTGCCAGGGGTCGAGGACTTCGATGCCCTTCGGCGGCCACTGGCCACCGGTGAAGGCAACGCGCGAGGCCTGGATCGCTTCATTCGGGAACAGGCTGGCGTCGAAGTAGGCCCAGAACCAGGCGACGAAGAACATCACTTCGGAAGCGATGAACATGATCATGCCGTAGCGAAGGTGCAGCGAGACGACGCGCGTATGCGCGCCCTCATTCGCTTCCTTCACCGTGTCCGACCACCAGCCGAACATGACGTAGAGGATGAGCGCGAGGCCGATGAAGAACAGCCACGGATGCGCCCATTCGACGCCGAAGAGATGCAGCGAGCCACCGTTGAGGTAGCGCATGAAGCCAACGCCGCCGAAGGTGATGATCAACGCGCCGATCGAAGCCAGCAGCGGCCACGGGCTCGGATCGATGATGTGGTAGTCGTGATGTTTCTGATGCGCATCAGCCATGTAAGCTATCCCCGGATCTCTTCCTCTCCGCTCCGGCATCGCCGGACACGAACCTCAATCAAAGTTTCTTTTCAAGCTTTACCGTTCCACCCTCATTCGAAGCCACCGGCTTCGGACCCTCTTTAGGGTAGAACGTATAGGACAAGGTAACAGTGTGGATATCTTTCGATTCCACGGCCTTGGTAATGTCAGGGTCAATGTAAAATACGACCGGCATTTCAAGCTTTTCGCCCGGCCTCAACACAGTCTCGTTGAAGCAGAAGCACTGCACCTTGTTGAAATAGACGCCAGCTTCGCCGGGGGTGACGTTGAACACCGCCTGGCCGCGCTGTGGCTCGTTCGACTTGTTCACCGCGGTGAAATTCACCTGAACGGTTTCGCCGATGCGCGGGTTGACCTCGCGCTGGACCGGCTTGAACTCCCAGTCGAGACCCGGCGCAATGTTGGCGTCGAAGGTGACGCGCATCTTGCGGTCGAGAATCACGCTGGAGGCCTGCTCGACGCGCTGTGTCGTGCCGTTGTAACCAGTAAGCTGGCAGAACATCCGATAGAGCGGAACAGCCGCATAGCTCGCAGCGCCCATGCCGACGACGAAGGCAAGGCACATGAAAACGACGGCGCCATTGTTGCGCTGTTTCCTCGGCGTGCTCTGCATCTCGCTCATCTTACATGTGCCCCGATGTGAACTTCACGATCGTGACCGCGTAGAAGAGTACGACAAGGCCGGCCAGAACCAGGCCAAGAGCGACGTTGCGATTGCGGCGCGACTTGCGTTGCGCTTCCGTAAGCTTGACGACGTCCATCAGAAAATGCCTCCCGCATGCGAAACGAGCACGGCCGCCAGCCGGTCGAACATCAGGGCGGAGAAAATTGCGAAAAGATACAGGATTGAGTAGCCGAAGAGCTTCTTGGCCGGGATCATCTTCTCATCGCCGTCCGGCATCCGCCAGACGGCGATGGAACAGTAGATGAAGATTGCGCCCAGGACTGCGGCAACCAGGCCGTAGCCGAGGCTCGCAAAGCCTAGGACAGTCGGCAGCACGCCGCACACCGCCGTCAGCACGGCATAGGCAACAATCTGATGCTTGGTGGTGCGCTCACCCGAGACATTGGGCAGCATCGGAACACCGACGGCCTCATAATCCTTCATCTTGAACAGAGCCAGCGCCCAGAAATGGGCTGGCGTCCAGAGGAAGATGATCATGAAGAGCACGAAGCTTTCGATCGTGACGGTACCCGTCACGCAGGCCCAGCCGATCATCGGCGGAAAGGCGCCGGCGGCACCGCCGATAACGATGTTCTGCGGCGTCGAGCGCTTCAGCCACATCGTATAAATCACGGCGTAGAAGAAAATCGTGAAGGCGAGGATCGAGGCTGCGAGCCAATTGACGGCGAGCCCCAGGATAACCACCGAAAAACAGGAAAGCACCAAGCCGAATGCCAGCGCCTCGCGCGGAGCGACACGACCGGCCGGTATCGGACGCTTTGCTGTGCGGGTCATGATCGCATCGATATCGGCGTCGTACCACATGTTGAGCGCGCCTGAAGCGCCTGCGCCAATGGCGATGCACAGGATGGCAATGAGACCGAGAACCGGATTGATGTGCCCCGGTGCCAGAACGAGACCGGCAAATGCCGTGAAGACCACGAGCGACATGACGCGCGGCTTCAGAAGCTCAAAATAATCGCGCGCGCTCGCCTCCGACAGGCGGAACTCGCCGTCGTGTGCAAGAGCTTTGCGATTGCCGATAACTGTCATTCTATTGTCCTGCAAACTTGTAAGCCGACCGCCGCACTGTAACACGCGGCGGTCGCGATTTCTCGCATCTTACTTGATGCGCGGGAGCTGTTCCCACTGGTGATACGGCGGCGGCGAAGACAGCTGCCATTCGAGCGTCGTTGCGCCTTCACCCCACGGATTGTCACCGGCAACGCGCTTCCTGGCGAAGGCTTCGAAGACACCGACGAGGAAGATCAGCACGCCGACGGCCGAGATGTAGGAACCGATCGAGGAAACATAGTTCCAGCCGGCAAACGCATCCGGGTAGTCGATGTAGCGGCGCGGCATGCCCGCGAGGCCAAGGAAGTGCTGCGGGAAGAACACCAGGTTGACGCCGATGAACATGACCCAGAAGTGCAGCGTGCCAATGAACTCGTTGTACATGTAGCCGGTCATCTTCGGGAACCAGTAGTACCAAGCAGCGAAGATGGCGAAGACGGCGCCAAGCGACAGAACGTAGTGGAAGTGAGCCACGACGTAATAGGTGTCATGCAGGGAGCGGTCGAGACCGGCATTGGCGAGCTGGACGCCCGTCACGCCACCGACGGTGAACAGGAAGATGAAGCCGATCGCCCAGACCATCGGCGTGCGGAAGCTGATCGAGCCACCCCACATCGTCGCGATCCAGGAGAAGATCTTCACGCCCGTCGGAACGGCGATGACCATCGTTGCGAACACGAAGTAGCGCTGCGCGTCGAGCGACAGGCCGACCGTATACATGTGGTGCGCCCAGACGACGAAGCCGACGGCACCGATCGCGACCATGGCGTAGGCCATGCCGAGGTAGCCGAAGATCGGCTTGCGCGAGAAGGTCGAGATGATGTGGCTGACGATGCCGAAGCCGGGCAGGATCAGGATGTATACTTCGGGGTGACCGAAGAACCAGAACAGGTGCTGGTAGAGGATAGGGTCGCCACCGCCTTCCGGCACGAAGAAGGACGTACCGAAATTGCGGTCGGTCAGCATCATGGTGATGGCGCCGGCAAGAACCGGGAGCGACAGCAGAAGCAGGAAGGCGGTGATCAGAACCGACCAGGCAAAGAGCGGCATCTTGTGAAGCGTCATGCCCGGAGCGCGCATGTTCAGGATCGTGGTGATGAAGTTAATCGCACCGAGGATCGAGGACGCACCGGCAATGTGGAGCGCGAAGATCGCAAGGTCGACAGCCGGACCCGGCGTGCCGGAGCTCGACAGCGGCGGATACATCGTCCAGCCGCCGCCTGCGCCGTAAGCGCCCGCCGGACCTTCGACGAACATCGACATGACCAGCAGAAGGAAGGCCGGAACGATCAGCCAGAAGGAGATGTTGTTCAAACGCGGGAACGCCATGTCAGGCGCACCGATCATGATCGGCACCATCCAGTTGGCGAAGCCACCGATCATCGCCGGCATGACCATGAAGAAGATCATGATCAGCGCGTGCGCTGTGGTGAACATGTTGAACATCTGCTTGGCGCCGTCGATGGCGGCGTCGCCTTCATAGCCGTAAACCATCGATGCCAGACCGTGGAAGATCTGGATGCCCGGCTCCTGCAGCTCCATGCGCATGGCAACGGAGAGCGCGCCGCCGACGATGCCGGCCATGATCGCGAAGATCAGGTAAAGCGTGCCGATATCCTTGTGGTTCGTCGAAAAGAACCAGCGATTGATGAAGCTCGGCTTGTGCGAGTGATCGTGATGGTCGTCATGGGCGTGTGCGCCATGACCGTGATCATGCGAATGATCGTGTGCGGAAGGTCCAGCCATGTCCCGTTCCCTCTTCCCTTACTGTGCGACGTTTTCGGCAACGTCGACGGTCTTTGCGGGACCATCGGTTGCGGCCATGAGTGTCTTGTACGCCCCAGGCAGATCAGTAGCAGCACCGGCGAGCCACTGCTTGTACTTGTCCTCGGAAACGACGTGGATAGCGATCGGCATGAACGCATGGTCCTTGCCGCAGAGTTCGGAGCACTGGCCGTAGAACAGGCCTTCCCGCTCGGCACGGAACCAGGTTTCGTTCAGGCGACCCGGTACGGCGTCGATCTTGACGCCGAAAGACGGCATTGCAAAAGCGTGAATGACGTCGGTGGGAGCAGCCGTCACGAGAACACGGACGGTCTTGTTGACAGGCAGGACCAGCTCATTGTCCACGGCCAGGAGGCGCGGATAACGCGACTTGTCTTCCTTGCCGGCAGCGGCGCGGTCCTGATCCTTCAGAAGATAGGAGTCGAAAGCGACCGGGGTTTCGCCCGAGCCTTCATATTCATAGTTCCACTGCCACTGGGTGGCCGTCGCCTTGATGGTGACATCCGGATTTTCCGGCAAAGTCAGCTGGGCGGTCAAAAGGTTAAACGAAGGCACCGCGAGGAAAAGAAGCACGAGAACCGGTCCCACGGTCCATGCGACTTCGATCAGCGTATTGTGGCTCGTTTTGGAAGGCACCGGATTGGCACCGGAGCGGAACTTCAGACAGACGACAATAAGAAGGACCAACACGAAAAGCGTGATCGGAACGATAAACCACAGGGTATATTGCTCAAACCAATGAATGTCTCGCATGATCGGCGTGGCTGCCGGCTGCAATGTTGCCTGCCACGGCTGCGGCTGGTCGGCATAACTGCCGGAAGCAAAAAGCAGACAGACCAGCGCGGTCAGAGCTGCAGAAGCCTTCTTAATCACCTTAATATCTCCCTCGAGCGCTGGTCCGTGCAAAATCGCGCACAGAATCCTTGCCATCTCAGCGCTTCAAACCACAGTTTGTCATTGATCGCAACCGCCCAAAGCGTTTGTTCGTGCGGCATTTTCGCATTCAAACAGCTTGATCCAAGCATAAAGAAACATTCCATCTTTTCGCTATCACCGACGAAATAAAGCTTGTGCAGCGCCCGACTACGCCAACATTCTCGGATAAACGTCCCATTTCCGCCGTAGTCCCCGGCTTTTCAGCGGGTGGGGCTTTTCATTTTTGGTGGCGCGCCCCAATTTAGCGGCACTGATTCGAATTGCAGAGGTTTTCATGGGTTTCCGTTCCCTCGCACGGCCGTTCGTGCTGACAGCGTGCATTGCGGCCGCAGCGACTGCTCCCGCTTTCGCCCAGCAGCAGCCCGCGCCGGCACAGCCCGCGCCCCAAGCTCCCGCCACACAGGCAACGCCCGGCCAGACGCAGCCGCAGGCACCCGGCACCGTAAAGTCGAACCACGGCGCATGGTCGGTCGTCTGCGACAAGCCGGCCGGCGCCTCGACCGAGCAGTGCGCCTTGATGCAGAACGTCATAGCCGAGGATCGGCCTGAGGTCGGTCTCTCCGTCGTGGTGCTGAAGACCGCCGACCGCAAGTCAAAAATCCTGCGCGTCCTCGCCCCGCTCGGCGTCCTGCTGCCGAACGGCCTCGGCCTTAACGTCGACGGCAAGGATATCGGCCGCGCCTATTTCGTACGTTGCTTCGCCGATGGCTGCTACGCTGAGGTCGTTCTCGAGGACGAGCTGCTGAAGACCTTCCGCAGCGGCGCGAGCGCCACCTTCATCGTCTTCCAGACGCCGGAAGAGGGGATCGGCATTCCTGTCGACCTCAAGGGTTTCGCTGAAGGCTACGACGCCCTCCCCTGATCGTCTCGCCTTCGGGGCTTGCTCGAACCGTCCACCGAACCTACATCGGCTGATAGCATTCCTGCTTCAGCGGAGCATAAAGATATGAATACGGATCTCCTGACGCTTTTCGATGCCGACGAAGCGAAGATGCGCTCGCTTGTTGCCGAGGCGCTTTCCGGCGCTGATGATGGGGAGCTCTACATCGAACATTCCCAGGCGGAATCGCTGATGTTCGATAACGGACGCCTCAAGGGCGGCAGCTTCAACACCGAGCAAGGCTTCGGCCTGCGCGCAGTTGCCGGCGAAGCGGTCGGCTATGCGCATGCGGGCGACCTCTCCGTCGCGGCCCTGAAGCGCGCCGCCGATGCGGTTGGCGCCGTCACCCGCGGTCATGCGGGCAGCTATGCGGCGGCTCCCCAGCGGACCAACAAGAAGCTCTATTCCGACGAGAACCCGATCGGCACGCCGACCTTCGAAGAGAAGGTCAAGGTGTTACAGGACATCGACGCCTATCTGCGCGGCAAGGACGCCAAGGTGCGCCAGGTGACCGCATCGATCGCCGCCAGCTGGCAGGTTGTCGATATTCTGCGCGCCGATGGTCACCGCGTTCGCGATATCCGGCCGATGACGCGTATCAACATCTCGGTCATTGCAGGCGAAGGCGACCGCCAGGAGAGCGGTTCCTACGGCAGCGGCGGCCGCATCGGTTTTGGCGATTTCATCGCCGAGGACAACTGGCAATACGGCGCCGACGAAGCCTTGCGGCAAGCGCTGGTGAACCTGGAGGCGATCGAGGCGCCCGCCGGCACCATGGACGTCGTGCTTGGTTCCGGCTGGCCGGGTGTCATGTTGCACGAAGCGGTAGGCCACGGTCTCGAAGGGGATTTCAACCGGAAAAAGACGTCGGCCTTTGCCGGTCTCCTCGGCCAGATGGTTGCGGCGCCCGGCGTCACAGTCGTTGACGACGGTACGATCGACAACCGCCGCGGCTCGATCACCATCGATGACGAGGGCACGCCGTCCGGCTACAACGTGCTGATCGAAAACGGCAAGCTGGTCGGGTACATGCAGGACCGACAGAACGCCCGCCTGATGGGCATGACACCGACGGGCAACGGCCGTCGGCAGGGCTATGCCCACGTTCCAATGCCCCGCATGACCAACACCTACATGCTGGGTGGCGACAAGACGCCGGAGGAAATCATTTCCTCCGTCAAGAGGGGCATTTACGCGGTTTCGTTCGGCGGCGGCCAGGTGGATATCACATCGGGCAAGTTCGTGTTCGGCTGCACGGAGGCCTACCTGATCGACAACGGCAAGATTGGCGCCCCGATCAAGGGCGCGATGCTGATCGGCAACGGGCCGGACGCCATGAAGCGTGTTTCAATGGTCGGCAATGACATGAAGCTCGACACCGGGATCGGCAATTGCGGCAAGGCTGGGCAATGGGTTCCGGTTGGTGTCGGCCAGCCGCACCTCAGGATGGATCAGATCACCGTCGGCGGCACGAAAGCCTAGTCTAGAACGAGCAGCGGCGATGAGCGAAATCGAAATCAGACCTTTCGTTGCCTCCGATATCGATGATGTTTTCGCGGTGATCCTGCCGATCCAGCGCGAGGAATTCGGCATCGCGATCACAGCCGACGACCAGCCTGATCTCGCCGCCATTCCTGATTTCTATCAATCCGGAAAAGGTCAGTTCTGGGTGGCGGTGCGCAATGGCCAGATCGTCGGCACGATCGGGCTGAAGGACATCGGCAACAGCCAGACGGCGCTGCGCAAGATGTTTGTTGCTGCCGATGTGCGCGGTCGCGAACATGGAGTCGCAGCCCGTCTTCTTGCCGGGTTGGTTGACCATGCGGAGGCTCAGGGGATCAAAGACATCTTCCTTGGGACCACGGACAAATTCCTCGCCGCCCACCGGTTCTACGAGAAGAATGGATTCGCCGAAGTTTCGAAAAGTGAGCTTCCGCCATCGTTCCCACTGATGGCCGTGGACAGCAAATTCTATCGGCGCAGGATTACTGCAGCCTAGCGCTGCTCTGGCCGGAAGAGCCATTTGCGCTTGATTGCCGCTGAGAGATCCAGATCGTTCCTGTGCGCGAAAAGAAAGATGTGGCCGAGGACATCGGCCGCCTCGTCGGCAAGGTCCAGCCGTAGCTCCTCATCCGACCTGCCCTTTTTGCGCCCTCTCCCGCTGACACGGTTCCAAGCCTGGGTAAGCTCGCCGATTTCCTCCTGAAGCTTCAGCAGAAACCAGTCGGCGTCGCGCTCGATGCCGTTGGCATCGGCGTAGTTCCGCGACGCACGCTCGAACTTTTCGGCGAGATCACTCAGCATCATGTTCTCCTTTTGTTTACAAAGGAGAACCCTGATTCTGTCGGAAAGTCGAGATGGATCAGCCGTGATCGGGCAACAGCATGCAGTCGTAGGAACGCTGCTTCAGCGCGTCGCAGGCAGATGTAGCGGCCTCGCGGCTCTGAAAGCCGATAAAGCGAGCGCGATAGACCTTGTTCGCGCCATTGCCGACAGCCTCGGTATAAGGCGATGCGGCCTTCAGTGCCGCACCACCTTCGGCCTTGGCCTGGGCCAGAAGGGCACGGGCGGCATCGTCGCTCGATGCAGCCGAGATCTGGATCTGCCAGTCGCCGGATGCCGACGGCGCGCCTGCGGACTTGGCGGCGATCTTGCCGGCATTGGCGGGTTCGGCGGCGGCGAACGGGCGCTCCAACGGTACAGTCGTATCGCTCAGAAAGCCGAGCGCCTTCGGCGCGAGATCATTGGTGCGCGGCGCAGTTCCCGGGATCGGCAGATCGGCATCAGCGGCAGCCGAAGCAACTTCGACTGTCTGGCGCGAGTTGGTGCTCGCGACGAGGTTGCCGCCCGCCGAGCGGCCAAGATACTTGTCGAGCAGACCGGCCATTTTGGCGTCGCGGCTGCGGGCAGTGCGGCCACCGAGCACGACGCCGACGACCCGGCGGTCGCCATCCTTGACAGCGCTGACCAGATTGAAGCCAGACGCGTTGGTATAACCCGTCTTGATGCCGTCCATGCCCTGGTAGCGGTACATCAGATTGTTGTGGCCGCGGATCGTGCGCCCACGGAACGTGAAGCTCGCCGTCGAGAACAGGCGGTATTCGCTCGGGAAATTCCGCATCAGCGCCACGGCAAGCGTGGACATGTCCCGCGCCGTAGTGACCTGCCGACCATCCGGAAGGCCGGAGGCATTGTAGAAGGCCGTACGGCGCATGCCGAGCTGCCGCGCCTTCTGCGTCATCATGGCTGCAAAGTTGGCTTCGGAACCGCCGAGCTTCTCGGCCATGGCTGCGGCAGCATCGTTGGCCGACTTGGTGATCATGCCGAGGATTGCTTCTTGAACGGTGATGGAATCGCCCGCGCGAACGCCGAGCTTTGTCGGCGGCCGCGAGGCGGCGTATCTCGACATGACAAGCGGAGTGTTCCAGCTGATCTTGCCGCGCTTGATCGCCTCGAAGGCCATATAAATGGTCATCATCTTCGTCAGCGACGCGGGATGATTCAGCACATCGGCGTTCTCGGCACTGAGCACCTTGCCGGTTCGGGCATCCAGGATCAGGGAGGCGCTGCCTGCCATCGCGGTCAACGGCGCCGCAACGACGAGCGTCGCTGTCATAATCGCGGCCAACAGCTTCTTCATGAAATTTCCCCTCAATGAACGAATAGCCGGCGCCATTCGGATTTGTCCCGTTCCACTACAGCAGTCGCCGATATGGCGCGACTTTGCGGCAACCGGTACCATTTTTGTCAAGTTTTACCTTTCATAGTGAAAATCCCGTAAAGAGGACACTCAAAAATCTTCATTCAGCAACACTTAACCGCAGGCTTGCTAGTTTCGCGGCTCCAGAAACCAGCGAGCAGTTGAGATGGCGGCGAGTATCAAAGGGCTTGCAAAGCAGATTGCGATTGCAGGCGGTCTTGAGACGGCCAACCTCCTGCGCGCAGCAGGCGTGATGCGCGGCGCGCGCGGACTTGGGGCCATCTGCACGCTCCATCATGTCCGTCCACGCGAGGAAACCGCTTTCGCGCCGAACGCGCACCTGGAAATCACGCCGGTATTCCTCGATCTCGTTCTCGATCGCCTGAAGAGTGACGGCTATCGTTTCGTGGCGCTCCACGAGATTCCAGCGCTGCTTTCGCAAACCGGGTCCAGCCAGCCCTTTGCCGCCTTCACGCTCGATGACGGCTACCGCAACAATCTCGTCTACGCCCTGCCCATCTTCGAAAAGTACGATGCGCCTTTCACGGTATTCGTCGCCAAGGGCCTCGCCGAACGCACGCATACGATCTGGTGGGAGACGCTGGCAGCGCTTCTGCGGAGAGAGGAGAGGCTCGGCTTCGATTTCGGTAGTGGCCACGAGATGCTTGACATCACGACGACCGAAGCAAAGGGCCGCGCTTTCGCGCGCATCGCCAGCCATCTTCATCGACATGACGAACGCGCCGCCGTCGCGGCCATCGACCTGATGGCGCGAAAGCACGAGATCGATCCGGACGAAATCGTCGACGATCTCGTCATGACACCGGCGGAATTCAATCTGCTTGAGGCGAGCCCCCTCGCCTCACTCGGCGCCCATACAATCAGCCACCGGGCGATCTCACGCCTCTCCGATCAGGAGGTTCGCGACGAGATGGAGGTGTCCCGCGACTACGTTGCAGCGATCACCGGACACCGGCCGGGCTCCTTCGCCTACCCTTATGGCACGCGCGAGGCCGTAACCCAGAGACAGGCACAGATCGCGCGCGAAGTCGGTTTCGACCTCGCGGTGACGACACAGGCGGGTGTCGTCACGAAGCGCTCGCTCAACAACATGACCTATCTGCCGAGGCTTTCGATCAACGGTCTCTATCAAAAGGTGCGGTACGTGTCCGGCCTTGCCTCCGGTATTCCGTTTCGGTTTGCGCCAAACAGGAGCTGAACGCTTCACGGATACATGCGAACCTTCGTCCAATCGCCTTCCGGCGAAGCCCGGCGAAACTCGATACGATCATGCAGGCGGAACTTCTGGTCCTTCCAGAACTCGATCGACACCGGCCGGATCCGAAAGCCCGACCAATGCGCAGGACGCGGGATCTCGCCGATCGCGTAGCGGGCGGTGTATTCGGCAACAGCTTTCTCAAGCGCGAACCGGCTCTCCAGCGGCCGCGACTGCTTCGACGCCCAGGCGCCAATCCGGCTGCCGCGGGCGCGCGTCTTGAAGTAAGCGTCTGCTTCTTCGTCCGTCACAGCTTCGACAGGCCCGCGCAACCGAACCTGGCGGCGCAGCGTTTTCCAGTGGAAACACATGGCCGCCTTCTTCTGTCCGAGAATTTCCTGGCCTTTCTGGCTCTCGAAATTCGTGTAGAAGACAAAGCCGTCGTGATCGAATCCCTTAAGGAGTACCATGCGGACGTTGGGAAGGCCGTCCTCGTCGACCGTCGCAAGCGCTACCGCATTCGGGTCATTGATCTCGGAAGCTTCTGCCTCTTTCAGCCACTCCGAGAAAAGATCGAAGGGTTCGTTTCGCTCGGTGAAGTCACCGCTTGTTAACTCATTTGCCGACATATTAGCTCAAATGCCCCGGGTTTATTCGAAGTTTGCCCAGCTTTTAGCTACTGGACAGGACGCAGGGTGGAAGTCATAGCAAAGTCAGATCGCCATACAAAGGGTCTGCTGCGTCGCAGCGCGGACCTCTGCGTTGTCGGTACGGCGGTGCTCTCCCTCTCCGCCTGCGTCTCCAGCGGATTGGACCTCTTCAGCAGCTCGAAGGTCGATCGGTCGGTTGCGACTGGCACCGTGCCACAGCCAGCGCCGACGAGCGACTCGATTTCCGACGAAATGACCGTCGGCAACGCCGTGACCTCGGCCGATATCCAAAGGTTGGAGGGACGCCCCCTCCCCTGGGCGAATGCCTCGACCGGCAGCGCCGGCGTCATCGACACGATCGTCGAGAACACGGATTCCGGCCAGGTTTGCCGCCAGTTCCGCACGACGCGGCACTCCTATGTCGGCATCGCGAAATTTTACGGCAAGACCTGCCTGGTCGGCGGCGGCAACTGGCAACTGATGAGTTTCCAGCCGGAAAGCTGAGTGCCGCGCGTTGCGTGCTTAACGCGCGCGGTTCCGTCCTCTCATGATGTTTAGCAAAAGGCTAACCATTCGGCGCAAAAGCGAGTTGTCCGCCACGCGGGCTAAGAACTGATTAGCAACTTCTACTCACAATCCGCCTGACGTGCGCACGGCTGCTTCCCTGGGGATGAGGCCGAGCGCCAAGTCAGAGGCTTCGGGGTGCTAGGGCAAGGGACAGGCACACCGCATCGGAACACCGGCGGTTTGGGGACATGCGCGATCCTTATAAGATTTTGGGCGTCAAGCGGGACGCGGGGCAGGACGAGATCAAGGCAGCCTGGCGCCACATGGCCAAGGCGGTTCACCCGGACCACAATCAGGGTGATCCGATGGCGAGCGCCCGCTTTGCCGAGATTGGCCGCGCCTATGAGACGTTGAAGGATCCGAAGAAGCGGAGCCTCTTCGACAATGCCGCGCGCATGGCGGAAGCCAAAGCCAATGAGAACACGATCATGCAACAGCGCCAGGCGGCTCGCGAAGCTGCCATGCGTGCCAAGGCAGCGCAAGCCAATGCCGAGCGCGTGATGGAAGAACTCGCGCGCGCCGCCGCCCAGAAGGCCGCGGCCGATGCCGCCAGCCAGCAGAAGACGGGTGCTGCCGAACCGGCAGAAGAAATGATCGAACGTATCTTCGGCACGCAGGCACGCGCCGCAGCCGGTGGTGGTCGCGACCAGGGTTTTAGCGCTGGCGCCGCGAGGCGGCCGGAACCGGAGGCCGCGATCGCAGACAAACAGCCGGAGGCCGGCAAGGCCGAGGCTGAGCAGCAGGCTGCCGAGGACGCGGCCGCTCAGGCCTCTGCGATCATGCAGCCTCTCAGCTTGCTGACTTCCCTGGTGCGTCGCTTCACCGGCAGCGGGACGCAGCAGGCACCTGAAAAGGTGCCCGACCAGTTCGCAACGAAGACCGTGAGCATCGACGATCTCATCAAGGGCAGCTGGCTGACGGTCGATCTCGGCGAAGGCCGGGAGGCCGGATTTGCGCTGGCCGCCGGTACGACGGAAGGCCACCAGGTACGTCTCAAGGGCCAAGGCCACAAGCTGACCGGCATGCAGCGGGGCGATGCGGTCATCAATATCCACATTGCGCGCGATGAGCGGTTTACCGTCAGTGGCTTCGACCTGCACACCGTGCTGCCGGTGACGATCGAAAATGCCGTGCTCGGAACCGATGCGCGCATCGAGGGCCCTCGCGGGCCGATCAACGTCACGGTTCCCGCCTGGTCTGGCTCCGACAAGACGATCCGAATTTCCGGTCAGGGACTTGCGAACGCAGATGGCGGCAAGGGAGATCTCGTCGTCGAACTGCGCATTATGTTGTGGGAAAAACCTGACGACAAAGTCACCGATCTGATGCGAAGCATGAAGAACGGGCTGTTTCTGTGAAATTTAGGTGACAAGCGCACCCTTTGTTACGATCCCTAACAGTTGATGATTGCTACTAATCTTGAACCGATTAGCAGCCTATGCCATAGGCAGGACCTATCAGAATTTCTTAGGGGGCAAAATATGGCTCAGGCAACAGGCCTCATGTCAGGCAAGCGCGGCGTCATCATGGGCGTTGCCAACAATCGTTCGATTGCGTGGGGTATTGCCAAGGCTATTCATGCACAGGGCGGCGAAATCGCATTTACCTACCAGGGTGATGCACTGAAGAAGCGCGTCGAGCCCCTGGTTGCAGAGGTAAACGGCGTTCTTGCCGGACATTGCGATGTCAGCGACGAGTCGACCATCGATGCCGTCTTCGACCACGTCGAAAAGCTGTGGGGCAAGATCGACTTCATCGTTCACGCGATCGGCTTTTCGGACAAGGACGAGTTGACCGGCCGCTATGTCGATACCTCGGCCGACAACTTCGCCAAGACCATGCAGATCTCCGTCTATTCCTTCACCTCGGTGGCGCGTCGCGCCGAGAGGCTGATGACGGATGGCGGCTCCATGCTGACTCTGACCTATTACGGCGCCGAGAAGGTCATGCCGAACTACAACGTCATGGGCGTTGCCAAGGCGGCGCTGGAAGCCAGCGTGAAGTACCTGGCGGTCGACCTCGGACCGAAGAACATTCGCGTCAACGCCGTCTCCGCCGGCCCGATCAAGACGCTTGCAGCTTCCGGCATCGGCGACTTCCGCTACATTCTGAAGTGGAACGAATACAATGCGCCGCTGCGTCGGACGGTGACGATCGAAGAGGTCGGCGATGTCGGCCTATATCTGCTTTCGCATCTTTCTCGCTCGGTCACCGGCGAAGTCCACCATGCCGACAGCGGCTATCACGTCGTCGGCATGAAGGCGGTAGACGCACCGGACATTTCCGTCATAAAGGACTGATCGCACTCCTTTGCTGCGTCGTGCTCGCGACCCCTTCTTCGCGACAGCGATTGAGGGGTTGCGTGCCGTAAACGGAGCCGATCATTGCTTATCTACGTCGTCAGACACGGCCAGACAGACTGGAACGCCGAACGCCGCCTGCAAGGGCAGAAGGACATCCCGCTCAATGCCATCGGCAGAGCGCAGGCGTGGCAGAATGGTATCGACCTCGCAGAAATCCTGAAAGTCGAGGCAATCCCCTTTGACTTCGTCGCGAGCCCGCTCGCGCGAACCCGCGCCACGATGGAGATCATGCGCGAGGCGATGGGTCTTCCGTCGAAAGATTATCGAACCGACGAGCGCCTAGTGGAGGTTTCCTTCGGCGCTTGGGAAGGTTTCACGATCAAGGAATTGAAGGCAACGGCCCGGGACCGCATCACCGAGCGTAATCTCAACAAATGGGATTTCATTCCGCCAGGAGACGACGCGGAGAGCTACGAAATCATGTCCTGGCGCGTGGCGTCCTGGCTGAATTCCGTCGACAAGCCTACGGTTTGCGTGACTCATGGCGGCGTCATACGCAGTCTTTTCAGGACCATTGCGGCCTTACCGAAGGACGAAGCGGCAGAGGGCGAGATTCCGCAGGACCGGATCCTTAAGATTGATCGGGACAACGGGTCGATCGGCTGGATCTAGTTCGATTACTGAACGACATCGAGATCGTTGATGACGCGCTTGCCGTCGACCTCGGTATAGAAGACGATAACCTTGACGCCCGCCTTCAGCCCCTCGAAATTGAACTCTTCCGGCGCTTGGTAGGTTTTTCCGTCATCCAGAGTGAGGCTGAGATTGGTCATATCGACCTTCTTGATCGTCGCCTCGACGTCCGCGCTTTCAGCAAATCCGCCGATCGGCGACAAGAAACTCGCTGTGGCCAAAAGCGTAGCTACTACGAAGCGCATGGCGGACTTCCCTCGAAAACGCGACTCGATAACCCAACTGCGCACAGATAACCCCCCGAATATGGCGAAATTTGCCCGGAAGAATGATCTTCCGCGTCCAATTAATGAATAGTACTTTAACAATAACCGCATGCATTCGTTAATTATTTTCCCCGTATGTCCGCCTTTCTGGCAAAGAGGATTTCCGGGAAATCGTAAATTAACCGCCCCTATCTAAAGTCTCCCTCGAACATGGGAGACTGGGTTTTGCTATTCCGCCACAAAGACAGCAACACGTTGCGGCGCGTCTTCAGGAATACACGCCTTGCCCTCCTAGTCTCCGGCCTCGTTGCTATTGTCGTCGTCATCGTCGGCTTTGGGCTCGACCGCGCCAATACTGCCGCTCATCTGCGCGAACTGACGATCCGGACGGAAAACGAGGTGAGTCTGATTCGTGCGCGCATCAGCGCGCAGACCAACATGGACATTACCGTCGTACGCGACTTGGCCAACATGGTTGCGGTCAATTCCAGCGTAAATGCCGAGGAGATGGAGCGGCAGATCAACTGGCTGCTCATCCAGAATCCCCACTTCCTGGATATCGCCATCGCGCCGAACTTTATCGTCGGCAATGTCTTTCCCTCGCAAGCGGGTAAAGGTCGCATCGGCAAGGATGTCCGCGAGGTCCTCCTCGCCCGTCAAGCGGTGACGCGCGCCAGCGCCGAGCAGGCGCGTTTCTATGGACCGATCGCCGCCAGCGACGGCAAGGAAGCTTTCGGAATCTTCTTTCCCGTCTTCGTGAAGGAAAATGGGCAACGCCGTATCTGGGGCGCAGTCGAGGTTATGATCGACGCGAACATGTTCTATCAGAACACCGGATTGAAGCCCGCGCACAACAGTGAGAATCAGGAGAAATATCCGCACCTCGACCATCTCTCGATTGCGGTTCGCGACCTCGCTCTTGCGGACTCGGCCCTACCCTTTTTCGGCTCACCGGATTTGCGTGACAAGCGGCCGATGACGCGAAAGATCGCCTTTGCCGGCGGGCGCTGGGAAATTGCCGCGGCTCCGAAGACCGGTTGGAACGCGATTCCGGAAAACCAGTCGACGCTTCGGCTGATTATCGCTGCCGCAGGCTGCATCACCATCGTCCCAGTCTTCTTCGCGACCTTGCTGCTCGGCGAGCGAAACCGCAACATCGTCCAACTCAAGGTGCGCGAAGCTACGCTGCTCAAGCTGTCGCAGCGCCTCAATCTGGCATTGGAGTCGTCGAACATCGGCATATGGGAGCTGCATGACCACGGCGAAACGCTCTTCTGGGATGCCCGGGCCGCAGCGCTCCACGGGAAGCCGGCAGAAGATGGCAGTCACTCGCTGGAAGACTGGCTTGCCGCGATCGTTGCCGAAGACCGGCACCTTGCGGAGGTCCATTTCTTCAACTACCACGTCGCCGGTTCAGCCTACGAGACACAATACCGCGTCATCGCCGAGGACGGCAGCGTCCGACACCTGCGGTCGATCGGCTCCTTCTACACGGACGCGGCCGGCGATGACAAAACGGTCGGGATCGTCTGGGACGTCACCACCGACGCGGAAGCGGCCGAAACCCTGCGTAAGGCAAAGGATGTCAGCGACGTCAAGAATGCCGAACTGGAGATGGCGCTGGACGAACTGTCGCGGCGCGAGGCTGAACTCGCCGAACTCTCAGGTAAGCTGGACCTGGCCCTCGACACCTATCAGTGCGGGATATGGGAGGCGACGCTCGGTGATGAAGGCTCGATCTGGGACGACCGGATGCACGAGCTCTATGGCCTGAAGCCAAGGGTCGGCTTCATGACCGAACCGGTCTGGCTTTCCTGCATTCTGCCGGAGGACCAGGCACTGGCTCGCGAAAGCGCGCGTCATTTCAAGCACCTTGGTGACACTCATACCCTGATCTGTCGGGTTCCCGTCGAGGACGGCGCGATGCGTTACGTCCGCTCCACTGGCAAGGTGCATAAGACCTCAGGCGGCAAACTGAAGATTATCGGCGTTGCCTTCGACATCACCGAGGATGCGCTGATGACGGTCCAGCTCAAGGCCGCCAAGGACGAGGCGATCGCCAAGAACATCGAACTCGAGATCGCCAAGAACCGCATCGAGCACAATTCACTGCACGACCCGCTGACGGCGCTTGCCAACCGCCGCAAGCTTGATATCGCGCTTGAAAGGCTGACCCTCGACGGGCGGAGCGAGCGGCAGAAATTCGCCATCCTCCACATCGACCTCGACAGGTTCAAGGAGATCAACGACACGCTTGGCCATGCCGCAGGCGACGCAATGCTGATCCATGCATCGCGGGTACTGTCGAGGAACCTGCGCCAAGACGACCTCGTGGCGCGCATCGGCGGCGATGAGTTCGTGATCCTGGCGCACAACGCCAGCGATACGGATATGTCTGCCCTTGCAGGCCGGATCATCGAGCAGATGCGCCAGCCGATCGACTTCGAGGGCTTTGCCTGCCGCTGCGGCGTCTCCATCGGCATCGCGCTCGCCAATGGCGTGCACGTCGATGCACGCAAGGTGCTGATCAATGCCGACATCGCCCTTTACCGCGCCAAGAGCCAGGGCCGGAACCGCTACGAGTTCTTCAATCACAATCTCCAGGCCGACATCATCAACAACAAGCGCCTGGCCGACGAGATCCTTGCCGGCATCGAGAACGGCGAGTTTATCGCCTGGTATCAGCCGCAGTTCTCGGCGCGCACGATGCAACTCACCGGCGTCGAAGCCCTGGTTCGCTGGCAGCATCCTTCCCGCGGATTGTTGACGCCGGACAAGTTCCTGAAGGTCGCCGACGAGATCAACGTCGTCCAGACGCTCGACCGCATCGTGCTTGACACCGCGCTGAAGGACAAGATGCGTTGGGCGGCACGGGGTGTGACCATTCCGAAGATTTCGGTCAACGTTTCAGCGCGACGGCTGCATGACGAAATGCTCGCAGAATCGCTGAGTGGCCTGCAGATCCGCCCCGGCGAACTCTCCTTTGAACTGGTCGAGTCGATCTTCCTCGACGAAAGCGAGGATGTAGCCGCGCATAACCTCGAGCGGATCAAGACGCTCGGGGTCGACATCGAAATCGACGATTTCGGAACGGGTCACACGTCGATTGTCAGCCTCCTCAAGCTGAAGCCGAAGCGGCTGAAGATCGACCGGCAGCTGGTTCAGCCGATCATGAATTCGCCGCAGGAGCGCGCGCTGGTCAGCTCGATCATCGACATCGCCCGCTCGCTCGGCGTCGAAACGGTGGCCGAGGGCGTCGAAACGGCAGCGCATGCCACCCTCCTTGACGAACTCGGCTGTGACCTCCTGCAGGGCTATGCCTTCTCCCGCCCGCTGTCCTTCGAGGATTTCACGGAGATGGCGATCGAAAGCTCCTGGCGCATCGCCTCCTGAGGCCATCGTTCACAATCCGAGGAAACACCATTTCCTTTCGTTGGCGATTTGGAGCAAAGAAAGGCTTTTGCCGCCGCGTTTTTTTGGCCTATGAGTGTCGCGCATTTTCAGATGAAGGACGCCGCCGGTGACGATCGGTTGGCGTGATCCGGTCGGGACACATGTCGCACAATACATTCGGTCATCTCTTCCGCGTAACCACCTGGGGCGAAAGCCACGGCCCGGCGCTCGGCTGCGTCGTTGACGGCTGCCCCCCCGGTCTGCGCTTCAAGCTCGAGGATATTCAGGTCTGGCTCGACAAGCGAAAGCCCGGCCAGTCGCGCTTTGTAACGCAGCGTCGCGAGGCCGATCTGGTCAAGATTCTGTCCGGGGTCATGCTGGACGCCGACGGCGAGACGATGATTTCGACCGGTACGCCGATCTCGATGATGATCGAGAACACCGACCAGCGCTCCAAGGATTACGGTGAGATCTCACGGCAATATCGGCCCGGCCATGCCGACTACACCTACGATGTGAAATACGGCATCCGCGACTATCGCGGCGGCGGCCGTTCCTCGGCCCGCGAAACGGCGGCGCGCGTGGCGGCTGGCGGCATTGCCCGTCTTGTTGTGCCTGAGGTCAAGGTGCGCGGCGCCTTGGTGCAGATCGGCAAGCACAAGATCAACCGCCAGAACTGGGATTGGGACCAGGTCGACCAGAATCCGTTCTTTGCACCTGATGCCGCGATCGTTCCCGTCTGGGAAGAATATCTCGACGGTATCCGCAAGAACGGCTCCTCGATCGGCGCCGTCGTCGAAGTCGTGGCCGAAGGCGTGCCGGCGGGCCTCGGCGCCCCCATCTATGGCAAGCTTGACCAGGACATCGCCTCGCTGCTGATGTCGATCAATGCCGTCAAGGGTGTCGAGATTGGCAACGGCTTCGAAGCCGCCGAGATCACCGGCGAGGAAAACGCCGACGAGATGCGCATGGGCAATGACGGCAAGCCCTTGTTCCTGTCGAACAAGGCGGGCGGCATCCTCGGCGGCATTTCGACTGGCCAGCCGGTTATCGCGCGCTTCGCCATCAAGCCAACCTCGTCGATCCTGACCGAGCGCCAGTCGATCGATGCCGACGGCAACAATGTTAATATCCGGACCAAGGGACGGCATGATCCGTGCGTCGGCATCCGCGCCGTGCCGATCGGCGAGGCGATGGTCGCCTGCGCCATCGCAGACCATTACCTCCGTGACCGCGGCCAGACCGGCCGACTGAAATAGGAAATACAGACATGCCTTACGATCAGAAGCGCGTCGTCGATGCGATCCGGGCCTTCGAGGCCGGCGAAATCGTCGTGGTGATGGATGACAACGACCGCGAGAACGAAGGCGACCTGATCGTCGCGGCCGTTCACTGTACCGCGGAGAAGATGGCGTTCATCGTCCGTCACACCTCCGGCATCGTCTGCACACCGATGCCGAAGGAGGAGGCCCGCCGGCTCAACCTGAATGCGATGGTTGCCGAAAACGACTCGGCGCACACGACGGCGTTCACCGTTTCTGTCGATTTCAAGCACGGCACGACGACCGGCATTTCCGCCGACGACCGGACGCTGACCGTTCGCAACCTCGCCAATCCCAATGTCGGCGCCGCCGACTTCGTGCGCCCGGGTCACATCTTCCCGCTCGTTGCGCGGGAAGGCGGAGTGCTTATGCGCTCGGGCCACACGGAAGCTGCTGTCGATCTCTGCAAGCTCGCCGGCCTTCCGCCGATCGGCGTGATCTGCGAACTCGTTAACGATGACGGGACCGTCACGCGCGGGCAGCAGGTCGTCGAATTCGCTGAAACGCATAGCCTGAAGCTGGTGTCCGTTGCCGACCTGATCGCTTACCGCCAGCGCAAAGAAACGCTGATCGAACTCGGCCAGAGCTTCGACATCGAAACACCCTTCGGCAAGGCCAAGGCGCATACCTATTCGCTGCCTTGGGATACGATGCAGCACCTCGCCGTCGTTTTCGGCGACATCCGCGACGGCATCGACATTCCGGTGCGCCTGCACCCTGAGAATGTCGCCGAGGACCTTTTCGGCAAGCGCCGTCCCGTCGACCACTACATGAAGAAGATTGCCGAGGAAGGTCGCGGGATCATCGTCTACCTGCGGGAAGGCTCCGTCGGCGTCGGTCATTCGGACAGTGGTCGCAAGGCACGCAGCCAGGGACGCGAGGCACACGTCGAGGCACAGGTGCGCGACAGCGAGTGGCTGGAAATCGGTCTCGGCGCACAGATCCTCAAAGACCTCGGCGTATCGTCGATCCGGCTCCTGACGAGCCGCGAGCGGCACTATGTCGGTCTCGAAGGCTTCGGCATCAAGATTTCGAAGACAGAGATCTACTAAGCCCGCCATCCGTCGAGATAGGCGACCTTCTCGACGCCGGAGAACCGCGCGATGCGTTGCAACTCGGCGTCGAGCCGGTCCAGGCGACCGGTCGAGGGGCGCACGCCCGGCTCCAGCCATAGGCGCTTGACGTCGAGGCTCCCGCCTCTGCCATCTGCTTTCATGTCGATGCGGCCGATCAGCTTGTCGCCTTCAAGCAGCGGGAAGACATAGTAGCCGCATGCCCGCTTCGGCTCGGCACGAAAACCTCGATGCGATAGAGGCGGCCGCCTGCTTCACGCTCAGGCGGCGATGCGCTTGAAGCGACCGCTGACGTTCTCGATATAGTACTTTCCCGGCGATTGGGCGGTGACCATCGCGATGACCTCGGCTTCCGCCACGCCCTCGAACTGCCGCTCTTCGCCGTTGCTCAGACAGACGCGAAGCCGGCCATCCTCCTGGCTGAAATAGACCGCATCGATCAGCGTTGACTTCACTGCCAACGGCTCCATCTTCGCCTGCCGTCCGGCCCGTGTGACGATCGTGGCGGCGCGCGCATCGCGCCGCTTGCGCAGTAAGGCCCTCACTTCACGGCGAAGGCTGTTCAGTGCCGCCAATGCGGCGAATTTGATGGCTCGTGTTTTCATGCAGCCATCCTACGCAGGCGGCTCTTAAAGAGTTCAAGACAAGCATGGTAAAGCGCGCATCAACATTAATTCTTTGTAATTACGACGCAATTTCCTAAAATATCGACTATCGATGAGCGCCGCTCAGCCTTGCCAACTATCCATTAGGACGACCTGTTCAACGCCAGTGAATTTGGCCAGTCGGTCAAGTTCGGCGAGAAGCTTTTCGATCCGCCCGGCCGACGGGCGTACGCCCGGTTCCAGCCACAGACGCTTGACGTCGAGGCTTCCGCCTTTGCGATCGGCCTTCATGTCGATGCGGCCGATCAGCTTGTCGCCTTCAAGCAGCGGGAAGACATAATATCCGTATTCCCGCTTCGGCTCGGGCACGAAAACCTCGATGCGATAGAAGAAACCGAAGAGCCGTTCGGTGCGATTGCGGTCGCGGATCATCGGATCGAAGGGGCTGAGCACGCGCACGCGCGGCGGTGCGCCGGGATAGTCCTGCATGCTCGTAAGCAGGTCGGGGACGGCCCAGGAGGGGCGCGGCTTTCCGCCAAGCGCCGGCTCGATCAGGACTTCGATCAACTCGTCGCGATGCGCGTTGACCCAGGCTTTCGCTTCATCGGGCGACAACAGATCCCAGAAGGCGGCGATTTCGCCATGCGTGGCAAAGCCCAGTCGGGTCAGCGCGCTGCGGCAGGCCCAGTCGACAAACTCCTCGTAGGTGACTTCCGGCTCGTGAAACTCAGGCGGAATGACGCGTTCGACGAGATCATAGATTTTCTGGAAGTTCGAGCGTCCGGCGATGGCGAACTTGCCGGTGCGCCAGAAATATTCCAGCGCCGTCTTGTTGGGATGCCAATTCCACCAGCCGCCGGAAACATGCCCGTCCGCCTTGATCTCGCGCGCCATGATGGCGCCGTCACGAGTGACGCGCTCAAATGTCTCGTCGAAGGCGTGTTCGAACCCCTCCCCCTGCCATTTTCGCCAGCGCTCGCCGATTACCTCTTCCTCGTGGCGGAACTTGTGTTTCCAGTATCGGAAGAAGGCGCTCGGCAGGATCGAGGCGTCGTGCGTCCAGTGCTCGAAGAGCGAGCCGTCCTTCTCCAGTAGCGCCGTCAGATGCTCGCGTTTGTAAGTCTGGTTGCGGGAAAACAGGATCTGGTGATGGGCTCGCTCCACCGTCTGGATGCTGTCCACCTGCACGAAGCCGAGTTCGTGGATGAGCTCCAGCAGGCCGGCCTTCGTCAGCGCCTTGTTCGGCGGCGCGCTCAGGCCTTGCTTGGCGAGGAATATGCGGCGGGCATCGGAATTCGAAATGAGATTCGTCATGTGCACATCATAGAACGGAAAATGTTCCTAGCCACCCGTTAAGTTAGGACGATCATCAGGTAGGAGCGGCCGGCATTCATTGCGAGATTTTGAGCTTTCAAAGCGCGAAATTCGTTATAGAACGGCCTCTCAATTCACGAGGGACCAGGTGGATATCCGTTTCGAAGGCGCAGGGGTCAGCTATGGTGCGCGCGTCGCGCTGGCGCCCGTGACGCTGCAGCTCACAGAAAAGCGCATCGGCATCATCGGCCTCAACGGCTCGGGCAAGACGACCTTTGCGCGCCTCATCAACGGCCTGACCAAGCCGAGCATCGGGCGGGTGATCGTCAACGGTCGCGACACGGCCGACGCCAAGGCCGTTCTCACCGATGTCGGTTTCATCTTCCAGTCGCCGCAAAACCAGATCATCCTGCCGGTCGTGCGCGACGACATCGCCTTCGGTCTGAAGTGCCGCGGCTACAAGCCGGCGGAAATTGCGGCGAAGGTGGAGGCGGTCCTGCAGCGTTTCAGCGCGGCCCATCTTGCCGACCGCCGGGCGCACGAGCTCTCGGGCGGAGAGCTGCAACTTGCCGCCCTTTGCTCCGTGCTCGCAACCGGGCCCGATATTCTCATCCTGGACGAGCCGACCAATCAGCTGGACCTCAAGAACCGCAGCCTCGTGCAAAGGCTGGTGGAAAGCCTTCCGGAGAGCGCGATCGTCATCAGCCACGATCTGGAATTGGTCGCGGATTACGAGCGCGTACTGGTTTTCCATGAGGGCGTTCTCGTCTCCGACGCGCCGGCCGGAGAGGCGATCCGCCGCTACAGGGAGATCGCAAGCCGATGAAGTCGCTTTTCGTCGAAGGCAACAGCGCCATGCATCGGGTTTCGGCCCGCGCCAAGCTGCTTGTTCTTGCGGCCCTCGGCGTCATGCTCGTCCTTACGGCGAACCTCCTGTTGCTTGCCCTTGGAGTGCTCGCGACGGCCGGGATCTACTTCAGCATCGGCCTTCCGGCGCGATCCGCGCTTGCGCGACTGAAGCCGGTCTTCCTGACGATCCTCATCGTGGCGTTGTTCAGCCTGGCCTTCAATCCCTGGCATATCGCCGTCGTCGCCCTGCTCCGTCTCACGGCATTGATGCTGTTTGCCGCTGCCGTGACTGCAACAACTGCTATTGCGCAATTCATCGACGAAATTACCCTGCTGGCCAGGCCACTGGAGCGGCTCGGACTTCTTCGGGCCGACGATGTCGGGCTGGCTGTCGGGCTCGTCGTCCGCTTCGTTCCCGAGATTCTCGATCGTTATCGTGCCATCCGCGAGGCGCACGCGGCGCGCGGTATCAAGGTGCGGCCGACAACCGTGCTCGTGCCATTGATCATTCTGACGCTGAGGGATGCGGATAACATTGCTGCGGCAATTGACGCGCGCGGCGTTCGGCGGCATGTCAATTGAGAACTCGCTAACAGGAGCCCTGCATGAGCACTCGCGACCTCGTTCTCTCCGCCCTCTTTGCGGCCATCATCGTCGCGCTCGGCATTCTGCCGCCGATCACGCTCGGCTTCATACCGGTGCCGATTACGGCGCAGTCGCTCGGCGTCATGATGGCGGGTGTCGTGCTCGGCGCGCGCCGCGGCACGATCGCGGTCCTGATCGTTCTCGTGCTTGTCGCGATCGGCCTTCCTGTGCTTTCCGGCGGTCGTGGCGGACTTGCTGCCTTTGCCGCACCGACCACCGGCTTTCTGATCGGCTGGGTGCTGGCAGCCTTCGTCACCGGTTATCTCAGCGAACGGCTGGTCAAATCCGAACAGTCGGCGTTGGTGCAGACGGTCGGCTTCTTCTTCGCCGCGATGATCGGCGGCATCGTGGTTCTCTACGCCTGCGGCATCGTCTATCTGGCGTTCGCCGCCCAGCTTGGCCTCTCCAAGGCATTCCTCGGCTCAATGGCATTTATCCCCGGCGACGTCGTCAAGGCCTTCGTTGCGGCACTTGTCGGCCGCGCGGTCATGGTCGGCTATCCCCTCCTGCCGGTGCGCAGCTAATCGACGAAACCATAAAGCCAGTCACGCGTGTCTTCGGGAAGCGGGACTGGCGAACGATCGTCGCGCGAGCGCGCCTGCCAGATAATTTCGACCTCGGCGGAGCGCTCGTCGCCGATATCGGCCGAAATGATGAAGCCGACCGAACGCATGCCGATCTTGTCGACCGACGCCGTGAACACGACCCGCTCATCGTAATGCAGCGGCCGATGGAGGATACAGGTCACCTTGCTGGCGATATAAAGCGGCTCATTCGCCAGTTGCGGCCTCGACGACCAGAAGGTCGCCAGCACCGACTCGGCATAGGAAATGTAGGAGCCCAAGAAAACCTGGCCGTTCATGTCGACGTCGCGGAACGGCACATTCATCTCAACGGTACGCGTGACCTCGTTCATTGATCTTTCTGCCAATTCTCCCCTCCCCAAAGACTAGCCGCGGGGCCGGACGAAGTAAACGCAGGACTGGCCCCATGACCAAGGCGCGCGCTTGTTGAAATTGCCGCGCCGAGCCCCATCTGCTGTGGATCATGACGGGACGGAAAGATAGAGTGACACCATGAGCACCCGCCTTTACGAGCACCCGATCTTCCTGGAACACGTCACGCCCGCCGGCCATCCCGAACGGTCCGACCGTCTGCGGGCGATCAACGTGGCGCTGGAACATCCGAACTTCGCAGGTCTTGACCGCAAGCGCGCACCGCAGGCCGCCGAAGAAGCCGTTCTGCTCGCCCATCCCGAAGAGCACCTGCTGTCAGTGCTGCGCCACGTGCCCGAAGAGGATGGCGAGATCAATCAGCTCGAGGCCGATACTTACGCCAGCCGAAAGAGCTTCGAAGCGGCACTGACGGGGATCGGCGGCGCGATGGCCGCGGTCGATGATGTGTTTACCGGCAAGGCCGATAACGTCTTCGTTGCGGCCCGCCCGCCGGGCCATCATGCCGAAAAATCAACGGCAATGGGCTTCTGCTTCTTCAACAATGCCGCGATCGCCGCCCGCCATGCCCAGAAAGCGCACGGTGCGGAGCGTGTGGCGATCGTCGACTGGGACGTGCATCACGGCAACGGCACGCAGGACATCTTCTGGGACGATCCCTCCGTGCTCTTCTGCTCGACGCACCAGATGCCGCTTTACCCCGGCACCGGCGCGAAGGAGGAAAGCGGCAAGCACGGTACCATCGTCAACGCGCCGCTGTCTCCGAATGTCGGTAGCGATCACTTCCGCGAAGCTTTCAAATCACGGGTGTTGCCTGCGCTCGTTGATTTTCGCCCGGACCTGATCATCATCTCCGCCGGCTTCGATGCGCATCACCGCGATCCCTTGGCGCAGATCAATCTCGTCGGCGAGGATTTCGACTGGGCAACCGGGCGGTTGCTTGAGGTCGCCGACAAAAGTGCCGCAAACCGGGTCGTCAGCCTGCTGGAAGGCGGCTATGATCTCGAAGGCCTCGCCGAGTCGGCTGGCCTGCATATTCTTAGAATGATGAAGGGTTGAGTATGACTGACAGCGCCAAGCCGGAAGTTTCCGGTCTTTCCTTCGAGAAGGCGGTTGCCGAGCTCGAAAGCATCGTGGCCCGGCTGGAACGCGGCGACGTGGCGCTGGACGAATCCATCGAGATCTACGAGCGCGGCGAAGCGCTGAAGAAGCACTGCGAAACGCTGCTTTCGGCCGCCGAAAACCGCATCGAAAAGATCCGCCTTGACCGATCTGGCAAGCCGCAGGGCGTCGAGCCGCTGGACGGGGCATAAGCAAGAGCTTTTCCGAAATCGTCGTCGTGATGAACAGAGCGTCGCCTCCTGGCGATCAAGTTTTCCTAGTCCGCCATCGGTAATCGGTCTAGTCTAGGCACAACCTCATCGGAGACGCTTTGATGTCCTTTTTCCCCGGTAAAGATCCCCTGCCCGGCGATGCTTTCGCCTGCGATGCGATCGAGAACCTCATAATCCCCCGCACCAGCGATATTGGCGGCTTCGAGGTGCGGCGAGCACTGCCAACGCGGCAGCGGCGACTGGTCGGGCCGTTCATCTTCTTCGACCGCATGGGGCCGGCGATCCTGAAGCCGAACGAGGCGCTGGACGTGCGGCCGCATCCGCATATCGGGCTTTCGACGGTGACCTATCTCTTCGACGGCGAGATCCGGCATCGGGACAGCCTCGGCACCGAGAAGGTCATTCGCCCCGGCGACATCAACCTGATGACGGCAGGGCGCGGCATCGTCCATTCGGAGCGCACGCCCGATAATTTGCGCGGCCATCCGCTGCTGATGTCGGGCCTGCAGACCTGGCTCGCACTGCCGGATGACAAGGAGGAGATCGATCCCTCCTTTGCGCATACCGAAAAGAGCGACATGCCTTTGATCGACGAACGCGGCGTGCGCGGGCGTGTCGTCATCGGATCGTTCGAGGGGATGTCTTCACCGGTGAAGGTGTTTTCCGACACGCTCTATGCCGATATCAGCCTTGAACCGGGTGTGAAGTTTCCCTTCGCGGCGGGACACGAGGAGCGGGCGGCATACGTACTGTCAGGCGAAGTCGTGATATCGGGCGATAGGTTTGCAGCCGATCAGCTGCTCGTCTTCCGCCCCGGCGATGCGATCACTCTCGAAGCTGGCAGAGAGGGCTGTCACCTGATGTTGTTCGGCGGAGCGGCGCTGAACTCGAAGCGGTACATCTGGTGGAACTTCGTTTCCTCCTCGAAAGAGCGCATCGAAAAGGCCAAGGAAGAGTGGCGGACCGGCAAGTTCGACATCGTACCGGGGGACGAAGAAGAATTCATACCTTTGCCGGAAGGCTGATCTCCTTTAGAAAGGAGTTTCGGCCATTCTTGAAATCGACTTTTTTCACCGCAATTTATGGCTTAAAGGCATCCTGCCCAAGAAAGACAAGAAAGAGCGCCCGCCCGTGACACAATCGCCGAAGACGCCGCTGCTGGATAAGGTTCCCTATCCAGCCGACCTCCGAAAGCTTGACGATCGCGACCTACCGCAGCTTGCGCGCGAGGTTCGCGATGAAATGATCGATGCGGTGTCGCGCACCGGCGGTCATCTCGGTGCAGGACTCGGCGTGGTGGAACTGACGATTGCGATCCACAGCGTCTTCAACACGCCTGAAGATCGGCTGATCTTCGACGTCGGGCACCAGTGCTATCCGCACAAGATCCTCACCGGTCGCCGTGACCGTATCCGGACGTTGCGCCAAGAAGGCGGCCTCTCCGGTTTCACGCGCCGCGCGGAAAGCGAATACGATCCCTTCGGTGCTGCTCACTCCTCCACGTCCATCTCCGCCGGCCTCGGCATGGCGGTTGCCTCCGACCTCGACAAGACAGACCGCCGGGTGATTGCCGTGATCGGCGACGGCGCGTTGTCGGCCGGCATGGCCTACGAAGCATTGAACAATGCTGGCGCGCTCGACGCCCGCCTGATCGTCATCCTCAACGACAATGACATGTCTATTGCGCCGCCGACCGGCGCGATGAGCGCCTATCTCGCGCGCCTTGCTTCCGGCCGCACCTACATGGGCTTCCGCGATTTCGGCAAGAAGCTGACGGCCTATCTCGGCAAGAGTGTCGACCGCGCTATCACTCGCGCCGTGGAGCATGCCCGGGGCTATGTGACCGGGGGGACAATGTTCGAGGAGATGGGTTTCTATCATATCGGGCCGATCGACGGTCACTCGTTCGAGCACCTGCTGCCGGTGTTGCGCAATGTGCGCGACAATGCCAACGGCCCCGTGCTGATCCATGTGGTGACGCAGAAGGGCAAGGGCTACGCGCCCGCCGAGGCGGCAGCCGACAAGTATCACGGCGTCAACAAGTTCGACGTCATCACCGGCGCGCAGGCGAAGGTGAAGCCGAATGCGCCGAGCTACACGAGCGTATTCGCCGAAGCGCTGGTGCAGGAAGCGGAGCACGACGACAAGATCGTCGGCATTACCGCCGCCATGCCGAACGGGACTGGCCTCGACAAGCTCGCAAGCATCTTCCCGTCGCGGTGTTTCGATGTCGGGATTGCCGAGCAGCATGCGGTGACATTTGCCGCCGGTCTAGCCGCCGAGGGCTTCAAGCCGTTTGCCGCGCTTTACTCCACGTTCCTGCAGCGCGCCTATGACCAGGTGGTGCACGACGTCGCGATCCAGGGCCTTCCGGTTCGCTTCCCGATCGATCGCGCCGGTTTCGTCGGCGCCGACGGCCCGACGCATGCAGGCTCGTTCGATACGACGTTCCTCGCCACCCTCCCCGGCTTCGTGGTGATGGCGGCCGCCGATGAGGCTGAGTTGAAGCATATGGTGCGAACGGCGGCAGCCTATGATGCCGGTCCGATCTCCTTCCGATATCCGCGCGGCGAAGGCGTCGGCATAGAAATGCCCGTCCGTGGTGAAATCCTGCAGATCGGCAAGGGCCGCGTCGTCAAGGAAGGCGCGAAAGTGGCGCTGCTCTCGTTCGGCACCCGCCTCGCTGACTGTCTGCTTGCTGCCGAGGACCTTGACGCAGCCGGGCTTTCGACGACGGTTGCCGATGCGCGATTCGCCAAGCCGCTGGATCATGATCTGATCCGCCAGTTGGCGCGCCACCACGAAATCCTGATCACCGTCGAAGAGGGGGCGGTCGGCGGCTTCGGCAGCCAAGTCATGCAGTTCCTGGCCATGGACGGCCTGCTCGACAATGGCCTGAAGGTCCGCTCGCTTGTCATGCCCGATATCTGGGTGGAACAGGCAAAGCCGGAAGTGATGAACGCCCATGCCGGCCTCGATCGCGCGGGCATCGTTTCGACCGTGTTCAAGGCGCTTGGCCGGCCCGCCGCATTTGGCGTCGGCGCTGCCGGATAGTTCAATCTCATTAGATGAAGACAGCCCTGGAGACGGGGCCGTCTTTTTTGTTTGGCGAAAGGCCGACGGAAGTGTCGATGAACCGCTGCCATCCTGCTGCCAGCGACGCCTCTCCAACAAAAGGCTTGCAACTAACGGCTTTGCCGGTCATGGACAGCCGATGTCCGATCAAAACACACAACGCCTCGACCAGTTGCTCGTCAGCCTTGGTCTTTTCCCCAGCCGTTCCCGAGCGCGGGATGCGGTGCAACGCGGCACCGTGAAGGTCGGAGGCAAGATCGTGACGAAGGCAGGTGCGCTGTTTGGCGAGGATGCCCCAATCGAAATCGACGATCCGGCGCAGGACTATGTGTCCCGCGCGGCGCTGAAGCTCGCCGCAGCGCTCGATCACTTCAAGCTCGACCCGTCAGGACATCACTGTCTCGATGTCGGCGCATCAACCGGTGGCTTCACCGAAGTGCTGCTGGCCCAAGGGGCAACCCATGTTACCGCGATCGACGTCGGCCATGGCCAGATGCATCCGCGCATCTCGAGTGATCCCCGCGTGACGAACATCGAAGGCCTCAACGCCCGCAACCTGACGGCGGAGAATATCGGCCATCCGCTCACCTTTATCGTGTCGGACGTCTCCTTCATCTCGCTGAAGCTGGCGCTTGCCCCTGCTCTTGAGATCGCGGAAGCTGGGGCTTGCGCGGCTCTCCTCGTCAAGCCGCAGTTCGAGGCCGGGCGCGAGGCGATCGGCAAGGGGGGGCTTCTCAAGGACCCGTCATCGGCGCCCGATGTCGCGGCCGAACTCGAGCGCTGGTTCGTCGAGGATATGGGCTGGAAGAGCCTTGGCCTCATCCCCTCACCCATTGCCGGCGGCGACGGTAATCAGGAATTTCTACTCGCAGGGACAAAACCGTGAGCACGCAAACTGTTACGATCGAAAAGCTGGGCGCCCAGGGCGATGGCATCGTGCACGCGGATGGCGGGCCGGTCTATGTACCCTTCACCCTGCCCGGCGAAACCGTCGCCATCGCGCGCGTCAAGAACCACGGCACGGTGATGTCGATCTCCGATCCATCTGCCGATCGCCAGGCTCCTCCGTGCCGGCATTTCGGACCGGACGGTGTGAACGGCACCTGCGGCGGCTGCAGCCTCCAGCACATGAACGATGCTGCCTACCGCGGCTTCAAGCGTCAGCTTGTCGTCGATGCGCTGAAATCGAAGGGACTGACGGCTGACGTTGCCGACCTCGTCGTCGCTCATCCCGGCGAACGGCGGCGTGTCGTCTTCGCCGCACGGCGGACCGAGAAGGACATGCTTATCGGCTTCAATCAGGCCGAAAGCCACCACATCGTCGCCATCGAGGAATGTCCCATCTCGTCGGCGGGCATCATGGCCAGGCTGCCGGCGATCGAGGCGATTGGTGCAGCACTTGCCAATAGCGCCGAAGCGTTCCGCATCACCGTGTTGGAGACCCTGTCGGGTCTTGATCTCGCGGTCGACGGCATCAAGAAACTCTCGGATCAGCAGCGCCGCAACGCGATCGAGACGGTGCTTTCCCTTCGCGGCATCGCCCGCGTCTCGCTCAACGACGAAATCCTCGTCGAACCATCGAAGCCGATCGTCGATTTCGGCGGCGTCAATGTCGTTCCGCCGCCCGGCAGCTTCACGCAGGCGACCAAGCCGGCGGAAGACGCAATGGCGGAATTGGTTCTGGCGCATGTCGGCAAGGCGAAACGCATCGCCGATCTTTTCGCAGGCGCCGGCACCTTCTCGCTTCGCCTTGCCCGCGTCGGCCGGGTCCATGCGGTCGAGAGCGAGGACAAGCCGCTGGCGGCGCTCGATCACGCTGCTCGCAACACGCAGGGTCTGAAGCCGGTCAGCGTCGAAAGGCGAGACCTCTTCCGCCGGCCGCTGATGACATCCGAGCTGAAGGTCTACGACGCCGTGGTCTTCGATCCGCCGCGCGCCGGCGCCGAGTTTCAGTGCAAGGAACTGGCGCGCTCGACGGTCAAGAAAGTCGTCGCCGTCAGCTGCAATCCGGCGACGCTCGCCCGGGATCTCGCCCTGCTCGTCGAGGGTGGCTATCGCATCACCGGTGTGACCCCGATCGACCAGTTCCTGTGGACATCGCACGTCGAGGTCGTGGCGACGCTGGAGAAGTAGCGGCGCGAAAAACAAAACGCCCGCGACGAGCGCGGGCGTTCCAGTTTGTGTGTATCAATCAATCAGGCGGCGCGACGGCTGTAGGATGATGCGCCGTGGGATGCTGCCTGCAGGTTGAACTGGGCAAGGAGTTGCATCAGCTTTGCTGCTTCCTGCGCCAGCCCATGGCTCGCTGCCGTCTGCTCCTCGACCATGGCGGCGTTCTGCTGCGTGCCCTGGTCCATCGTGTTGACGGCCGTATTGATCTCGGCAAGCCCCGTCGACTGCTCACGGGTTGCCGTGACGATTGCGTCGACGTGACGGCTGATCTCCTGAACCTGACCGACGATTGCTTCCAACGCCTTGCCGGTGTCGCCGACGAGCGTGACGCCCGAGCGAACCTGTGAGTTCGAGGCGGTGATCAGGCTTTCGATTTCCTTCGCGGCATGGGCAGAACGCTGTGCCAGCTCGCGCACTTCCTGGGCGACGACAGCAAAGCCCTTGCCGGCTTCGCCTGCGCGTGCCGCCTCGACACCGGCATTCAGCGCCAGCAGGTTGGTCTGGAAGGCAATGTCGTCGATGACACTGATGATATTGGCAATCTTCTGCGACGACTGCTCGATCTCGGTCATTGCCGAGACCGCCTTGCGGACGATGTTGCCGGACTCTTCGGCGCCGTTGCGGGTTCGAGTGACCAGCGTGCCGGCTTCCTCGGCACGGCGCGCTGTGTCCTTGACGGTCGTCGTAATCTCTTCGAGCGCGGCTGCCGTTTCTTCGATGGAGGCAGCCTGCTGTTCAGTGCGGCGGGCAAGCCCGTCCGCGGCGGTGCGGATTTCTCCGGCGCCCGCGTCGATCGCATGAGCGTTGTCACCGACCTCCTGAAGAACAGCCCGCAACTTGGCCACGGAGGAATTGAAATCACTGCGCAGCCGGTCGAGGTGGTCGGCAAAAGGCGTCTCGATCGTCCGCGTGAGATCGCCTTCCGAGAGAGCGCCCAGCGCTTCGGCAAGCGCATCGACGGCATGTTGGATCTCGCTGGCTTCACGTGCCTTCGAGGCTTCGTTACGGGAACGCTCCTGCTGAGCCTGCTCGCGGGTGTGCTCGGCGCTCCGTTCGAGGTCGAGGCGTGCGAAAGAGTTGTCGCGGAAGATCGCGACGGCAGCCGCCATGTCGCCGATCTCATCCTTGCGCCCGGCGTAAGGGACGGCCGCGTCGAGATCCCCGTCCGCCAGACGGGCCATGCGGGTGGCGATCGTCGAGATCGGCTGAGAAATGCGCTTCCAGGCAAGGAAGGCCGCAGCAACGGCGACGGCAAGCGCGACGACGAGGCCACCGACGATGGACAAGATGCCTGCGTTATAGTTACCGGTCGCGGCAGCGAGAGCGGCATCGGTCGACTGCCGATCCTTTGCCAACATTCCGTCGACGAGCGTCTGAATGTTGTTGGCGGACATGGAAAGTTCGCCGCGATAGAGGCTGTTGGCCTGGCTGCGCTTGTTGTCGAGCGCCAGCGCAATGATCTTGTCGGCAAGCGCAGCGTCGTTGGTGAGCGCCTTCTGCAGCCGGCCGAAATTCTGGCTCATGTAATCGCTCTTCGGCTGCTTGTCGAAGGCGCCAATGGCAGTGGCAAGGCGCTGGCGGCGGGCCTTGAGTGTCGTCTCCGCGTTGCGGAAGTCCGTCTTACCTGTTGCAAGGAGGTAGTCGGCGTAGCTGCGACGAACGTCGTTCAGCGTCGTGACGATCGCGTGGAGCCGTTCGGTGTTCGGAATGTTCTGCGCCCCGATCTGCCGGGTGTTGGCCTCCAGATTGGTCAACGAGAAGGCCGCGATCGCACCCTGCACCAGGGCAATGACGACAAGGGACAGAAAAAGAAGCGGAAGAAGCGTCTTGATCTTCAATTTGGACATAGAGCGGCCTCAGTGCGGCTGAACGAAGTGCTTCAGTCAATCTCCTGTTGATCGCCTGGGGGGAACACTCGTTTTAATGGTGTGGGGAGAACGGTACGGACAACGTCCATCCTGCATCATGCATTGCACGCCACTAAAGCCCAAGATCCGTAAGATTTGATTAAAAGTAATATTTTTTAATCACCGCTGGTCGCGCCCTCCAACGAGAACGCCCGCCACGAGCGCGAGCGTCCGGTCTTCGCAGGATTACATCAGGCCGCGCGACGGCTGACCGCAGCGTGGGATGCTGCTTGCAGGTTGAACTGGCTCAGCAACTGCATCAGCTTTGCCGCCTCCTGCGCCAGCCCATGGCTCGCTGCCGTCTGCTCCTCGACCATGGCGGCATTCTGCTGCGTGCCCTGATCCATCGTGTTTACAGCAGTGTTAATCTCGGCAAGCCCCGTCGACTGTTCGCGGGTCGCCGTGACGATCGCATCGACATGACGGCTGATCTCCTGAACCTGACCGACAATCGCGTCCAACGCCTTGCCGGTGTCGCCGACGAGCGTGACGCCCGAGCGAACCTGACTATTCGAAGCAGTGATCAGGCTTTCGATTTCCTTCGCAGCCTGGGCCGAGCGCTGCGCCAGTTCACGCACTTCCTGGGCGACGACCGCAAAGCCCTTGCCGGCTTCGCCGGCGCGTGCCGCCTCGACGCCGGCATTCAGCGCCAGCAGGTTGGTCTGGAAGGCGATGTCGTCGATCACCCCGATGATGTTGGCGATCCTCTGCGAGGACTGCTCGATCTCGGTCATTGCCGAAACCGCCTTGCGCACGATGTTGCCGGACTCTTCGGCGCCGTTGCGGGTGCGCGAGACGAGATTGCCGGCCTCCTCAGCGCGACGTGCCGTGTCCTTGACCGTCGTGGTGATCTCCTCGAGCGCTGCAGCCGTTTCCTCGACCGAGGCTGCCTGCTGCTCGGTGCGGCGGGCAAGGCCGTCTGCGGCCGTGCGGATTTCGCTCGCACCGGCATCAATGGCGTGCGCGTTGTTGCCCACGGCATGCAGAGCACCGTGGAGCTTGGTGACGGCGTTGTTGAAGTCATTGCGTAGGCGGTCGAGATGCGGGGCAAACGGCGCGTCGATGCGATGCGCAAGGTTGCCATCCGACAGCGCGCCGAGGGCACTGGCAAGCGCATCGACGGCATGACGGATTTCGGTTGCCTCGCGGTTTTTCTGCTGCTCACGCTCATGACGCTCACGCTCGGTAAGGGCACGGCCGGTTTCGGCTTCACCCTCAAGGCGCTCTCGATCAACCGCGTTCTTCTTGAAGACAGCCACAGCCTCGGCCATCGAGCCGATCTGGTCGCGGCGCTGCTCGCCAGGAATGGAGACCGACAGATCGCCGGCGGCAAGCTTTTGCATCGCGGCGGTCATATCGGTGACGGGACGGATCACCAGGCCATGCAGCAGCCAGGCCATGGCGCAGATCATCAGGCCGACGGCGAGGATCGTGGCAATGGTTGCGGCAATGCGGAATTCGTTCAGCGAAGCGAAGGCGGCGTCGCTGTCCACGACGAAGCCGAGGTACCATTCGACCGACGGCAAACCTGCAACCGGCATGAAGCTGACGAGGACATCCTTGCCGGCAAACTCAGTCGGAACGAGCCCGGCCTTGATCGCCGGTGTCTCAGCCGGGAAAGCGTCGGCAAGCGTCTTTGTCACCAGCTTTGCATCCGGGTGGATCAGGATCTGCCCGCTCTTGTTGACGAGGAAGGCCGTGCCTTTGCCGCCGAGATCGATCTCCTTGATCATGTCGACCATGGTCTTCAGCGAGAAGTCGCTGCCGGTCACGCCGGCCAGCTTGCCGCCGTGGCTGACGGGAACGGCCGAGCTGATGATGAGATCGCCGCTCGACGCATCGACATAGGGCTCGGTCATGACGCTGGCGTTGGCCTTGACGGCATCCTGATACCAGGGGCGCTTGCGCGGATCATAGCCGTCCGGCATCGGCAGCTTCGGCCACATGGTGAAGACACCCTGCTCGTCGCCAAAATAGGTGCTGACGAACTGGCTGGTCAGAACATCGTTCTGGAGCACGGCTTCGACGCCCTTCTGATCGGCGGCGCGGCCGATGGCGTTCGCGACCATGGCGGTCAGCGTCACGCGACCATTCATCCAGTTGGCCAGGCTGCTTGCAGCCTGCTCACCGGACGAGTTGATGTTGGCTTCGATCGCGGCAGTCGCGGTGCTCCGTTCGACGGAATTGATGTAGTAGGAAAAGGCGGCAAAGGCCACAAGAACAACGGCAGACGCGGCAACGAGGATGCGCGTCATCAAATTCGTCTTCTTTTTCAAGGATTTTCCTTTCGTGAGTGGTCCGCGCCGTACTTGACGAAGCGCGGGCTACTCGATGCGCAGGCTATGGGCAAAACGGGACAAAGCGCCTCATGCGCCCGGACGACTGCGCCATCAGCGCGCCGTCATACCCCTAATATTAGAGGGGTATTTAAAACTGGCTTAAAATTTGACGAAACTCGACTATTCCCACGTCAGCGGCGCATGAAGGCTTCGAAGGCGGCTTTCGCTTCGGCGCTGTGTAGGCGGTCGAAGAAGTGACGCGCCTCGTCATCGATGCGCGCAATGACTTCTTCCCGATCGCCCCGGATCAGGTTGCGCGCGATCTTCAGCGCTTCTGGCGGCTTGGCGGCAAGCTTGGCAGCGGTTGCGAGCGTTGTCCTTTCGACCTCATCGGGCGCACAGACTTTCCAGACAAGTCCCGCCTCCCGTGCTTCCTCGCCGGAGAAGCCCTCACCGAGAGCCAACATCGCAAAGGCGCACTGGTGTCCCATGATCCGCGGCGCAAGCAGGCTGGACGCCGCTTCCGGAACGAGGGCGAGGTCGACGAACGGCGTGCGGAACTGGCTGCGCGCTGAGGCGATTGTCAGGTCGCAATGCATGTGCATTGTGGTTCCGATCCCGATCGCCAGCCCGTCGACACCTGACACGATCGGCTTTTCGGAGCGAACCATGGCGTAGAGGAATTCGACGATCTCGCGAGGCATGGCACCGCCCATCGCCGCTGCGAGGAAATCTCCGAGGTCATTGCCCGCGGAAAAGCAACCTTCGGTGCCGAGAAAAGCCGTCGCCTTGATCGCCGCATCGCCATTGGCGGCAATCAACGCCTCCGCCATTTTCCGATACATGGTGCGGGTGATGGCATTCTTCTTTTCCGGCCTGTTGAAACGGATGATCTGGATGCCGGGGTGTGCCGCATCCTGCTCGACGATGACCTGCTCTGTCATGATGGTTCCTCAGGCGAGAACTATTTTGGCAGCCGCAAGGCTTGCGGCGCCGTTGATGACGCTGTCCTTCAGCGCCGTCACTTCCGAAAGAAGATTTTCCGCGGCAAAACGGCAGAGTGCGATGCGCCCTTCGGCACCTCCCGCCGGTGCCTGCGCGAGCCCGCCCTTGGCGAGATAGCAGCCGGTCAGGACAAGGCCGAAGAGCCGCTGATACGGTGTCGCGCCGGCCAGCGCCTCTGCCACCTTAGCATCGCGAACCTGCGCCAGCAGCCAGTCCGTCGCCTCGCCGAGGTCGGTTATTGCGGAATCGAGGCGATTTGCCGTCGCGCCGAAGCCGCCGAGGTTGGAATGGCGGACCTGGTCGGCGATCTGTTTCAGCTCGGCGATGAAACCGTGCACCTGGTCGCCGTCCGAAAGCGTCAATTTGCGGGTGACGAGATCGATCGCCTGGATACCGTTCGTGCCCTCATAGATCGGCGCAATGCGCGCATCACGCAGATAGCGCGCGGCTCCCGTCTCCTCGATGAAGCCCATGCCGCCATGCACCTGAATGCCTGATGAGGCGACGTCGACGCCGACATCGGTGGAAAAGGACTTTGCGATCGGCGTCAGCAGTGCTGCGCGCTCCTGCCAATGCTGCTTTCGATCCGCCGCGCGATGCGACATGTCGATGGCATGGGCGCAGGCATAGGAAATTGCGCGGGCGCCTTGCGTCAACGCCTTCATCGTCAGGAGCGTGCGGGTAACATCCGGATGGTCGATGATCGGGCTCATGCCGCCACCCGCCCAGTTCGGCGCCTTGCCCTGAACCCGCTCTCTCGCATAGGCGACTGCCTTTTGCGTCGCCGCCTCGGCGATCGCGACGCCCTGCATGCCGACGGCAAGGCGGGCATTGTTCATCATCGTGAACATGCAGGCGAGGCCCTTGTTCTCCTCGCCGACCAGCCAGCCGATTGCCCCCTTCTCCTCGCCGAACTTGCCGTCGCCATAGATCATGGTGCAGGTCGGCGAGCCGTGGATACCGAGCTTGTGCTCCAGCGAGTGCGTGAAGAGATCGTTGCGGGCGCCAAGCGATCCGTCCGCATTGACGAGGAATTTCGGCACGAGGAACAGCGAGATGCCACGCGTTCCGGCCGGTGCGTCCGGGAGGCGAGCGAGGACCAGGTGAATGATGTTGTCGGCGGCGTCGTGTTCGCCCCAGGTGATGAAGATCTTCTGGCCGAAGATGCGGTAGGTGCCGTCGTCCCGGCGTTCGGCGCGGGTCTTGAGCACGCCGAGGTCGGAGCCGGCATGCGGCTCCGTCAGGTTCATCGTGCCGGTCCACTCACCCGAGACGAGCTTTGCGAGGTAGGTATTCTTGAGTTCGCCGGACGCATGGCTGTTGATCGCTTCGATCGCACCCATGGTCAGCGTCGGGCAGAGCGCGAACGCCATCGATCCGGAATTCCACATTTCCAGGGCGGCGACGTTCAGCATATGCGGCAGCGCCTGCCCACCGAAGTCTTCTGGTGCGGTCAGGCCATTCCAGCCGCCGGCGATCCAGTTCTTGTAGAGATCGCGCCAACCATCGGGCGTTACTACCCTGCCGTCGACGAGGCGCGAACCCTGACGGTCGCCAACCTCGGCGAGCGGCGCAACTTCATCCGTGGCGAATCGTCCCGCTTCATGAAGGATGGCGTCGACGAGATCATCACCAAGGTCACCGAGCAAACCAGCTTCGATTGCATCGCCCAGGCCGGCAACATGCTTCAGCGTAAACGCAATCTCTTCGACCGGCGCCTTGTACATCAGTGATCTCCTCGCATCGCTGGCCGCCGATTGAACAGCCCTCCAGCCTCTCCAAGGGCAGAGCTAATTGATTTTTACGTAAACGTCAATTTCAAACTTCCAGCGACAAGCTGCCACGGAGTTACACATGTCTTGAATTATTACGCACTTGCACAAACAACCGTCATAGAGAATCTCTAAGGACACTCACCGCCATCGCAAGAGGACCGGCGCATCAATGGATACTTTGCCCGCCAACATCCACGGACTCGTGTGGGCCTACCGCTTTCCGCCGGAAGGCGGCAAGGCAATCCGTCTCCCAAACAGCGCGCCGCAGGCCGAGTTGACCGACGGCGGCGGCTTCTATTGGCTGCATCTCAATCTCGCCGATGCCAGGGTGCCCGGCCTGCTCGACAGTATCGTTGGCTTGAACGACGATGCCAAGGCAGCCTTGACCACCCGTGACACGCATGCCGCGATAACGGTCGACGAACAGCTGCTCTACGGCACGCTTGTTGATTGCCAGCGCGAATTCGATCGTGAAACCGCCGATCTTGGTTGGCTGCATTTTGCGATCTCCGACCGCTTTATCATTACCACGCGGCTGCAGCCGCTACGCAGCATCGAGCGCGCCCGCGCGCTAGTGGAGAAGAACCCGGCAAAATTCGAACGGCCCGTCGACCTGTTCGAGATCCTGGTGATCGAGTTCCAGCGGACACTGATCTCCATCGTCATGGAAATGACCGAGGAGCTCAACGTTATCGAGGATTTCGTCTACGACAACTCGCCACGCGACGAACGCCGGCGGCTGGCGCCGGTCCGACGTACGGTCGTCCGGCTGCACCGGCACCTGAGAACTGTGCTGGCCCTGATGCGTCGCGCTGCCGCCTCGCATGACGATGAAATGCCCTTCGGCTTCGATGATGTCGCGGGACGGCTGACGAGCCGCCTCGAAACCGTCGATCACGACATTTACGCGCTGCAGGACCGCGCGCGGCTGCTGCATGAAGAAATCGACTCGAAGGCGTCCTCGGAGACGAACCGGCACCTCTACATTCTGTCGATCATGACGGCCTTCCTGCTGCCGCCAACCCTGGTGACGGGCTTCTTCGGCATGAACACGGCCAATCTACCTTTTGCCGAAGGAAGCGGCGGCACGGAATATGCCGTGGCGATCATTATCGCCTCCATCGTGCTCGCATGGTGGCTGCTGAAGCGCGTCCGCATCCTCTGAACGCAAAAGGCCCGGCATTGCTGCCGAGCCCTGAAACCGAAAGCTTGCTTCACTCAGTAGTACGGCGAAACGCACTGCTGGCGCGGGCCGTTGTACGGCTGGAACGTGTTGTCGTAGACCCGATAGGAACGGTAACGCGCCTGGCACCAAGCCACGTGACCCGAGCCGAGCGAAGCAGCCGGCGGAGGAGCCACATAGGTCGGCTGCGATGCAATAGCACCACCAATTATCGCACCAGCGCCGAAGGCGGCCAGCGGGAACCAGTAGCCGTCATAGTAGCGGTAGCCACTGCGATAGTAGGGATAGCCGCGATAGCCACCGTACCAACCCGGGCGATAGGCTGGGCGATAAGCCGGGCGGTACCCCGGATAATAGCCAGGGCGATAGCCTGGATAGTAGCCCGGCCGGTATCCGGGACGAAAACCGGGGCGGCAATACGGGCCACGGCAATACTGGACGTTCTGGACGTCACCAGATTTTTCGACCTGCGGCAGAGCCGGCATCTGCGTCGCCTGCGAGGGCGCATAGCCACTTGCCAGCGTGACAAAGGAAACGGCGGCAATCGCTATCTTCTTAAAAAACCCAGTCATGGAAGCTCCATTTCCAGTTGGAATACGCGCGCACGAGAACGCCAAGGCACTGAAACCGTTCCAATGACCAGTTTTCATGCTGTCGGTGCGACTTTCTGTTTTTAAGCGATCGCGGATTAACTGGACATTAACCGCCTATCACCACGCTCATTCCATGAAGCAATCCTGGAGAAATCTTCTGCTTCGCTTGATGGTTCCGGCGCTTGTCGCGGGACCTCCGACTATGGCTGTGGCGGCTGACACCCTACCCTGGAACAACCCCAACAACGCGCTCGTCATCGACGCGTACGAACTCAATACGATCGATTGGGATTCCCTGCTTTCGGACAAGCGCATCGCCGCCTTCATTTCGAAAGCTTCCGACGGACTTCCAGAGAGCTTCTCCTGCACCGGCGATCATGCCGGGGACACGGTTGCGCATTGCAAGACCATGTGGCGCAAATATGCGGTGAGCCGCGAGCTCTTTCAGACGCGGCGATTGGTTGCCCGGGCGGCCGGCCTCCTCTGGGGCTCCTATCACCTCGCCCGTCCCGGCAACCCGGTCGACCAGGCCAACCATTTCCTCGAATACGCCGATCCCAAGGACGACGAGATGATGATCCTCGATCTCGAGGGCATCGATCCGCAGAAATTCATGTCGCTGGAGGACGCACAGATATTTGCAGGCCATATCAGGGCAAGGACCGGACGCTACCCGGTTCTCTATACCAATCACAACACCGCCCGATATATTGCCGCATATCGCAACGACTATCCGGTGCTGGCGCGGCTACCGATCTGGTATGCGCGATACAGGCCCGACGTGAAGGGCGTGTTCCCGATGGGAAACTGGGACAACTACCTGATGTGGCAGTTCTCGTCGGGACAGAACTGCAGCAAGCGCCGCTGCCCTTACCGCGTTCCAGGCACATTGACGGATATCGATGTCAACGTCGCGCCCATGAGCCGCGCCGAACTCGCAAAGGTGTGGGCGCGGGGCAACCTCTTGCCGGCGCGCGAACCGGACCCGCCGCTCATTCTTGCCAAGATCGAGATGGAGCCGCGCGGAATGCCTGCCCAAGGCCCGGCAACCGCACAGCTTCCGCCGGATCCTATCGTCACATCCTCGATACCGCAGAGCGACGTCGTGCGCACGCGTCGAGACTTCTGAGAAACGTGCGCACAAAAAAGACCCCGTCTCGAAGAGACGAGGTCACTTGGGAGGGAGTCTTTTGGATTAGGCGACGACGGAGAGCTTCGCCTGATCGCCCTGCAGGCGGTTGACCATGAAGTTCGAGTACCATTCGAGGAACTGCATGACGCCGCCTTCATGCGCCATCGAATAAGGTCCAGGCTCGTAGGCCGGCGAGTGAATACCGAAGGCATTCTCTTCGACGATGCGACGGTCCTGATCGTTGGTTTCGGTCCACACATGCGTGAGCTCGGCCAGATCGTAGTCGACACCCTCGACGGCATCCTTGTGCACGAGCCACTTCGTCGTGACGGCCGTTTCATTGGCACTGAGCGGCAGCACGCGGAAAGAAATCGCATGGTCGCCGAGAATGTGGTTCCACGTCGTCGGGTAGTGGAACAGCAGCATCGTGCCGATGCGATCAAGCGTCACGTCGTCCGAAAGAGGCCTCTCGACGGCGCGCCTGCCGGACATGGTGTAGCTCTCTGCGTCCTCGATCAACGGCATGCGGGCGGTGCGGAACTGACCGTCGGGGGAAATCTGGAACTTGCTCGGCAAGCCAGCCGCCTCGCAGCGTGCCCAGTGACCCGCAATCTCGGGATCGTCGGCACCGCCGTCCGTGCCCGTGACGCTCGGCGCTTCCGGGTAGGTGCGGCAGAGTTCGGGGTGGTTGGCCGCGCAGTGATAGCATTCGCGGTTGTTTTCCCAGACGAGCTTCCAGTTGCCCTTCTCGATGATCGTGCTCTGGAAGGCGACCTTCGCCTCGCTCAAACGATGCGGCAGCATATAGGGCGCGACCATGTCGCGGATCGGCTGGAAATCCGGTGCATTCTGCGCGAGACAGATGAAGATGTAGCCGCCGAAGCTCTCGCAATGGACCGGCTTCAGGCCGTAACCGCTCTTGTCGAAATCATCGCCCATGTGGCGGGCAAAGGCGAGCTTACCATCGAGGTCGTAGGTCCACTGATGATAGGGGCAGACGAGGCGAACCGAGGAGCCGTGCTCCTTGGTGCAGACGCGCGAGCCGCGATGGCGACAGCTGTTGTGGAAGGCGCGAATGACGTTGTCACGGCCACGGACGATGACAACGGGATAGTCGCCGATCTGGACCGTGAAATAAGCGCCCGGCTTCGGCAGCTCGCAATCATGGCCCATGAACAACCAGTCGCGATAATAGATCATCTCCATATCGAGCTTGAAATAATCCTCGTCGATATAGAAGGGCCGCTCGAGACTGAAGCCTTCCCTGCGGGTCTTGAGTTGCCGCAATACGTTGCTGCGAATATCCATCTGCATATCCTCGTATAATGGGCCGCCGCTTGATCGAAGGCGAGAGCCGCCGGAAGCTTCGCTCCCTCTCCGTCAGGAGACTTTCTTGATAGACATTTAAACACCGCTGGCGCGCGGCGTTTGGTTGTAAAGCGACATCGGCTTCGAAAATGACGACAGGCGGCAAAGGAGTGCGGAATCGAACGCGGTTCCAGCCTAAAAATGCTTCATTCTCGGCCAGCAAGGCCAATTACGACATTGCCGCAACCCAATTCACACTTGGGCTCTCGGCACAACCTTGCCACAGCTATCGTATTTGCGACATGGCGGCGGTGGCCAATATCCACCAACCCGCGCATGACGGCCGAATTTAATCTGCCATTAAGCATGATTGCCTATCCTTTCCACATCAATCATCGATGTGGATATCTCTCATGGCGAAGCTTCGCTATTTCGACGCCACTAACAGCAATTCCCGCAACGCGGCACCGGTCACCTCGCATTCTGAATTTCTGCGCACCGGAAAGATCACGCGCACCCGGGCCCACTGGCTCGCCGAGGAGCGGCGCTACCTCACACATGACGAAGTCGCAGAGAAGACGGGCCGCAAGCTGGAGACAGCCGGCGCCAAGACGCATCGACATATCAACGGATTTCACCGTTCGATCCAGTTTCCGAAGCTGCTCTTCCACCGCACGCTGCAGGACAGCCCGCATTTAGGCTATTGCCACGTGACTGCGTCGCGGACGAAATTCGCCCGCTACGAAGAAGTCAGCTGGGCGTTCTACATCGCGAATTTCTACGCCGACATCGGCGACAACGACAATTTCTTCCACAAGATCGATCTGAAGTATTCGCGCATGTATTTCGCGGTGGCGATCAAGCCCGGCGAACATACGCCGGAGAAGATGACGATCGACCGCTCGGTCAGGGGCAACGGGGTGCTTTTCCGCACCGACGATCCGCAAATCGCCATCAAGAACGTATTGCTGCTCGGCGCGCGCAACGAGCAGCTGCGCGAGATCATTCGCCAGCTCTGATCGGCATCATCGGCCCGCTTCGATATTGATCCGATCGCCGGGAAGGCATAAGGACTGCCGGACAGCAATCCGGACAGCGCATGGCACGATCGATCGACATCACGAAGGACAGGCAGCAGGCTATCGAAGCCGGTTGCGCAGTGCTTGGCGAGGGCTTCCCGATCGCGATCCCGACGGAGACCGTCTATGGGCTCGCTGCCGATGCGACCAATCCGGTCGCAATTGCCCACATCTACGAGACCAAGGGCCGCCCCCGCTTCAACCCGCTTATCTGCCACATGGCCGACCTTGCCATGGCTGAGAAGCACGCGGAGTTCGACCCCGTTTCACGCGCGCTGGCCGAAGCATTCTGGCCGGGGCCCCTCACGCTCGTCCTGCCGTTGAAGCCAGAGAGTGCCATTCATTCGCTGGCGACCGCAGGGCTTGATACCGTTGGCATCCGCGTGCCGAAGGGTTTCGCGGGAGAGCTGATCCGCGCCTTTGGGCGGCCGCTCGCCGCGCCCAGCGCCAACACGTCAGGCAAGATCAGCGCGACGAGCGCTGCCCATGTCGACGCCGACCTCGGCGAGCGCATCAGACTGATCCTCGATGCCGGTGCAAGCACCGTTGGCGTCGAGTCCACGATCGTCAAGGTCGAGGATGGCAAGCTCAGGCTCTTGCGGCCGGGCGGGCTGCCTGCCTCGGAGATCGAGCGCGTGGCCGGTCAAAAGCTGGTGCGAGCCAGGAAGGCGTCCGCGGCCATCGAGGCTCCGGGGATGCTGGCATCCCACTACGCGCCCGGCGCAACCGTCCGGCTGGACGCAACGCATGTCGATTCCGACGAGGCGCTGATTGCCTTCGGCAAGACGGCCGTTGCCGGTGCCGATGACGCCAGGATCGTCCTCAATCTCAGCCGGGACGGCGATCTCGCGGAAGCCGCGGCGAACCTCTTCGACTATATGAAGAAAGCCGACGCCAGCGGCGCGCAGACGATCGCCTTTGCAGCCATTCCCGACGAGGGTCTCGGCGAGGCAATCAACGATCGGCTCCGCCGCGCAGCCGCGCCACGTGAGTAAGCAAGAAGGATCATGTTTCGATGAGCAGCGTTTCCCCCGAACTTCTCGACCGTTTCGCCGCCATCATCGGTGAGAAGCATGCGCTTAAGAGCGAAGCCGATCTTGCGCCGCATCTGATTGAAAACCGCGGCCTTTACCACGGCTCGTCCCCTCTTCTCCTGAAGCCCGGTTCGGTCGAAGAAGTGTCGTCGATCCTGAAGCTCGCAACCGAGACCGGAACCGCGGTCGTGCCGCAAACGGGCAACACGGGTCTCGTCGGTGGCCAGACGCCGCGCGAAGGCAAGTCCGACATCATCATCTCGCTCGAACGCATGAACAAGGTTCGTGATGTCGATCCCGTCGCCAATGTCCTCGTCGCCGATGGCGGGGCGATCCTCGCGGACGTGCAGAAGGCGGCAGAGGCATACGGCAGGCTGTTTCCTCTCTCGCTTGGCTCCGAAGGTTCGTGCCGCATCGGCGGCAATCTGTCGACGAATGCCGGTGGCACGGCGGTGCTTGCCTATGGGAACATGCGCCAGCTCTGCCTCGGCCTCGAGGTCGTGCTGCCGACCGGCGAAATCTGGAACGGCCTGCGCCGCCTGAAGAAGGACAACACCGGCTATGACCTGCGCGACCTCTTCATCGGCGCGGAAGGCACGCTCGGCATCATCACCGGCGCCGTGCTCAAGCTCTTTCCGCAGCCTCTCGGAAAGCAGGTCGCTTTTGCCGGCCTTAACTCGGTCGAGGATGCCCTTGCCTTTTTCAACCTCGCATCCAGCCTTTGCGGCACCTCGCTGACCGGCTTCGAGCTGATGCCGCGCTTCGGCGTCGAGATTACCGCACGCAACATCGAGGGGGTACGCGATCCACTGGAATCGGCGCACCTCTGGTATGTCCTTGTCGATATTTCCACGTCCGATTCTGCCGAAACCGCCGAGCGCATGATGACGGCGCTGCTTGAGCAGGGCTTCGAGGCAGGTTTGGTTCAAGACGCAACAATCGCCTCGTCGGTCGCGCAGCAGCAGGCGCTCTGGCATATGCGCGAGAGCATGTCGGACGCGCAAAAACCCGAAGGCGGATCGATCAAGCACGACGTTTCCGTGCCGGTTTCCGCAGTTCCGGCTTTCATGCACGAGGCCGGCGGTGCGGTCATGGCGGCCATGCCCGGCGCTCGCATCTGCGCCTTCGGCCACATGGGCGACGGCAATATTCACTACAATATTTCCCAGCCAGTTGGCGCCGACAAACAGGCCTTCCTGGCGCGTTGGCGTGAAATGAACCACATCGTCCATGGCTTTGTGCTGGCGCACGGAGGATCGATTTCCGCCGAGCACGGGATCGGTCAGCTGAAGCGCGACGAACTGGCCTCGATCCGCCCGCCGATTGAAATGGAGCTGATGCGCAGGATCAAGCACGCCTTCGACCCGGCCGGCATCATGAACCCAGGCAAGGTCGTCAACGTCGACTAAGGGGCGACGATTTAAAGAAGGCTTGTGCTGGTCGTGCCGCCATTGGTCAGGATGGTGAGCGCCGGGGATGTGCCAGAGTTGTTCTGCAGATCATACATTGCCGTAAAGCGCTTCATGAGCTTGTCGACCTTCTTGGAATCCTGGAGATCCTCGAGATTGACGAACTTCCCAAGCATGGAAACCTGCTTTTCGACATCCATGTTCGAGACACTGGTCGGCAGGCTGAAGGTGGTTGTAATCACCTGGAACAACGCCTTGTCGCCTAGAATCGTGTAGAGCGATGTGATGTCGGGTGCGCTGCGCGCGAAATACAGCGCGAGGCGTACGCCGTCGTTCGTTTCACCTTCCTGCGATTCCAGCGTCTGCTGAACGTACTTTTGCTCCGTCCGGTCTTCGGCGCCAACATTCTGGACTGTCCCGATCTTGGCCCGCGTCAGGTTACCGTCGGTATCGAAGTTGAAGTCCGAGACAATCTCCTTGAACTTCGACTCAGCCTTCGTGTTGAGGTAGCTCTTGGGATCGGACGGATCGGAGGCAAAGATCTTGCGCAGCGTCTCCTCGTCGTATTTCTTCGGGTCGAGGCCATTTGCCGTCAAGACCAGGCTGGTCAGCTTGTCGTTTGACAGGAAGTCGTCGAGAGACTTCACCTCCACCATGCCTTTGGCGAATGCATCGACGGCTTTCGTCGCGTCCTTGGAAGCCTTGTCCCTGAGCGGGCCGTCGCTCATGCCCATCAGCATGCGCGACTTATAGTTCGTCGCATATTTCGCCATCACGGCGGACGGCAGCGGCTGTATCTCCGCGGATATCTTGCCGTCAGCTCCAAAATTGAAGGCGCGGACCAGATTGGTGATCCGCTCGTCTTTTAACGAGGCGACGTAGCCGTCGGGATCGTAGGGGTCACTCTTCAGCAGCTTGCGGAACATGGAACGAGACACGTCCTGTTCCGTCAGTCCGTAGGCGCGAAGCGCCATATCGTAAAGTTCAGGTAGGTCGTCGTTCTTCTTGTCAAAGTCTGCGGCGGCGTTCGAGCGCAGCAGGTCGTCAACCTTCTTGATCTTATCGTCGGCCATTCGCGTCTTGTAGTTTGCCACGGCCTCGTCGATCGCCTCGTTCTGCGCGTCCGCATATCGCACGCCGTAGAACGTCGTCGTATCCATCAACTGAGCGCTCGATTGCGGGCCGGATGCAGCGGCGGCCGAACCATCGGCCGCGAAGCTGAACGCGGCATTGAGCGCGCTGAGCCCCTGGCTGGCGGCGAAGCTGGCATCAGTCAGGATGCTTTTGATGTCTGCGTCGCTGACGCTCGTGGGGACGCCATAGGCCGACCGCAGAGTGTTCATCATTTGCCCGTCAGCGATCAGGTCATCGACATTGGAGATCGTCGGGATCACAGTCTGGAAGTAATCGAGATTGGCGCGGACCTGCGAACTCGTGGCCCGTGCCTGTGCGATTGTTTGTGCCCCGGCGCCAGTGGCAACGCTGCCGTCGGCCTGGAAGTTGAAGGCCGAGTGGACGTCGTCGTAACCCAGCAAGCTGGCGTAGCTCGCATCCGTCAAGACGCTGCGAAGGTCGGCATCGCTGACGCTCTGGGGAAGCGAATAGGCATCCCTGATGTACTGGGTCAGCTTGGTATCAGCGATCAGGTCATCGACATTAGTGATGCTGACGATCTTTGATTGATAATAGCCCGTGGTGTTTGCGGCCTGGTCGGACATCGCTTTCATCTGATCCGACGTCTGTGCCGCATAGGACGCCGCAGCGGAATTGATGGTACCGTCCGCGTTGAAATTGAAGCTCTGATTGACGTTGCTGAAATCCAGCAAGCTTGCGTAGCTCGCATCGGTAAGAACCAACCGGAGTGCCGCGTTGCTGAAATCGTCGCCCATGCTGAAGGCCGTTTTGATATAGGACGTCAGCCGCTTGTCGGCGATGATGTCGTCGACATTGGTGATGGTTCCGATCTTGGACAGATAATAGGCTTTGTTGTAGTCGGCAGCCGCCGAGGTCGTGATCGATGGGACAGTCAGATTGTACTGCTCCATGACGGCATCTTTCTGGGTGGCCGTCTGCGCTGTGCCGTTAACGGTGCCATCTGCATTGAAGCTGAATTGTGCGGCAAGCGCCTTATACTTGTCGTTGCCGTTGAGATTGACAAAGCTATTGGGATCGTTGACGTCGCTCGTCAAAACCTGCGCCAGGAAATCCTTGGAAACATAAGTGGGATCGATGCCGTAGGCCTTGAGAACATAGGTGCGCACGCGGCTATCGCCGACGAGATCGGAAACGCTCTGAACCGCGTCTATCGCGCTGCTGTAGTATTTCGTTTCGGCCGTGGCATTCTTGCCTTCGTCCGCGAAGGATTGCGTGTAGAGACCGATCAGGTCGTCTTCCTGCGCGTCGCTCTGGGCATCCGCCGCGGGCGTGTGGAAATTGAACGCAGCAGCGAATTCCTTGTAGCGCGAATCGGAAAGCTTGTTGGCGAAGCTATTGGCGTCCGTCAGATCGCTTTCCAGCACCTTTTTCATGAAGGCCTTGGCGTAAGTCATGTCTTCGAGGCCATAGGCCTTCATCGCATAGCTGTAGAGCCGATAGTCGCCGAGGAAATCGTCGACGTCTTTGACGTTGTTGATGTTGTCCTTGTAATACTCGGCGTCGCGTTTGACCGTCGCCTGGGAGGCGACGCGATCCAGGCTCTGCTTCATGTTCCCGGACAACAAATTGTAGGCCATCGAAGCCGAGATCATAGTGCGTCCTTTTCCGGCAAAGTCTTCAAGCATGACAGATTGGTTCTGCGCCATTTTGCGATAAAAAGCTTACCCGAGACTTACCCATCCTGCGTTGCAATATGGCACAGCCGGCGTTCACCCTCCGGAAACCTTGCCGGCTTCGGTTTTGATAACCATCCAGGGAGGCAAAGTTTTCTTAACCGCGATTTTTAAGCTGTCTCGAACAGGCGGCGCCTATTGTCAGGCCATAGAGGGCGAAAAGCCCCGAGGAGAAGACCGCAAATCGGCTCTCAGGTAAGACAAGGGTAGAATGAACATGAACAACACCGTTATGAAGCCCGTATGGGCTGGAACGACGCTGCGTCTCGATCCGTCTCGCTTTCCCCAGCAGGTCAGCTACGCCATCCATGACTCCTCAAGTGACGTGAACATAACGATCGACGAACGTGGCGCCATCCTGCGCAAGGTTCTCTCCTCCAGCGGCCTGCCGCTTTCGATCGCGCTGCCCAAGCGCGCCTTCAAGGGCGTTGCGGCCCGGGCCATCGACCATGGCAACGGCGAAGTCACTGTTACGCTGGAGCTTCACCACGAGGACCCCGAGCTCTGCATACCGCTGCTGGTCGCCCACGACCTCGCAGATATCGCAGCCGACTGGCGAAGCTGGTCCGAGGCCTTCCGCATTCCGATGCTGATGGTCGAGGCCGACGGCGTTGCCCGCCCGCTGGAAGAGCATCTTGGCGACCTGCGCACCAGCGCATTGAAGCCGCGCCGCCGGCATTCCTACTTCGCAAACCGGCGTCCGCGCTTCCTCGTGCGCCGAACGACGGGCAAGCTCGGCGTCGCCATGAAGATCGAAGGCAAGGAAATCATCGCCCGCAACTAAGCGGTGCGTCATTTCAGACCATCAATGCCCGGCCATTGTGCCGGGCATTTTCGTTTCCGCGTCAGGGCAGGACGAAGAGAAGCGACAGGAAGAGGCCGAGAAAGATGATCAGGCCGACGCGATTGTTCGACTTGAACAGCGCAAGGCACTGGTCGGCGTCGTCGATATTGAGCGTCACGATCTGCCAGGCGAACATGCCGGCCGCGATGAGCAGGCCGAGATAGCCGAACGGGCCGACGCCTGCGGACAGGAAGGCGCAGAAGGCAAGCACGAGCGTCAGGCCATAGAGGCCGACCAGCCACTGTTTCGTCTTGTCGCCGAACAGCCGCGCGGTCGAGCGGACACCGATCAGCTCGTCGTCCTCTTTGTCCTGGTGGGCATAGATCGTGTCGTAACCGATCGTCCAGACCACCGAGGCGACGTAGAGGAGGATTGGCGCCAGTGAAAGGTCGCCGAAGATTGCCGCCCAGCCCATCAAAGCACCCCAGGAAAAGGCAAGGCCAAGGAAGAACTGTGGCCAGTCTGTAAAGCGCTTGGCAAAAGGATAAAGCGCCACGATAGCGAGCGAGAGGACGCCGAGAATGACGGCAAACCATTTCAGCTGCAGCACGACCAGCAGCCCGACCAGCGCCTGCAGGACGATGAACGCCTTGGCCTGCGTGCGTGTCACCCGACCCGATGGCAGCGGCCGCGAGCGGGTGCGCGCCACTTCCATGTCGATCTTGTGGTCGACGAGATCGTTGTATGTGCACCCAGCCCCGCGCATCGCGACAGAGCCGATGAAATAGAGCACGAGATAGAAAATCAGCTGGCCGCCGGAAAACTGGCCAATATGAGCCGCCGCATTCGCGGCCATGGCAGCCGACCAGAAGCAGGGCCACATCAGCAATTGCCAGCCGATCGGCCGATCCCAGCGCGCAAGCTGCGCGTAGGGCCAGAGCCAGGGAGGCAGGACCCGGTAAACCCAGTTGTTCGAAGGCGCATCCGCAACGCGCCCGTTTATTCCGCCGATCTGTTGCATGACGCCATCTAGCGAGCCGTCGAGGCGCGGGTCAAGGTCAATTCACGGCCGCCGGGGCGACCTTTCAGCGCTGGTTCCACCGCCTGATCACCGGCTCCGTCAGGTCGTGCTCGTAGCCGAGAACGCTGATGCTTGCCGTGTCGAGGATGAAGCGCGCGCCATCGGTCGGCGGCAATCCGAGCCAGCGCGCGCCAAGGACGCGCAGGAAGTGCGAGCTGGAAAAGATCAGGATCGGGGCATTGGCCAGCCGCAACTCCGATATGATCCGATCTGCTCGCCCGCCGACATCGCCCGCCGCCTCGCCCTTGGGGCAGCCGTCGCGAAACAGCTGCCAACCGGGTCGGCTCGCGTGGATTTCCTTGGTGGTGATACCCTCGTAGGCGCCGTAGTCCCATTCCGCCAAGTCATCCTTGACGATCGCGCCGGCGCCAAAGCCCGAGAGTTCGCAGGTGTCGCGCGCGCGCTGCGACGGGCTCGACCACACGGCCGCAAAACCTCTACCCGCAAGGCGCGAACCGACGTCACGTGCTGCGGCCTCGCCTTTTGCCGTGAGCGGAATGTCACTGCGACCGGTGTGCCGCCCAGACAAACTCCACTCGGTTTCGCCGTGACGCACGAGATGGATTTCCGGAAGGGTGCTTGCCATTGTCATCAAGCTCCGAATTTAAAGACGGCGCGGCCTTTGCCGCGCCTTTTGATCTGGATCAGAGAATGACTTTTTCGAGCGGCGTGCGCGTCGCCTCGAACTCTTTCAGCTTCGCCTCGTTCTCGGCAATGTAGTCGCGGTTATCGGGGGTGGAATACTGGTTCTTGGAAATCTGGATCTGCATGATGAAAAGTTCGTCCCAGCGGAAGCCCATTTCCGACCCCGCAAGGTAGAATTCCCACATGCGGAAGAACTGCTCGTCATAAAGCGCAACCGCCTCGGCCCTGCGCGCCACGAAGCGTTCACGCCAGTGACGCAGTGTGTAGGCATAGTGCAGCGGCAGAACTTCGACATCGCGGACGAGCAGTCCCGCCTTCTCGATAAAAGGTATGGTCTCACCGATCGATGGGATATAGCCCTGCGGGAAAATGTACTTCTCGATGAAGGCATTGGTCGCAAAGCTTGGCTTCGGACGTGCGATCGAGTGCAACACCATGACGCCGTCATCGTCTAGGAATTCATGCACTTTCTTGAAGAACTTGCCGAAATTGCCGATGCCGACATGCTCGAACATGCCGACCGATACGATGCGGTCAAATTTCCTGCCCGTCATCGTGCGATAGTCCTGCAGTTCGAAGCGCGCGCGATCGCCAAGACCACGCTTCTGAGCTCGCTCCCGCGAGATCTTCAGCTGCTCCTTGCTGAGCGTGATGCCGGTGAGCTCCAGTCCCGGCGTGGATTCCACCAGGTACATGCCCATGCCGCCCCAGCCGGAGCCGATCTCCAGGACACGCTGGTTCGGTTCGAGCAGAAGCTTCGCGGCAATGTGCCGCTTCTTGGCGACCTGCGCCTCCTCCAGGCTGATGCCGGGTGGGTTGTAGTAGGCGCAGGAGTATTGCCAATCCTCGTCGAGGAAGAGTTCAAAGAGCTTTTCGGACAGGTCGTAGTGGTGGGCAACGTTTCGCCTGTTGCGGTTGATCGGCATGCGGCTCTTCAGCTGCTGCAGGGCGATGCGTCCGATCAGGAGAGCCGCCATCGGGATATCGAAGATCTCGTTGGTGGTGTTCTTCTTCACCATCGCCAGGAAATCGTAGATGTTGCCCTGTTCGAGAATGAACCGGCCTTCCATGTACATTTCGCCTAGCTTTAGGGTGGGATCGCGGCGGATCAGCTGTTCCGCCTCTTCATCGGCAACGCGGGCGACAACGAGTTCGCCTGTGCCATCACCGACCGCATGCGTCTCGCCATTGGCGAGAGTGAGTCTCAGATTACCCTTACGGATGATTTTTTGGACAATCGATAAGAAAGCCGACGCCATAAGTAAGGCCTCGCAATGTGACAGGATGATCCGATCAACTTAGTATCTCTCATCCGCCTTACAAGCGCCGTAATTCGCACCTCGGCAACATGGTCGCCGAAGTGTGACATTTTTGCAAATTTGGTTGCTAAGCGCTTATTTTCGCTTCATGGCCTCAGCCAGTGCAGCTCCAAACGCACCTTGGCTTTCCTGCTTTGGCGAAGCCGACCGCCGGTCATTCTGGCCGCGAACCGGCTGATTTCCACGTGGCTCGCCACGCGGAGCGGAGGTCTGCGAACCATCGTCCTTTCTCATCGACAGGCCGATGCGCTTACGCTTGGCATCGACCTCGACGACGCGAACTTTTACAACGTCGCCAGCTTTCACAACTTCGTGAGGATCTTTGACGAAGCGATCGGCGAGCTGCGAAACGTGCACCAAACCGTCCTGATGGACGCCAATGTCGACGAAAGCCCCGAAGGCCGCGACATTGGTCACGGTGCCTTCCAGCATCATGCCCGGCGTGAGGTCCGAGATCTCATGAACGCCTTCGGCGAAGGTTGCTGTCTTGAAGCTCGGGCGAGGGTCGCGGCCGGGCTTTTCCAACTCGGCCAGGATGTCCTTCACCGTCGGCAGGCCGAATTTCTCATCGATGAACTGACGCGGATCGACGGCCTTCAGCACGGCGGTGTCGCCCATCAGCGAACGCAGGTCGCGGCCGCAGGCGGAGACGATCTTCTTGGCGACGCCATAGGCTTCTGGGTGGACTGAGGAGGCATCGAGCGGCTCCTTGCCATCGCGAATGCGCAGGAAGCCGGCGCATTGCTCGAAGGTACGCTGGCCGAGGCGGGCGACCTTCAACAGGTCACGGCGGGTCTCGAAGCGACCTTCGCTGTCTCGATGCTTGACGATCGCGTCGGCAATCGAGGCGCCCAGGCCGGAGACACGGGAGAGCAGCGGCGCGGAAGCGGTGTTAAGATCGACGCCGACGGCATTCACCGCGTCTTCGACGACGGCATCGAGCGAGCGCGACAGCTTCTGCTGATCGACATCGTGCTGGTACTGCCCGACGCCGATCGACTTCGGCTCGATCTTGACGAGTTCGGCCAGCGGATCCTGCAGGCGGCGGGCGATGGAAACGGCGCCGCGCAGCGAGACGTCGAGGTTGGGGAACTCGAGGGCGGCGGTCTCCGAGGCGGAATAAACCGACGCGCCAGCTTCAGAGACGATCACCTTGGTCGGCTTCGGCGCCGGCAGATCGGCCAGCATGTCTGCCACCAGCTTTTCCGTCTCGCGGCTGCCGGTGCCGTTGCCGATCGAAATCAGTTCGACATTGTGCTTGCGGATCAGCGATGCCAGTTCGAGCTGCGCACCGCGCACGTCGTTCCGCGGCTGGAAGGGATAGACGGTCGAGGTCGCCACGACCTTACCGGTGGCGTCGGTGACGGCGACTTTGACACCGGTGCGGATGCCCGGATCAAGGCCCATGGTCGGGCGCGAACCGGCTGGCGCTGCCAGCAGCAGATCCTTGAGGTTGCGGGCGAAGACGTGGATCGCCTCTTCCTCGGCACGTTCGCGAAGTTCGCGCATCAGGTCGAGCGACAGCGACATGGAGAGCTTGACGCGCCAGGTCCAGCTTGCGACGTCCATCAGCCAGCGGTCGCCGGGACGGCTCGCGCCGATCTCGTAGGCGGCGGCGATCATGCGCTCGACCGGCTTGTTGGGAGAGACGGTCTCGGCATCGGCCTCGATGGTCAGCGTCAGCACTTCTTCGTTCCAGCCGCGAAGCATGGCTAGCGCGCGGTGACCGGGGGCGGTCGCCCAGCGCTCGGAATGGTCGAAGTAGTCGGAGAACTTCTCGCCAGCGGCCTGTTTGCCATCGACCACCTTGGCCTTCAGCAGGGCAGCGCTGCGCATATGGGCGCGCAACTTGCCAAGCAGATCGGCATTTTCGGCGATGCCTTCGGCGACGATGTCGCGCGCGCCTTCGAGTGCCGTCTTCACATCCGGCACATCGGCGGTGATGTAGCCCTCCGCCAGCGTCGCAGGCTCCTTCGAGCGATCAGCCAGGATCGCCTCCGCCAGAGGCCCGAGGCCACGCTCGCGGGCGATCTCGGCGCGGGTGCGACGCTTCGGCTTGTAGGGGAGATAGAGATCTTCAAGCTCGGCCTTGGTGGCGGCACCGGCGATCTTGCCAAGCAGTTCGTCGGTCATCTTTCCCTGGCCGTTGATGGACTCGACGATCGTATCGCGCCGCGCTTCCAGTTCGCGCAGGTAGACCAGTCGCTCCGCAAGGTTGCGCAGCTGCGTATCGTCCAGCCCGCCCGTTACTTCCTTGCGGTAGCGGGCGATGAAGGGCACGGTCGCCCCCTCGTCCAGCAGCTCGATCGCCGCCTTGGCCTGGTCCGGCCGGGCGTTGATTTCGGAGGAGATGACAGCGGCGAGCGAGCGGAGGTCAGCGGCCATGAGAATTCCTGCGTTTTCACAAAAGTTGCGGGACCATAGCGGCGAAAAACGGCAAGGCAATGCCCGACGTCCCTATCCACAGCAACATAGCACGGCCAGCGGCCGTTTTTGCGGTTGTGCAGATGCGGCATTCTTTGCTAGCAGAGGCGACCGTTTTTAGCCCCGCCTTTGTGGCGCCTTCCCCAGAGAAGGCAAGGAAAGTGACATGCCAGATCTGCTCCTAGAACTCCGCTCCGAAGAGATCCCGGCCCGCCTGCAGCGCAAGGCTGCCGGCGACCTGAAGAAGCTCGTGACCGATGCGCTTGTCGAAGCAGGACTTTCCTACGAGGGTGCGCGCGAATACTGGACCCCACGCCGGCTGACGCTCGATATCCGCGGCCTGACGGCGCGCTCCGCCGATGTGCGCGAAGAGAAGAAGGGTCCCCGCACCGACGCCAACGAGAAGGCGATCGAAGGCTTCCTGCGCGGCGCCGGTCTGTCTTCCGTTTCCGAGGCGCAGATCCAGAGCGACCCGAAGAAGGGCGACTTCTACATCGCCATCATCTCCAAGCCCGGTCGCACCGCTGAAGAGATCATCAGCGATGTCATGCCCGGCATCATTCGCGATTTCCCCTGGCCGAAGCCGATGCGCTGGGGCGCGGCTTCCGCTCAGCCGGGCTCGCTGCGCTGGGTCCGGCCGTTGCAATCGATCGTCTGCACGTTCGGCACCGAGCATGAAGAGACCGTCGTCATTCCGTTCTCGATCGACGGCATCGTCGCCTCCAACGTGACCTACGGCCATCGTTTCCATGCGCCCGGCGCCATCACCGTCAAGCGTTTCGGCGATTACATCGCGAACCTCGAAAAGGCCAAGGTGATCCTCGATGGCGAACGCCGCAAGGACATCATCCTGCATGATGCCCGCGATGTCGCCTTTGCAAACGGACTGGAACTGGTCGAGGACGAAGGCCTGCTCGAAGAGGTCTCGGGCCTCGTCGAATTGCCGCAGGTCCTGTTGGGCAGCTTCGAGGAAGACTACCTCTCGATTCCGGCGGAGATCATCCGCCTGACGATCAAGACGAACCAGAAGTGTTTCGTGACGCGCCCTGTTGGCGGCGACACGCTGTCGAACAAGTTCATCCTCGTCTCGAACATCGAAGCCAGCGACGGCGGCAAGGAAATCATCCACGGCAACGGCAAGGTCGTGCGCGCGCGCCTGTCCGACGCGCTGCACTTCTGGAAGCGCGACCAGGGCGATTTGCCTGATCTGGAGACACTGGAGGCTTCGGCAAAGAAATTCGACCTCGACCTCAAGAAGCCGCTCGACCAGCGCATGGCGAAGCTCGATGCGCTTGATGTGACGTTCCACGCCAAGCTGGGTACACAGGGTGAGCGCGTGGAGCGCATCCGCGCCATGGCCGCAAAGGTCGCTTTCCCGGTCGGTGCCGATTACAAGCTGGTCGACAGGGCCGTGGTGCTTGCCAAGGCCGATCTGCGCACCGAGGCTGTCGGCGAGTTTCCGGAACTGCAGGGCGTCATGGGGCGCAAGTATGCCGCCCTTCAGGGCGAGGATGCCGTTGTCGCGACCGCGATCGAGGAGCACTACAAGCCGCAAGGCCCGTCCGACCAGCTGCCACAGGACAAGGTCGCGATCACAGTGGCGCTTGCCGACAAACTCGACACGCTGATCGGCTTCTGGGCTGTGGACGAAAAGCCGACCGGTTCGAAGGATCCGTTTGCGCTGCGCCGGGCTGCCCTTGGCGTCATCCGCATCCTTCTCGAGCGGAGTGTACGCCTGACGCTGCTGCCGCGCATCACCAGCCACATGGGCCGCATCGATACGGATATAGGCAAGACTGTTGACGACAACGACCTGTCACGCCAGTTCGACCTCCTCTCCTTCTTCCATGACCGCCTGAAGGTCTATCTGCGCGATCAGGGCGCGCGCTACGATCTCATCGATTCCGTGCTGACGCCGGAGGCCGACGACCTCTTGATGATCGCCCGCCGTGTCGAGGCACTAACGGCCTTCATCACGTCCGAGGATGGCAAGAACCTCCTGGTCGGCACCAAGCGTGCCACGCAGATCCTGGCTGCCGAGGAAAAGAAGGGCACGGTGATCGCCGACGGCGTCTCCGAAAATCTCTTCCGACTCGACGCCGAGAAGCAGCTCTTTGCCGCCATCACCACCGCTTCCGCAGAAGCCTCTGCGGCCGTCGACAAGGAAGACTTCCGCTCGGCGATGGAAGCGCTCTCCAGGCTGCGTGCTCCGGTCGACCGCTTCTTCGACGACGTGTTGGTCAATGACGAAGACGCTGCAATCCGCGCCAATCGCCTTTCCCTGCTTCGCCTGATCCGCGAGGCAACCGGCACGGTCGCCGACTTCTCGAAGATCTCGGGTTAAGCGCATCAGATGCGGCGTGCGGATGACGCCTTAACATCCGACATTTGCTGCAGATTTCCATCCTTGCTCAGATTTTGATTCAAGGATGGAAATCTCTGATTTCCGTCAGCCAGCAACTCCGATTGTAGCCGCCGAGAGAACCGCATAACGCGCGGCCTTGGCAATGGTCACAAGCAGCAGGAACATCGGAAGCGGTTCGCGCAGCACACCGGCGACGATGGTGATGGGATCGCCGATAACAGGCATCCAGCTCAGAAGCAGCGACCACTTGCCATAGCGCCGATACCAGCTTTGCGCCTTGTCGAGCGCAGGCTGGCGGACGGGAAACCAGTGCTTGTCGCGAAATCGTTCAATGCCGACGCCGAGCAGCCAGTTGACGGCCGAGCCAAGGACGTTGCCTATTGTCGCCACCGCGATCAGCGCAATGACCGGATGCTGCTTCGCCAGGATGAGCGCGACGAGGCCGGCTTCCGACTGCATCGGGAATATCGTGGCAGCCGCAAAAGCCGCCAGGAACAGCGCGGCATAAACCGCAAGATCGGTCATGGCTTGTCCGCGCCAATGCTTAGCTGCACCCTGCATCCCTTCATCAAGTCTTACGGCGGACTGGAACTATCACGTCCTTGGCGTTATGCCAAAGTCATGAACAAGATCCTCGTCAGCGCCTGTCTCATGGGCCATGCCGTCCGTTATGACGGCCAGTCGAAGCCGCTCGCCCATCCCGCGATCGCGCGCTGGATCGAGGAAGGCCGGCTGGTGACCGTCTGTCCCGAGATGTCCGCCGGAATGCCAGTGCCGCGTCCGCCCGCCGAAATTGAAGGCGCAGCCACGGGCGAGGATGTCCTCTCCGGCCGTGCGCGCGTCGTCGAGGTCAGCGGCGGCGATGTGACGGGCGAGTTCAAGCGGGCTGCCGAGAATGCACTGGCGCTCGCGATCGAAACAGGCTGCCGTTATGCGCTGCTGATCGATGGCAGCCCCTCCTGCGGCTCGGGCTTTGTCTATGACGGCACGTTTTCCGGGCAGAAGCTCGCAGCAAATGGCGTGACGGCCGCGCTTCTGAAGCAAGCTGGCATTGCCGTCTACTCCGATCGCGAAATTGAGGAACTTGTCGCAGGGCTTACTGCCGACGAGGCCGCGACGGCCGACTCCCCTTAATTCAAAACGGCCGTCGGAACGCCCGACGACCGTTTTCTTGCTTGGCGCCCGAACCTCAGGCGGCCCGGCGAACCTGCGCGCTGTAATCCTGGCTGTCACCAACGCGGAAACCGCGGATGAGGTTCAGAAGCTCGTCGGTGTCGCTTGCCAGCGACTCGGCCGACGCAGTGGTTTCCTCGGCCATCGCGGCGTTCTGCTGCGTCGCAGCGTCGAGCTGGTTCATCGAGGACGAGATCGACCGCAGCGTGGTATCCTGCTCGGAGGCGCTGTGGGCGATCTTCGCAACGATCTCGTTGGCGGCCTTGATCTGGTCAGAGATACGCTTCAGCGCCTCGCCGGCTTCGCCGACCAGACGGACGCCCTGATCGACCTGGCCGGACGAGCGGGCGATCTGATCCTTGATCTCCTTGGCAGCCGCAGCCGAGCGCTGTGCCAGCTCGCGCACTTCCTGAGCGACGACCGCGAAGCCCTTGCCGGATTCGCCGGCACGGGCGGCTTCGACGCCGGCGTTCAGAGCCAGCAGGTTCGTCTGGAAAGCAATGTAGTCGATGACGCCGATGATCTTGCCGATCTCGGCAGACGACTTCTCGATACCGCTCATCGCTTCGATCGCTTCGGAGACGACGGCATCGCTACGGCTCGCCTCGCCGCTGACGGCCTCGACACGCTTGCTGGCTTCATGGGCGCCTTCGGCGGTCTGGCGGACGGCGACGGTCAGTTCATCGAGCGCTGCGGAGGTTTCTTCGAGGCTCGCGGCCTGACGCTCTGTGCGCTGCAACAGATCGTTTGAGGCGCGACGGATCTCTTCCTTGCTGACGGCAATGTCGCCGCCCTTGGCGCTGACCTTGGCCATGGCAGCTTCGAGATGCGCAAGCGCATCGTTGAAGTTGTCGCGAAGAGCTGCGTACTTCTGGCCTAGATCGGCGCAACGGACCGTCAGGTCACCTCGGGCGATCAGCTCCAGCGCCTGGCCGATGGTCGAGACAACATGGTTCTGGGCGACCGTTTCCTCGCGCTGCAGGCGCTGGCTGCAATCCCGGATCGATGAACTCCCGACCTCTGCGTTGACCACGCGTGGCGACGACAATCATGCGTCTTCCGGCTTTGGTTGTTAGAGTTAGAGTGAATGAATTAACAATTGCCAAGTGCGGGCGCTCAAAGGATTATCAAATATAATCAGTGCATTCTTGCAGTGTGCGGCAAGTTTGATTCATCTGCGCGCCCTTAAGTTGAAGTGGTGTCGCAAGGCACGCCGTACAGTTTTCCGACTCTGGCGGTTGCGCTATACTTGCTGCATGGCTGAGGCTTCGCATGCCTTCGGTGAATTCGTTCTCGATCCCGGCTGCGGCTTGCTGCGGAATGGGCGGGCGGTCGCGCTTGGCCAACGCGGCGCGGCTCTTCTTGAAGTGTTACTTGAAGCCCGCGGCAATGTTGTTTCCAAGGATGCGCTGATGGAGCGCGTTTGGCCCGGAACCGCAGTCGAGGAAAGCAACCTGACTGTCCAGGTGGCGGCGCTTCGCAAAGTGCTCGGTCTTACACCCGATGGGCAGGAATGGATTGCGACGGTGCCGCGTGTCGGTTACCGCTTCATCCGCGCGAACATTGAAACGAAAGCCGCTGCTCCAGCCCCGGAGTTGAAGCCGACCCTAGCTGTCCTCCCCTTCAGCAATCTTAGCGGCGATCCAAACCAGGACTACTTTGCCGATGGGATCGTCGACGACATTATTGCAGCCCTCAGCCGGTTCCGAAGCTTTGCCGTCGTCGGCCGGGACTGCTCCTTTGCCTACAAGGGCAGCGGGATGGATGTGCGCAAGATCGCGGCGGAACTCGGTGTCAGCTACGTGCTTGAAGGCAGCATCCGGCAGCAGGGCAACCGCTTGCGCATTGTCGCCGAACTCGTCGAGGGTCAAGGCGGCACGCATATGTGGGCGCAGACCTTCGACGGGACGCTGGACGAGATATTCGACTTTCAGGATCGCATCACCGAGCGCGTCGCAACGCTGATCGAACCGCTGATCCAGACGGCCGAGATCGAGCGGTCACGACGTGAAAGGCCCGGAAGCGTAGCCACCTACGACATCTACCTGCAGGCGCTGGCCAAGATCTCGACCGAAATCGAAAGCGATAACGCTGCCGCCTATGCGCTTCTCATGCAAGGGCTGGCCGTCGAGCCTGACAATGCGCAGTTGCTTGCCCATGCGGCATGGGCGCTCGAGCATCGCTACACGATGGGTTGGCCGTCGCTCACCGAGGACGACGTGCAAACCTGCGGCGCACTGGCGCGGCGGGCGCTGGAGCACTGCGCCGGCGACGCCATGGTCATGGCTCATTGCGGCGTCGCCCTGATGCAGACGGTGAAGGACTACGATTGGGGTCCTGCAGTTCTGCAGGCGGCCGCCGAATCCAATCCCAACAACCCGATGGTCGTTGTCAGGGCCGGCATCGGGCATCTTCATTGCGGCAACGTCAACGACGCACTCAGCCACTTCCACAGGGCCAACCGCTTGACCCCAGGTGACCGCGGCGCGCATTTCTCGCATTGCGGCATCGCGCATGCCCACGTGATCCTCGGAGAATACGAGCAGGCGGTGGCCTGGGCTTCGAGAGCGCTGGCCAGCAATCCGAATTTCGAGCCAACGCTATGGGTGCTCATTGCTGCGAGTGCGCATCTCGGCCGCATGGAGGAAGCCCATCGCCACCTAGCGGCGTTGAGACGACTGACGCCTGATATAACCGCCGAGCGCATCCGCGCCGGCCAACCCGGCAAATATCCGGATCGCATTGCTGCCCTCCTCGACGGGTTGAGGTTGGCGGGTGTCCCTGAGCGCTAGTTTCGGATCGTTTCGGAACTTTTCCTTGGGCCTTTCAGGACCGGAAGGCCGCAACCGGCTGAGACTGCTTCCCACAGCAAAACCGCAAGTGGGAGACGGCCATGATTACGACGCTAACCATCCTTTCCCTCGATCAGGGACGCATCTACTCCCCTCCGCCGGAGCCGGTTCCCGAGCTGACGGCTGTTGAAGCTACCGCTGCCGTTGCTGATAGCCAGGGCACCAAACACCATTTGCGTTGGCTGGATGTTTCGACTGGATTGCACGCACTTGCGCGCCTGCTTGCGCCGAACTTTGGCAACTCCCCGTTCGGCAAAGCTCACTAGAAATAAAAAAATGCGTCCCTGCTTCTCTCAGGGACGCATTTTATCCACCGCGGGGTGGACCCCGGACGACCGAAACTTTGGTCAGGCTGGGGCAGGGAACTGGAAATCAGGGTCGAAGTTCAAAGTTGAAAACGTCGAGCGGCGCCTTTTGTTCCTTCGGCACGCCTGTCACGCCTGCCGCGACCGGCTTGACGTCGCCACCGATGACTGCAGCCGTCGTCGAGGCGCGGTCGATGTTGTCGGCCGGCTGCGTGGCGGCTGTCATTGGTTCGGCTGGCGCCTTGGTTACAAAAACGACGGGCGAGCCGCCCATCCAGCCTTCGGTACGATAGAGCTTCATCTCACCGTTGACGTCGCGAACTTCCGAGGATTGCAGCGCGCCAGGTGCCAGCGTCGGTACGGTGTAGTCCTTCTTGCGCTCGACCTTTTCAAGCGGCGGGCAGGTTTGGCAGCTTTCCTGGCTGATGCTCCCGCCATTGGTGCGCGCGTCCTTGCCCACGACCTCAATCGAGGAGGCACAGGCAGACCCTGCCGTAAACACAGCTATCGCACCCAAGATGACCTGACGCATGGAACACTCCGTCTCACGTTGAGAAGAGACTAGCGTGGCTTTGTTTCCATCCCGTCAGGGGAAAGGGTAAAAATTTAGAGAACTGACCCGATTTCGGGTTTGCTCACGCTTTTTCGCGGTCGATCGCGCGCCAACCGATGTCGCGGCGGCAGAAGCCATTGTCCCAATCGACCTTGTCGAGGAGCGCATAGGCACGCGTCTGCGCCTCGCCAACCGTCTTCCCTGTGGCGGTGACGTTCAGCACGCGGCCACCCGTTGCGACCAGCGCTCCGTCCTTGAGCGCTGTGCCGGCATGAAACACCTTGGCGCCCTCGCCCGCTTCCGGGATATGGCGGATCGGCGTGTCCTTGTCGTAGGAGCCCGGATAGCCCTCCGATGCCATGACGACCGTCAGGGCCGGATCATCCGTCCATTCGGCGGACACCTGATCGAGCGTCCCGGTGGCGGTGGCGTGGAGAAGCGGCAGAAGATCGCTCTTCAGACGCATCATCAGCACCTGGCACTCGGGATCGCCAAAGCGGACATTGTACTCGATAAGCTCGGGGCCCTTGGCGGTGATCATCAGGCCGGCGAAGAAGACGCCGGAGAAGGGATAGCCGCTTTCGGCCATGCCGCGCATGGTCGGCTCGATGATTTCCTTCATCGTGCGCTCGACCATCTCGGCGGTCATGACGGGAGCAGGCGAATAGGCGCCCATACCGCCGGTGTTCGGGCCGGTGTCGCCCTCGCCCACCCGCTTGTGGTCCTGGGCCGTTGCGAGCGGCAGGACATGCTTACCGTCGCAAAGGCAGAAGAAGCTCGCTTCCTCGCCATCGAGATAGGCTTCGATAACGACCTCGGCGCCAGCGGCACCGAAGGCACCCTCGAAGCAATCGTCGACGGCAGCAAGCGCCTCATCAACGGTCATGGCAACAGTCACACCCTTGCCGGCAGCAAGGCCATCCGCCTTGACGACGATCGGGGCGCCCTGCTGGCGAATATAGGCCTTCGCCTTCGGCGGGTTGTTGAAGCGCTGATAGGCACCGGTCGGAATGCCGTAGCGGGCGCAGATATCCTTGGTGAAGCCCTTCGAACCCTCGAGCTGGGCTGCTGCTGCCGATGGGCCGAAGACTGCAAAGCCTGCGGCGCGCAGCTTGTCAGCAATGCCGGCGACGAGCGGCGCTTCCGGGCCAACCACGACGAAGTCGATCGCCTTGTCCTTGCAGAAGGCAATGATGGTATCATGATCGTCGACATTGACGGCAACCAGGGTCGCGTGGTCGGCAATGCCGGGATTGCCGGGCGCGGCGTAGAATTCCGTCATGAGAGGCGATTGCGCCAGCTTCCAGGCCAATGCGTGCTCGCGTCCGCCCGATCCGATCAACAGAACCTTCATGCCCGTCCCTTTCACGTTTCCGTCTGGCGGTTAAGGGGAGAGCGCCGAAAGGTCAAGCAGGAATGCTTGCCCGGGGTCAAGCAGGAATACTTGCTACGTCAAGCACAGTCGCTTGCCGGGGGCTCAAGCAGGAATGATTGAGCAGGACGCCTTACCAGCCGCCGCCACCGCCACCACCACCGCCGCCGCCGGAAAAGCCGCCCGACGAGCCGCCGGAAAAGCCGGAGGACGAGCTTGATGGCGGTGCCGGAATGGTGGAGGCGATCGTCGAGGCCATCGACGAAGAAAAGCCGCCGATGCGATCGGAGAAATTGCCGCTGCCAAAATTACCGGAATACCAGGAGGGAGCATAGGCCGCTGCAGCGGCACCCGCCGCCGCAGCAGCAAGCCATGTTTCAAACGCGCGCGACCAGGGCTTTTCGACGCCAAGCGCCACGGCATAGGGCAAGAGCTTCTCGAAATGCTGGGGCGACATCTCAGGCGCCCCAGCCATGTTCATGCGGTCCTTCTCGGCCAGCGTCATGTACTGGCGGAGACCGTCGATGCCATCCATCAGCTTGGCACCGAGCGGGGTCGGCGCACCCATGATGAAGACGTAGAGCAGGTTCAGGAGAATGATGCCGCCGATCGCAAACAGCATCGGCGTCTCATGCAACTCGACCAGCGACGAGAACAGCGCCAAAGCCAGCGACGAGACGATGCTGAAGCCGATGAAGACAGCAATGGCGATCGCGATCACCGACATGATCTTCGCGCCGAGCGATCTGCCGGGGCGGAACGACTTGGCGAAGCCAGCGACGAACACCGAGATGAAGACGACGACGCCAATCGGAATGATCATCAGGGCGATCGCATCAGGTTCCAGCGTTCCGAAGACGAAGAGGGCCACCAATGAAGCGGCGCTGAGCGCTATGCCGCCGGTCGTGTAGCCGGCATTCGCGTTGTAGTACTTGCCGCGGTGCTCGCGCTCGATGGCTGTGCGGAAGCTGTCGCCGACTGATTTCACCTTCGTTCCGTTCGCTTCATCGATCGTCAGCGAGCCCTTGGCTCCGACTGCGTTAAGCAGGCTGGCTTCCCCTGCTTCCAGCTTCTCCTTGCCGACCGGCTTGTCGGTGCGGCGGATGACGATCGCGTTCTTGAGGTCCTCCAGCACGACAAAGCCGCGCACCGCGAGATTGAGGGCCGTTGCCGACAGCGCCGTCCAGCCCTGCCCGGAGAAGCCGCGATTGTCGATGTAGTTCACCAGCGCCGGCGAGATTCCATCAGGCGGATCCCAGCGCGGCACCAGCACGCCACGCGCCGGGTCACGGCCGACCTTCAGCCAGGAGCGCGTGTAATAGAGGAAGACCAGAATGAGACCGCCAAAGCCGAGGAAGTAATCACGGTTGTCGCTGAGCCACCAGCGCCGCTCATCGTCAGCGCTCGGCGGATTGATCGAGCCCTTCGGCATCTTGACTGCGATCGTCAGCCCTTCGCCTGCGTTCAGCGCCCGGGTCGTCGAAAACAACAGTCGACTTCCGCCGCCTGAAATCTTTGCATTCCTGTCCGTCGCGCCCTGCGGGCCGGTGAAGAAAGCAGTATCGATCGCGCTGACGCCATCTGGAAGGTTCACGGTCGCCGTCGCCATCAGGATCGGGAAGATCCAACCATTGCCGGTTACGTTCCAGTAGAGTTCGTCGTGATCGTCGAAGTAGCGGATCTGGCGATTGGTGCGGTAGGTGAAGACATACTCGTGCCGGCCATAGCTCACGGTAACGTCTTCCGAGCCGGCATAGATGCGGATGCCGCCGCTGATGGATTCGGTGTGCCAGGGCTCGTCGCGGCCATCGCGCTTGACCGCGATGACGTCGAAATCGACTCGGCGGAGGCGGCCCTTTTCATCCTGATAAGTCAGCGGAAAATCGCGGAAGATGCCACGCCGAATGCGGTTGCCTTCGGCGGTAACTGATATCGTCTCCGTCACCGTCATCGCGCCGCTCTTCTCCAGCGCAATGTTTGACGCGAAGGCGTTGATCACCTCCGCGGCGATGGCGCCACGCGCCGCAAGCATCAGAAACAGAACGAAGCAAAGGCCGGAAAGCCGTCGGATCATCATACCCCTCGCCTGCGGCGTCCTGGCCGCGTCAGATAATGTCAGCTCTCATCGGCATAGGTCACGCCAAGCGCGGCCAGTGTCCGCCAATAGGCCGGGAAGGTCTTGCCGACGCAGTCCGGATCAAGGATCGTTATGCCCGCGATCTTCAGACCGGCGAGCGCAAAGCTCATGGCGATGCGGTGGTCGGCGAAGGTATCGATCTTGGCAGGCAGACGCTGTCCGGCGAGCGAGGGATCGGACTGGACAATCAGATCGTCGCCTTCCTCGTGAGCGAGACCCGGGCGGATCTGCGTCAGGCCGGTCGAGACGGCGCGGATGCGATCGCATTCCTTGACGCGCAGATTGGCGATGCCGACGAAGCGGACCGGCGTCTCATTGAAGGCGGCGAGCACAGCAAGGGTCGGAACCGCATCCTGCATCTGCGAGCCGTCGATAACCGCGGGAAGATGCGGGAACTGGGCGATCAGGTCATAGGCCTTCGCGTCCGGCTGCGTGAACGCGCCGTTTGCAACGCCGAGGTCGATCTTGCCTGATGTCAGCACCTCCGCAGCCCAGAGGTAGGTCGCGGCAGAGGCGTCGGGCTCGACCACGAAATCTGCTGCCGTGTAGCCGGTCGGCTCGACGCGCCAGGTCACCGCGCTCGTCTTCTCGACCTTGGCGCCGAAGGCGCGCATCGCCGCTGTGGTCAGATCGATGTAGCCGAGCGCGCCGATGTCCTCGCCTAGCAGTTCGATCGTCACCGCCCTGTCGCCGCCAGCAGCCATCATCAGCAGCGCCGAGACATATTGGCTCGACAGGCCGCCATCGATCTGGATGCGGCTCGCCTCAAAACGGCCAGTGCCCTTGACGGTGACCGGCGGGCAGCCGGTTTCGGTCGACGCGTCGATGCCGAGCGAACGCAGTGCATCGACCAGCGGACCGATCGGGCGCTTGCGCATGTGCTGGTCGCCGTCGACGACGACGGTGCCATCCACCAGGGCGGCAGCGGCCGTGAGGAAGCGCGTCGCCGTTCCGGCGTTGCCGAGGAAAAGCGGCACCTGCGGCGGCAGCAGCTTGCCGCTGCCCGTGACGACAAAGCTCGTATCATCCGGCTCTTCGATGATGACACCCATGGCGCGGAGAGCGTCGGCCATATAGCGCGTGTCGTCGCTCTTCAAAGCGCCGGTCAGGCGGCTCGTGCCCTTGGCGAGACCTGCCAGGAGCAGCGCGCGGTTGGTGATCGATTTCGAGCCGGGCGGGACGGCGCGACCTGTCAGCGGCTTGTCCGGCGGGATGATGGTGAGCTTGTCTTTACTCATTGCCTGTCTTTTCCGTCTTTGCGCGAGGGCCACATCAGGCCACGATCATGCCCTGCTCTTAGCAGTTTTTACGCAAAGGCAAATGGCGGATATCAGAACTTTACGGTCGGAACGGCGCGATCCGCTTCGTTGGTGATCTCGAAATAGTCCCGCTTCTGGAACCCGAACTGGCCAGCGACAAGGTTGGAGGGGAAGCTTTCGACCTTGACATTCAGATCACGGGCGGCGCCATTGTAATAACGGCGGGCCATCTGGATTTCGCTTTCCATCGTCTCCAGCGAGGTCTGCAACTCGCGGAAATTCTCGTTTGCCTTCAGGTCGGGATAGGCTTCGGCGAGTGCCAGCAGACGTCCAAGCGCCTGGCCGAGCAGGCCTTCTGCCTGAGCGCGACCGGCGACGTCGCCCGTCGGAACCGATTGCGCCTTATTGCGGAGGGCAACGACCTCTTCGAGTGTCGTCTTCTCGTGGGCGGCATAGCCCTTGACCGTCTCGATCAGGTTCGGGATCAGGTCGGCGCGGCGCTTCAGCTGCACATCGATACCGGACCAGGCTTCCTCGGCCATCTGCCGCGCGCGAACAAGGCCGTTGTAGACAAAGACGGCATAGAGCGCGACCAGAACAATAAGGCCAAGAATTACATACATTCGCGAATCCCCCGCAACGACCGAAAGTATGCCCGGAGACTATGCGGGTTACCGCAGATTGTCATCCCGCTTTCCGGCCCTCTTTCGGGGCAATCACTGGACGGGGGGTAGTGAGAAATCACGATACCGTCGCACCGGCCGAAGCCTTATTTTCACTCTGCACGTTGAACTAGCGTGCATACGCAAACTGCGGCAAGGATCATTCAGACCATGAGCGCGTTTATTTTCCTGCTCAACATACTGGCCATCGCAACGTACTTTTTCGTCCAGCAAGGCTCGTCCGGTGGAACGCCGCGTCGAGATCAGAAGCGACGAGCGCCGCTGACTGCCGCTCTTCAAGCGGCGGTTTTCGCCAAGTTCACCCCACCCGCATCCGTCTGCAGGAAGGCCTCACCGCAGGCCTTCGCCAGCGTCCGCACACGCAGGATGTAGCTCTGACGCTCGGTAACCGAGATGACGCCGCGCGCATCCAGCAGATTGAAAACGTGTGACGCCTTGATGCACTGATCGTAAGCTGGGAAGACGCACTTGTGCAGCTTCTGATTATCGCTGTCGCCAGGAGCGCCGGCGGCGAGAAGCGCCTGGCATTCCTTTTCGGCATCGATGAAGTGGCGATGCAGCATTTCCGTATTGGCGTATTCGAAATTGTGGCGTGAATATTCCTGTTCGGCCTGTAGGAAGACATCGCCGTAGCTGATCTTCTCGTCGCCTTCGCGCCCGTTGAAGTTCAGGTCGTACACGTTGTCGACGCCCTGCACATACATCGCCAGACGCTCGAGACCATAGGTCAACTCGCCCGAGACGGGCGAGCATTCGATACCGCAGACCTGCTGGAAATAAGTAAACTGCGACACTTCCATGCCATCGCACCAGCATTCCCAGCCGAGACCCCAGGCACCGAGCGTCGGGCTTTCCCAGTCGTCCTCGACAAAACGGATGTCGTGCAGCAGCGGATCGAGGCCGATCGCAGCCAGCGAGCCGAGATAGAGCTCCTGCAGGTTCGACGGATTCGGCTTCAGGATGACCTGGTACTGATAATAGTGCTGCAGACGGTTCGGGTTCTCGCCGTAGCGGCCGTCCGACGGGCGGCGCGACGGCTGCACATAGGCGGCCTTCCACGGCTTGGGGCCGAGCGCGCGCAGCGTCGTTGCCGGGTGGAACGTGCCGGCACCGACCTCCATGTCGTAAGGCTGCAGCACCGCACAACCCTTGTCCGCCCAATAGTTATGGAGCGTGAGGATCAGCGCCTGGAACGAGCGCTTCGGGTTCATGTGGTCGGGAATTGCTGCAGACATGGAACGGCTTCCGAATTCGTACAAAAAGTGCGCGGACAGGTGCCACGCCGCGCCAGACGGGTCAAGGCTTTTGCGGCCCTACTCGTCCTCGTCCTTCTTCAGATGATATTCGCCGGTGACCGGATCCTTGACCAGCGTGCCGATGGCGCCCGTCTGGCGCTCCTTCTCGGCACGCCGGGATCGCTCGGCGAGCCGCTGTGCATCGGCAACGAAGCGGCGGTAGAGAAGCCAGGCTCCGACCACCAGCACGATGATGATTATCAGTTGCGGCATAATGCCAGCCTTTTATCCCTCAGAGCCCGTAGCGGCTCCACAATGCCTTCTCCTCGGCGGCCTCGACAAGTCCGGTCGCAAGGCCAGCTCCGGCGCCTTCCAAGTTGGCTGACGATATACCCGGAATGCGCCTTCCGAAAAGGCCGCGCGCGGGCATCACCAGCTCGAGCTTGGTCTTCGCCCCATAGCGACGCTTCAGCTCCTGCCGCATGTCGCCGAGCCCGTCGATGAGGCCGAGTTCGAGACCACGCGTGCCGGTCCAGAAAAGTCCGGAGAAGACCACTTCGTCGCTCTTCAGCTTTCCGGCGCGGCGTTCACGAACCATGGAGATGAAGACCTGATGAATCTCCAGCTGCAGGGTCTTCAGGTATTCGATGTCCTTTTCCTTCTCGGGCTGGAACGGATCAAGGATTACCTTGTTTTCCCCCGCCGTGTAGACGCGACGCTCTACGCCGATCTTCTTTAAGAGTTCGGGAAAGCCGAAGCCGCCGGAGACGACACCGATCGAGCCGACGATGGAGGTGGGGTCGGCAATAATTTCGTCGCCAGCAAGAGCGATCATGTAACCGCCGGATGCCGCAACATCCTCGACGAAGACGAGAACCTTCTTCTGCTTTTCACGCGCAAGATCGCGAATGCGCGCGAAGACGAGCCGCGACTGGACCGGGGAGCCGCCGGGTGAATTAAGCGAGATGGCGACCGCCGGCGCATCCTTGAAGCTGAAAGCCTTTTCCAGGACCTGTGAAGTTGCGGCGAGATTGAGGGTCGGCCGGAACTGGCTTCCGCCGCTCATGATCGGACCGTGAAGTCGAACGACGGGAATGACCACGCCTTCCTTGCGGAACCGCTTCGGCAGCAACCTCTTCAAAAATCCGGCCATTTTCCATCCTTTGCGACAAGATCAGCGAACGTCTTCCATGTATGCAACGGCGCGACAAACGCAATGGCCGGCGCAGAAAACATCTGCCAGTCCAGAATTCTTGTTGCGAATGACTTGCATTATCATTCTAATCGGACATACTGGCCGCATTGATAGTAGGCGGACACTGCATGGACATCGTAAATCCGAACGCAAAGACCGGCTGGCGACACGAGCGCGAAGAGGCATCGCTTTCCGATGTCTACCGTTCCGTCCAGACGCACAAGCATGGCACACGTTGGCGACGGATCGCTGCGTTCCTCGGACCCGGCTACATGGTGGCCGTCGGCTATATGGACCCCGGCAACTGGGCAACCTCGCTCGCCGGTGGATCGAAGTTCGGCTATGCGCTGCTGACCGTTGCTCTGCTGTCCAACCTGATGGCGATCGTTTTGCAGTCGCTCTGTGCGCGCCTTGCCATCGGTTCCGGTCGCGACCTCGCCCAGGCCTGCCGCGACGCCTTCCCGAAATATGTTTCCGTGCCGCTTTGGGCCTTTGCCGAAGTCGCCATCATCGCCACCGACATTGCCGAAGTGATCGGCACGGCGATCGGCCTCAATCTGCTTTTCGGAATCCCACTCGAGCTCGGTGTGCTTATCACGTCGCTCGACGTATTCCTCATTCTCTATCTGCAGAAGATCGGCTTCCGCTGGGTGGAAGCCTTCGTGATCGCTCTGCTCGGTATCATTGCGGTGTGCTTCGGGGTGCAAATCTTCCTTGCCGATCCGGAATGGGGCGCCGTGATCCGGGGCTTCTTCCCGACGACCGAGATCGTCTCCAACCCCGAGATGCTCTACCTCGCGCTCGGCATTCTCGGCGCCACGGTGATGCCGCACAATCTCTATCTGCATTCCGGCATCGTCCAGACCCGCGCTTACGGCCATTCGGTGCCGGAGAAGCGCGAGGCGCTGACCTACGCCACGATCGACTCGACCATAGCGTTGTGCTTTGCGCTGCTGATCAACGCATCGATCCTGATCCTTGCAGCAGCCGCCTTCCACGCCAACGGCAAGACGGATGTCGTGGAACTGGGCGAAGCATCTGCGCTGCTCTCGCCGCTGCTCGGCCTGGCAATCGCGCCAACGCTCTTCGGCATCGCCTTGCTCTGCTGCGGCCTGAATTCGACGGTGACAGCAACCCTTGCCGGCCAGATCGTCATGGAAGGCTTCTTGAAGATCCGGCTTCAGCCATGGGTTCGCCGCCTCATCACCCGCGCGATCGCCATCATTCCGGCCGCCTTCGTCACGATCTGGTATGGCGACCAAGGGACGGCGGAACTGCTGATCCTGACGCAGGTCGTGCTCAGCCTCCAGCTCTCCTTCGCCGTCTTCCCGCTGGTGATGTTTACCGCCAGCAAGGCGAAGATGGGTGCGCTGGTCGCCCCGCGCTGGCTGAGCGCCATCGCCTATGTGATCGCGATCCTGATTGCCGGCCTGAACGTCAAGCTGCTGATTGACTTCGTGACCGGCTAGCGCCTGGCATAGGCCGCCCGGCCGTTGTTGAGATCGTCCACGAAGGGGGAGAATTTATGCGTCCCCTCCTCGTGCATGATGAGTGGCGCGCGCAGCGAAAGCCGCGCGCGCGATCCTTTTATCGCCGTGACGAGGATGCGCACGGCGTTCTCGCCTTCGCGCGGATGGATTGCGGTCACCTCGATGCCGCCGAAACGGCGTCCGCAGGCATCGATGATTTCGGCGATCGATTCCGGCTTCGCAATCAAGGACAATTGTCCGCCGGGGATCATGATCGCCCCGGCCGTCCGCACCCAGCTTGCGAACAGTCCGTCCGTCATCGCATGCGCCTCCGCCTTCAAGGCATCGGGCGTCCGGCGATCGCCTGCATCGTTGAACGGCGGGTTCATGATGACATGATGGAAGCTCTCATCGACAAGACCGGCTTCGTTTCGCGCCTTCGCCCTTAGCGTCACATCCGCCTCGACGACTGAAACGCGGCCGGCCACATGCGCATTGTCAGGCAGGAGGATGCTGCGGCGCGCATAGTCAGCCATCTCGCCCGAGCGCTCGAAGAGCACGACTTCCGCGGCCGGCAGCCGTGACGCGACGGCCAAGCCTGCAGCACCCGCGCCGGCACCGAGATCGGCAACCTTGATCGGACGATCGTCGGCAACGAGCGCTGCGAGCAGCATTGCATCCATGCCCGAGCGATGCCCCCTGCCCTTCGGCTGCACCACATGGAACAGCCCCCGGTGAAAGGCATCTATGGTCTCGGCAACATCTTCCGTCATCAAAAGCTCACTTCGGCATCCGCAGTTCGTCGCCGAGCCCGGCATCCACGAGAATGCGGCGCGCCCGATCCGCCTCGTCATCATCGACGAGAAGCCGGCGCGGCAGCATGCCGAGTGACCCTTCCAGAATGCTCATGCCCTGATCGGCGATGAAGCAGTGAATCCCCGCATCCTTCAGCAGACTCTCCGCAAAGGAGAGCAGTACGGGATCATTGGCGCGAATAAGTTCATGCATTTGCGGGAAAATCCCTTTCAAATTTGCGCGACGCGACAATTCACCCCTTGCCGCGCCAATCGCCCCTTTCTATTGTCGAACCCAATAATTTAACAGGAGTCCGGGTCGTTGGGCGTGGTCATACCGCTTGAAGAAAGCAAAAACAAACTGGCATCCGTCAAGCCGCTGGTCGATTTGACCAAGGCGGACATGCAACGGGTCAACCAGCTTATTCTCTCCAAGGCCGGTTCCGACGTCCAGATGATTCCTGAGGTGGCCAACCATCTCATCTCGTCCGGCGGCAAGCGTCTGCGCCCGATGCTGACTTTGGCCTCGGCTGCGCTGTTCGGCTACAAGGGCGAAAACCACATCAAGCTTGCGACATCGGTCGAGTTCATGCACACCGCGACGCTGCTGCATGACGATGTGGTCGACGAGAGCGACCTTCGCCGCGGCAAGTCCACGGCTCGCATGATCTGGGGCAACCAGGCCAGCGTGCTCGTCGGAGACTTCCTGCTCGGCCAGGCGTTCCGCATGATGGTCGAGGTCGGCTCGCTCGAAGCGCTCGACGTGCTCTCCTCGGCTGCCTGCGTGATCGCGGAAGGCGAAGTGCTGCAGCTCTCCGTCGCCAAGAACATGGAAACAACTGAGGACGACTACCTCGCCGTCATCCGCGCGAAGACGGCGGCATTGTTTGCCGCGGCTGCCGAAGTCGGCCCGATCGTCGCCGATGCCGGCAAATCCGGCCGCAACGCGCTGAAGTCCTACGGCATGAACCTCGGGCTGGCCTTCCAGCTGGTCGACGACGCGCTGGATTACGGCGGAAAGGCAGCCGATCTCGGCAAGAATGTCGGCGACGACTTCCGCGAGGGCAAGATCACGCTGCCTGTGATCCTGGCCTATCGCCGCGGCACCGAGGAAGAACGCGCCTTCTGGCGTCAGGCCATTGAAGGCGGCGAAAGCAGCGACCAGCATCTCGAAAAGGCACTTGGCCTGATTACCAAGTACGGCACGCTGAACGATACCATCGCCCGGGCGGTTCACTACGGCACGATCGCACGCGATGCGCTTGCGCCCCTTCCCGACACGGCATGGAAATCGGCCCTGATGGAAGTCATCGACTTTTGCATCGAGCGCGTCAATTAATCGACGGTCACTGATCGCGGGCTGATTTTATTGCAGGACCGCTTCAAAAAAGCCATCCTGTTGTGAGTCAGTCATTTCAACTGATTTGCAGTCGGACGAGGCCGGCTGCCACAAGAGAGGTTTTCTAATGCGGCAAAAACTTGCCATCCGTCTTCTTTCGAGCGCAGCCATGGCAGCGGTCATATCGCTGGCAGCGCTCGGCGGCGTGAATGCCGAAGAGACGGCCAAGAAGGACGATGCCGCGACAGTGATCTTCGATCCGGATAGCGTCACGAGCTTCTCCGGTGCGTTTTTGGCTGCCCGGACCGCCGATGTCGATCACGATTACGAGACGGCGATCGAACTCTACAAGAAGGCGCTGCAGATCGAGCCGGGAAATCCGGAAATCCGCCAGCGACTGATGATCTCGCTGCTTTTGAACGGCGACATCCAGGACGGCGTGAAATACGCCAACGACCTGAAGGGTGATCCGACCGTCGAGCGCATCACGACCATCGTGCGCAGCATGGATGCCATTCGCCGTGGCGAATACAAGACGGCTGAATCCCTTCTGAAATATACCGGACCGAACGATCTCGACCGGATGATGAACGATCTGCTCGCCGCTTGGGCCCGCGTCGGCGCCGGCCGTGGCAAGGAAGCCCTCACCACGATCCAGAAGATGAAGGGACCGGATTGGGTCGGCATCTTCAAGTCATACAATGCCGGCGCGATCGCGATCGTGAACGGCGACATCAGGGCCGCTCGCCAGAACCTCAACGACGCCGTGCTCGACAAGGACGGCGGCGCGACCGCTCCTGATACCTTCATGCGCGCCGTCATCGCTCTTGCCCGGCTCGAAGCCTCACAGGGCAACAAGCAGAAGGCGCTCGACGCAATTTCCGTCGGCGACAACCTGCTGCCCAACTACGCGCCGCTCAAAGCGCTGCGCCAGAGCATCGAAAAGGGCGAGAAGCAGGAGCAGCAGATCCAGACGGCCAAGCAGGGTGCTGCCGGCGTGCTCTTCTCCATCGGTGGCGCGCTGAACCGCGACGGCGCCGAGGATATTGTTTCGCTCTACCTGCAGACCGCCAAGACGCTGGATCCCGATAGCGCCGATACGCTCGTCATGCTCGGTGGCATTGCCGAGAAACAGGAGCAGATGGACCGCGCCATCGCGCTCTACCAGCAGGTACCCGAGAACTCGCCGATGCGCCGCATCTCCGAGCTTCAGCTCGGCCTTGCACTTGCACAGGGCGGTAAGGTGGATGAGGCACGCAAGCACCTTCAGAACCTGATTGCCTCCGATCCGAACGACGTTCGCAGCTACCTCGCCTATGGCAGCGTGCTGTCGGACGTGAAGGATTACGCCGCGATGGCCGAAAACTACGACAAGGCTGTCGAAGTTATCGGCCCACTGCCGGGCAAGGGCGCGTGGACTGTCTTCTTCCAGCGTGGCATTGCCTATGAGCGCCTGAAGAAATGGGACCAGGCCGAGCCGAATTTCCGCAAGGCGCTGGAGCTCAACCCGGATCAGCCGCAGGTTCTAAACTACCTTGGCTACTCGTGGATCGACATGAACCGGAACCTCGACGAGGGGCTGGCGATGATCAAGAAGGCGGTCGACCTGCGTCCCGACGATGGCTACATCATCGACTCTCTCGGCTGGGCCTATTTCCGGCTGAACCGCTTCGCCGAAGCGGTTGAGGAGTTGGAGAAGGCTGCGCAGATCAAGGCCGGCGACGCGACGATCAACGACCATCTGGGCGATGCCTATTGGCGCGTCGGACGCAAGCTCGAAGCCGTCTACCAGTGGAACCGCGCGCTCGGCTCCGACCCTGAGGCATCCGAGATCCCGAAGATCAAGGACAAAATCGCCAACGGCCTGCCGCAGGATACAGACAACTCCAAGGCTGCGGACAAGAAACAGCCTGACCCGGCGCCGATCCAACCGAAGCCTACCGATAAGAAGTCCTGATCGGCGATGCCAGAGGCGAGTATGGGCGATGACGTGACGGTCATCGAGGACGCTCCGGCAAAAATCAATCTGGCCCTGCATGTGACGGGCCAGAGATCCGATGGCTACCATCGGCTCGACATGCTCGTGACCTTCACCAAACATGGTGACCGGCTGGGCTTTGCGCTGGCGGATAAAGATGAATTCGTGATCTCCGGGCGTTTTGCCGAGGCGCTTGACGACAGCCGCGACGACAACCTCGTCCTGAAGGCTCGGGACTTTATGCGCGAGGCGATCGCTCGCGAGGGCGGCTCCGCTCCCGCCGTCCGCATCCATCTCCAAAAGAACCTGCCGATTGCCTCCGGTATCGGCGGCGGCTCGGCCGACGCGGCGGCTACGCTTCGCGGTCTGATGCGGCTCTGGAATGTCTCGCTTCTGAACGCGACCATCGAGGCAATCGCCATTCGACTTGGCGCCGACGTGCCTATGTGCCTGGCGAGCAGACCGCTGATCGCCAGGGGCATTGGCGAGCAAATCGTGCCTGTCGACGACATGCCGGCCTTTGCCATGGTGCTGGCAAACCCGTTGAAAGGCGTATCAACGCCCGAGGTTTTCCGAAGGCTGACGAACAAGGCCAATCCGCCGCTCGACATGACGCCGCGTTTCAACTGGGTCGAGGCGATACGCGCTACGCGCAATGACCTTGAGCCGGTCGCTCGCGACCTGCTGCCCGAAATTGCCGAGATCTCGACGATGCTCAAGAAGCAGGGCGCATCTTTCGTTCGCATGTCTGGTTCCGGTGCGACCTGCTACGGTATCTTCCATACGCTTGCGGCGGCGGAAGACGCCGCCGCCGCGCTTCACCGCGAACGGCCGGACTGGTATTTCGAAGCCACGGAAACGACTGCGGGAGGTCATGATGCCGGGTTTGGATGAAACGCGTCCCTTCATTCCTGTCGGCATTGCCGTGCTGACGGTCTCGGATACACGCACGCTTGCCGATGACCGCTCCGGCGATACGCTGGCCGCCAGAATCAAGGAGGCGGGGCACCGGCTGGTCGACCGCGCGATCGTCCCCGATGATCGGCAGGCGATCGCTTCCCGCGTGAAGGCGTGGACCGAACGCGACGATATCGACGTCGTCATCACCACGGGGGGAACCGGCTTTACCGGCCGCGACGTCACCCCGGAAGCTCTGGAGCCGCTCTTCGAGAAGAGGATGGATGGCTTTTCGGAAGTGTTCCACCGTATCTCCTACGACAAGATCGGCACCTCGACGATCCAGTCCCGCGCCACGGCGGGCGTTGCCAACGCGACCTTCATCTTCGCGCTGCCGGGCTCGCCTGGCGCCTGCAAGGACGCCTGGGACGGCATATTGAAATCCCAGTTCGACTACCGCCACATGCCCTGCAATTTCGTGGAGATCATGCCGCGCCTCGATGAGCACCTGAAGCGCGGCGCCGGCAAGTAACGGACTGCTTCGGCAGGCGACCGTCTGCCGCTCTATGCCCCTATGCCCGGCAGAGCAGGCATCGTATCCCAGCTATCACCCGACAGCAGGATGCAGCTTACGCCGTGAACATCCGTGATGAGCAGCGTCCACGTGCCGCTCTGCGCGGCGTAGACCTCAAGCATGGCGTTCTGGTTGATCAGCCCGACCGCCGTCAGTCTCTCGGCAAAATTCTTGTCGAGGAAATTGACGACCTCGGATCGGCCTGCGCAACTGCGCATCATCTGCGATGCTGCCGAATGCGGATGCGCGATCATCGATGTCGTCAATATGACGGCCGCTATCAGGCCGCGGATCATATTGCGTTTCATGACGCACCTCCTTTTGCCGGAAACCGGCAGAAGAGGAGACTTCCGCTGACCTGTTCTGCCGTCTGCCGGCATTCCATGGTCGACCGTCACGAAGCGAGGCGCTCGGGCGGCGCCATGATGGAATTATAGCGCAAAATTGTATCGGGCGCCAATTATCCGCATGGGTGGCACGCGGAGCAGCGCCCTACCTACTATCGCGCCGCGCGCGCGACCCAGGATGGAATCAGCTCGCTGCTGAGCTTGCGCAGCTTTTGCCCCTTCGCGAATTCCGCGAGACGCATTCCGCTTCTTGCGGCAGCGATCGCCTGCGCCTTCGGAAGGAGAAGACCTAGCTCCAGCGGCGACGAAACACGCCCGATACGCTGCAGGAACGGCCGTCGGTATCCGCGCGACGCGTTGAACCGCGCCGGTAGCTTGTTCAGGATCATATACTCAGCAATCTCGTCGATCCAGCCGGTCTGCGGTCGCGCCCCCGGTTCCACGAAAAGGAGCCACTCGCCTCGCGCCGAATGCACTATGTCCTTGATATCCCATTGTGAATGGAAGCGGCAGCCGGCGGCGTCGGCCACCCTCGACGTTCCATCCCGCGAGTCGTGGTCCAGCACCACGACGTCGCTGACGAGCCCCTCCACTGCGCCTGCAACCAACACCGATAATGTCTGCGCCAGTTCCGGTTCCTGATCCTGGCATTCCAGCACAACTGTCAACATTGCCTATTCATAGAGCGCCGCACAAAAATTTGCCAGCGACACTTTCCTCATTTTGTTCTTGCATTGTTCTCTTTTTGCCGATAGGAATTTAATCATCAAAACGGATGGAAGCAAAGCTTCCGCCAGCGGAGAATCCGATGAATGAGCAGTCCCTTGCAGGGCAGGCCGCATTCGCGCCTGCCCATACGGCAGATATTGCCGATACGATGATCGTATCTGCCGGCCTGCAGATCGATGTCGACCGCCGCCGTGGGCGTGCGGCCGGGCTTAATCCGAGCGGGCGCTTTGAGCCTCTGCGTCGGGAAGCGTTCGACGATGGCTGGCAGAACCTTGAGGATCTGCCGCCGTTCAAGACCGACGTGCAGATCGAGAAGCCGCGAACGGTCATCACCCGCAACGAGTCGCCGGACATTCCCTTCGACCGCTCGATCAATCCCTATCGCGGCTGCGAGCATGGCTGCATTTACTGCTTCGCGCGGCCGACGCATGCCTATATGGGCCTTTCGGCCGGTCTGGACTTCGAAGCCAAGCTGTTTGCCAAGCCGGATGCGGCGAAACTCCTGGAGCGAGAATTGGCGAAGCCTGGTTACAAGCCGCGGGTAATCGCGATCGGCACCAACACCGATCCCTACCAGCCGATCGAAAAGGAATGGCGCATCATGCGGCAGATCCTTGAGGTGCTGGAAAAGGCGAACCATCCGGTTTCGATCGTAACCAAGTCGGCAATGATCCTGCGCGACCTCGACATTCTCTCGGCGATGGCGGAAAGAAACCTTGTCCGCGTTTCACTGTCGGCGACGACGCTCGACCGAAAGCTGGCGCGGACCATGGAGCCCCGCGCCTCGACGCCGACGCGCCGGCTGGAGGCCATCCGCGCGCTCTCCGAGGCAGGCATCCAGACATCGGTCCTGGCTGCCCCGATGATTCCGGCGCTCAACGACCATGAGCTTGAGCGAATTCTGGATGCGGCGCACGCGGCGGGTGCCACCGAGGCGGGTTATGTCATCCTGCGTCTCCCGCTCGAGGTGTCGCCGCTGTTTCGCGACTGGCTGCTGCAGAACTATCCCGACCGCTATCGTCACGTCATGTCGCTGGTCCGCTCGATGCGCGGCGGAAAGGATTACGATGCTGAGTTCGGCAAGCGAATGAAGGGCGCCGGACCCTATGCCTGGCAGATTGCGCGCCGTTTCGAAATGGCGACGAAACGGCTGGGCATGACCCGGCGCAGCATGCGGCTGCGGGACGACCTGTTCGTTCCGCCCGATGGCAGCGGCGTCCAGCTCTCGCTGCTCTGACATTTCAGCTTCGCGGATGGTCGCCCTGCCCTTCCGCGCTGGAGTCCCCGGCCCGCCGCCCTGATCCGGGGACTTGCAGGAAATCGGGTTGGCGTGCGAGGGTCAGCTGCATGAGCCGTCGCACGTCACCCGATTCTCCCATGCTTTTCGAAGATGTCCCCCTCGTGCCGGATTTCCGGCTGGAGCTGAAGGCGCGCAAGGCCGGTCACTGGCCGGTTGCAGGTGCCGATGAGGCCGGACGGGGGCCGCTGGCCGGTCCCGTCGTGGCGGCAGCCGTCATTCTCGATCCGAAACGCATTCCTGAAGGCCTGAACGATTCCAAGCAGCTCTCGGCCCTGAGGCGCGAAGAGCTTTTCGTTCAGATTCTCGCAACCGCGACCGTCTCGATCGCCTCTTCAAGTTCGACGCGCATCGATGAGACCGATATCCGCAAGGCCAGTCTGGATGCCATGCGCCGCGCCATCTGCGGCCTGTCGATACCAGCTAGCTTTGTCCTGACCGATGGGCTTGACGTTCCGCCTGGGCTCGCCTGCCCCGGCCAGGCAGTCGTGAAGGGTGATGCGCGCTCCGTCTCGATCGCCGCCGCATCGATCGTCGCCAAGGTGACGCGCGACCGGATGATGGCGCGCGCCGACAGCACCTTTCCGGCTTACGGCTTTGCCGCGCATGCCGGCTATGGCACCGCGCAACATAGGGCCGGTATCGAGAAGCACGGTCCCTGCTCGCTGCACAGGATGACCTTCAGCCCGCTGAAGAAGGTGCAGGGTATCGAGCTCGACAGCGATTGATCCCGTCCGCGACTTACCATTACAGCTCCAAATCGGCATAGGGGGCGCTCGATGTGATCGCACCCCTGCCACACCACCCGGCATGTGGGTCCGCACCGGGCGGTTCGAGAGATTGAGGTTAGACGAGCCTGGGCATTCCAAGTTGGTCAGCCCATCTAATGGTGAGGGTGGCGTTAAGGAGCTTGCCGCTGTTGCGCCACCAGCGACCGGCATTTGCTGCCACTTGCTGGGCCACCCCAGGTTTGGCTCCCCTTGCCATCATTTCCCGAAAGATCGTCTGCCGTGCTTCCATTGCTTGAGCTGGATTGCCCTCACACGATGGCGCATCCACTCGTCCAGCGCTTGCCAGACCCGAGGTGTTTGCGCC